>NZ_QSKJ01000030.1:0-828 GCF_003469895.1 Collinsella sp. AM28-11LB
CCCGAGAAGTTCACCATGCTCACCGGCGACCGCCCCACCGGCCGTCTGCACCTGGGCCACTACTTCGGTACCCTCAAGGGCCGTGTTGAGCTGCAGAACATGGGCGCCAAGACCAACGTGCTCATCGCCGACTACCAGGTCATCACCGACCGCGACACCACCGAGCACATCCAGGACAACGTGTACAACATGGTCATGGACTACCTTGCCTGCGGCATCGACCCCGACAAGACCATGATCTACGCGCACTCCGCCGTGCCCGCCGCCAACCAGCTCATGCTGCCGTTCCTGTCGCTGGTCTCCGAGGCCGAGCTGGCGCGCAACCCAACGGTTAAGGCCGAGATGGAGGCCAGCGGCCATGAGCTCACCGGCCTTTTGCTCACCTACCCGGTGCATCAGGCCTGCGACATCCTGTTCTGCAAGGGCAACGTCGTGCCCGTCGGCCGCGACCAGCTGCCGCACATCGAGCTCACCCGCACCATCGCCCGCCGCTTTAACAACCGCTACGGCAAGGTGTTCCCCGAGGTCGACGCGCTGCTGTCCGACACGCCGCTGCTGCCCGGCTTGGACGGTCGAAAGATGAGCAAGAGCTACGGCAACGCCATCAATATTTCGATGACCGCCGAGGAGACGGCCAAGCGCATCAAGAAGAGCCAGACCGACTCCGAGCGCATGATCACGTTTGACCCCGAGAACCGCCCCGGCGTGTCCGGTCTGCTTTCGACAGCCGCCATCTGCACCGGTCGTTCCGAGGTTGAGATCGCCGAAGAGATTGGCATGGGCGGCTCCGGTCAGCTTAAGAAGTACGTGACCGAGGCGGTCAACGAG
>NZ_QSKJ01000031.1:0-555 GCF_003469895.1 Collinsella sp. AM28-11LB
CGGCAAGGAGATATATTGCCAGACCGGAGGGGCCCCGGGGGTGGGAATCGCGCACTCCATATTTTGTTCACAAATCAACTAACTGGGCTCCGAGTTGCTCAGAGTCACGCGTATGGTCATAAAACCTGGACAGACCGTATGACCTCGGGAATCTTGCTGTCCACTGTAGACATAGCATCTTTATACCCTCGTCGATCTCCGCTAGTTAGCCCGTAATAAATTGAAGGACAGCGTTAACAAACCTATATAAACGCCAGTGGGGGCCCTATCACAAATTAGATAGAGCCACCACTGGCGGAATGTATTTGATTGAAACAATGCCCCTTAATTAATGTACTGGAAATAAGGAGCAAAAGATCCGTCCGGATATACGTGACGACAGAACCCCGGAGCCGACTGAGCGCCACCAGAAAGCGACATGAGCAAAAAGATCGGCTCTGCCTCGCCGCGAACGACTACGATGCCCTCGACTAAAGCCAATCCGAACACACCTAAAACAGATAGGGCAAATGTCGGTTTATATAACGCAAAAAAGGGGGAGGCCGCGAGGCCTCC
>NZ_QSKJ01000004.1:0-90738 GCF_003469895.1 Collinsella sp. AM28-11LB
TATGCCGGAATCTCTCCCACAGAAACCACCGAAGAGCCAAAAACAATCATTCGATGCAGCCCTTTCTGCTGGCATAAAAAGCGTGGCCGAGGGCGGTGATACCCTGGCCACGCTCGTGTTCTATAACGGTGCGCGTCCTAACGGTCGGCGAGTGGCTTGTACTCCAGTGGCTCGATTACCGGACGGTATGCCGGGCGAATAATACGGTGCGCGCAGAAGAGCTCTTCCATGCGGTGCGCCGACCAGCCTGCCATGCGGGCGACGGCGAACAGCGGCGTAAAGAGCGTCTCGGGCACGCCGAGCATCTTGTAGATAAAGCCCGTGTACAGGTCGATGTTGGCGCAGATGGGCTTGGTCATACCGTGGTCGCGCATGACCTGGGGTGCCAGGCGCTCGATGCGCTCGATGAGTGCGAACTCTTCGCCCAAGTCCTTCTTGGCGGCAAGTGCGCGCGCGTAACGGCGGCATACCTCGGCGCGCGGGTCGCTGAGCGTATAGACGGCGTGGCCCATGCCGTAGACGAGGCCCGTGCCGTCGAAGGCCTGCTTGTCGAGGATCTTGCCCAGGTAGGCCGCGACCTCGTCCTCGTCCTCCCAGTTGGAGACATGCGCGCGGATGTCCTCGTGCATAGACACGACCTTGGCATTGGCACCGCCGTGGCGCGGGCCCTTGAGCGATCCGATAGCCGCGGCGTAGGCGGAATACGGGTCGGTGGCCGAAGACGACAGCACGCGGCAAGCGAAGGTGGAGTTGTTGCCGCCGCCGTGCTCGGCGTGGAGCATGAGCATCACGTCGAGCAGCATGGCCTCGTCGCGGGTGAACGCCATGCCGCCGCGCAGGACCTGCAGAATGGTCTCGGCGGTGGAGAGACCGGGCGTGGGGTGCGGCACGTGCATCTCCGAACCGTGGCACTTTGCGATCGATGCCATGTGCGCAAAGGCGGCGATGCGGGGCAGACGTGCCAGCATGGAAATGGCAACGTCGATCTCGTGCTCGGGTGTGATTACATCGGGCTCGGCATCGAAGGCGTAGAGCAGCAGCACGGCGCGCTGGAGCACGTTCATGATGCTCGACGACACCGTGGTCATAGGGAACTCTTTGACGTACTCGTCGCTCAGATGTCTAAAGGCGCCCAGGCGCTCGCAAAAGCCGTCGAGCTCTTCCTTGTTGGGCAGCGAACCCGTGATAAGCAGATAGGCGACTTCCTCGTAGCCGTAGCGATTCTCGGCCTGGGCATTGTTGACCAGATCCTCGATGCTATAGCCGCGCAGCGTGAGCTTGCCCTGGTCAGGCACGACTTTGCCGTCGACCTTGTTGTAGCCGTGCACGTCCGAGATGCGGGTAAGGCCCGCGACCACGCCCGAGCCGTCGGCATTGCGCAGGCCGCGCTTGACGTTGTGCTCTACGAACAGGCCCTCGTCATAAGGGTCGGTCGGCAGGCCGTGGTAGAGGTTTTCGCTCTCAGGCGAAATCTGGCGGCTTGCTTCGTAATCCAGAACCAGGCGGCTCAAGTGGTCATCGAAGCGGTAATAGATTTTCTTGGCGTCGTAGGCCATGCGCGCTCCTCTCCGGGCCGCATCGGGGTGACTTGCATGGGCATGCGCGCGTCAGGCTATCCCCAGCGGCTTGCTCGCTACAGGCGGTACATAAAGTTGAAGACGTCCTCGCGCTGGATGGACACGTTGACGCCCGAAAGCTCGCCGGCCTCGGCCAGGGCCTTCTGCAGCTCAGCGAAGTCGAGCTTGGACTCGGCGGTATCGGCCAGCATGGTCATGGTGAAGATGTCCTCGATAATGGACTGCGTAATGTCGCGGATGTCGACGTTGGCCTCGCCCAGAACGCGGGTGACGCCGGCGACGATGCCGGGGCGGTTCTTGCCAAGGACGGTGATGACGATACGGGAGGACGAGATCTCGGCCATGGGAAACCCTTTCGCGTGGTTGCGGCGCGCGAGGGCGCTCCGCTACGGTACAGTGTTCATCATTGTACCTGTCTGGCGCAAAAAAGGCGCGCTCGCTGCGGCGTTACATGCCTGCAACATGAGCGTAAGGGGGAAGGCCGTACGGGGAAGAGCCGTCTGGCGCGTGTCCGGCTCGTGTTGGGTTGATTTCCGATCTCAGCCGAACACATTGAGCGGACAGGCCGTTCCCGCAGTCAGCCGAACGCCTCCGACGGCTGATTCCGAACTGGAAGCGGAGGGCATCCCCGCCCTTCGGTAGGGGATACCGCTCCGCGGCGCATGCCGCGGGCGGCGCCCCTATCGGACCACCGTGACCTCAGTTGGGATGGGCCCAGCACTGCCGCGTACTCGGTGAGCTAGAGCCAACTGTTCGTCTTCACGTCGCGTATGGCGATATTTCGGTCGTCCGGCTCGGTGATGCCGTAGCCGAACGCCTGGAGCGTCTCGATGGACTCCTGGATCCTCTGTTGGAACATGGGACCCGGATCGACCCTCGGCCCGAGGTGCCCGCGCCAAAGGCACGGCGTGGCGCGCAGCATGTTATGGATTTTGGAGATGGGCTCGATGTCGGCGTAGACGTTGAGCGTCGCCATGGCGTCCTTGTGGCCGAGGATCGATTGGAGCGCCTTGATATCGCCGCCTTGGCGGATCCACTGCGTTGCGAACGTGTGGCGAAGGCCGTGGAACGTGATCAGCTCGTCGTTGGTGCCCATGAGGCCGTTGGTCTCCGAGAACGTCTTGAACGCCCTGCGGATATAGCTTGTCGTCGCGAAGGTCGCGCCCGGCTCCGACAGGATGTAGCAGTCCCCGATCTCGACCGCCCCGGTAAGGCCGCGCAAGCGCAGCTTTCCGCAGTCGATCTCGTGGGTCTCCTTCAGGAAGGGGAGTAGGCCGACCGGGTCGATGGGGATACCCCTGGCGTCATGGGTCTTGGTGTCCTTGATGAACGAACCCATTCCCTTCGCGTACGCCACCGAGTGTCTGATCGAGATCAGGCCCGTCTCGAAATCCACATCGCACCACCGAAGGCCGCAGACCTCGCCGATTCGCATCCCCGTGTGCAGGGCGAGTACGACCGCCCTCTAATCCTCGGCGGACCAATCGAGTCCGAACTCCTTTCGGGCATCCTCTTCGCTCATGACTTCGAGAAGGTCTCCGGGTTGGCAACGAAGGGCGAGGCATAGCTGCTCGAGTGTGTTGAAGCGAATGCCGCGAATATGCCCTTTTTTAATACGGGACAGGTTCACGGGCGTGGTTCCAATCCTTTCGGCAAGTTCGTTCGAGGAAATCTTTCGCTCGGCCATGATCTTGTCGAGGCGAACAATTACGGGCATGGCGTTTCCTTACGCAATCTCGTCGGAGTCGAGGTACAGCTCTCGGGCGTACAAGAAGAGCTGGGAAAGCATGAACAGGACGATGCCGAGAACCAGAGAGGTCCAATCGAATGATGAAGCGATCTCTTGGGCGCCGACGGCCCCCTCGCCGCCAAACATCGAAACGGAGGTTTCGAGTGAGCCGGCGTAGAAGCTGGTGGCAGCTTGAACAACGAAGAGAATGCCGAGCACCTTCAAGCATGTCGCAGACCCTTTCTTGAAGGGGTCTCCGCTCTTGATCGTCCACACGAGAACGGCGCTGAGGATGGTCGTGGCGATACCGATGACGGCAGGGGCCAATGTCGAGATCGCAAGGGCTGGATACGCGGGGGAGTCTGCAATTACAGGGTTGTCGAGCACTTCGATTGCTGGCTTTAAGGAGAACGCCACTTGTGCGATGGCGGTGACGCAAAGGGCCGCAGAGGCTATCGCACATGCGATGCGGAAGGAATGAAGCCGGGGAGTGCGATTGTCGTAACTCATAATAACCTCCGAAGAATTTAAAAACCTCAGGTTACTTTTTAACAGTTTATGTTAAATTGATTTTGCCGGCAAGTAATCACAGCATGCTGCAACCGAAACCCCTCTAGATTGGAGAGGATTATGTTCAGTACTGTTAAGTCGTGTAAGCTCTTGGTTTTCCTCGGCCTCGCTCTTTGTCTGTTGCTGCCGGGAGCCCCCGCTTTTGCGGATACCCCGATGCCTCCTTCCCAGGAGAGCAGCCAGTGTGCCCTCGTTGAGCCCCTCGGGTATACGGACGACGTCGTCGATACCTACTGGAGCTACAGCTGTCCTCGCGGCGTGAGCGGGCACAGCATCTCGATGTTCAACATCTCTTACAAGACGATCTCCTACCGAAATGGCTATCGCCGATCCGCGCATCATAGGGAATCCCGCCTCGCTGCAATGTGTTCCTGTGGTGTTCTTGGCACAACTGATAAATGGCAATTTGTCTATAGCACCTACTAGATGCGAGGAGGGGCCGAGCATTTTGTTCGGCCCCTCTGTTCCGACTGGATGAGGTTAAGGTTGGCGATGAATATGCTCAAAATCTCGAAGGCAATCTTTAGGTCGCTCCTCTCCTCCAGGTCGCTCTGTGTTGCCGTTGTTGCGTTGATGGTTCTTTGTGCTCTGCCCGTCTTCAGGAGCGCGGCTGGCATCGACGGACGGGTTGAATACCTCGAGTCGGGAATAACCCGTGTTGAGCAGGAATTGTCAGCATCCTATGCGGATGCGCTTGTGAATGCGGGGGAGGAGGGCGTCTATACCTCTTCATCAAGCATGCCCGCGCTTCTGTACCCTCTTGCCGCGGGGCGTCTTGTCTTGGCGCCGCTCTCTCCTCTGCTTCCGTTTCTGCAGGTATCGGATGGAGCGTACTCCTTTTATGACGGATCGAAGGAGTACTTGCTATGGGCCGCAACGGCCGTTGCCGTCTCGTTCCTTGCCGCGCGTCTTAACAAACGTGAAAAACTCATCATCCAGGCACCGATGGGTGAGCTGGGCAGGCTTGTTGCATCGAGCGTATGGGCGAGTGTTTTTGCGATGCTTGCCGTCTTCGCCGTCAATCTTCCAGGGATAATCGCCGCACTTGTGAAGAATGGCCCGGGCTCGCTGTTCTATCCGATAGGCTACGTTCAATATGCGACTCCGGTTATCAAACCGGCTTGGCTGGTGTTCGCACAGACGGCCATCTTGCAATTCTTGGTGGCGGCGTTCATCTCGCTCGTCGTTCACCTTGCCGTGAAGATTGCCAATAACCCTACGCTTGGAATCGTGTTCGTATGTGCCCTGATGGGGGCGACGATGGTTCCCGGGTATTACGGAAGATCCATCGCTTTACGTGAGTTCGCCCTGTTGAATCCCCTTACGTATGCGAACACTGAGTTGACCGTCGGCGCCTATAGCCCGTACCCGACAACGCAGATAGTGAATCTGCCTGGACTTTGCTTCGAGCGTGGCGCGATTACCCTCGTATGCGCAATCGGGATCGAGGTGCTGGCAATTAGCCTGCTTTGCGTTGCTGGAAAGAGCGGCTGCGCGCGCCCGATGTCCCCGATTTGTCTTGAGAGAGGTTCCTTCACCGCATCGAGAACGACAGCCCGTTCGAGCGCTTGTACCTCCGCCGTTGCATACGTAAGAACGATGGGGAAGCTGCTCCTGCATTCTCCTGCCCTCGCCGTATGCGCGATTGCAATGTCGACGGCGAT
This sequence comes from Collinsella sp. AM28-11LB, assembly GCF_003469895.1. Taxonomy (NCBI): domain Bacteria; kingdom Bacillati; phylum Actinomycetota; class Coriobacteriia; order Coriobacteriales; family Coriobacteriaceae; genus Collinsella; species Collinsella sp. AM28-11LB. The sequence goes on from NZ_QSKJ01000004.1 coordinate 5,541, forward strand.
GCTGGCCCCGGCTCTGGTCGAGGTGTTTCCTGACGCTGGTGACGTTTCCGCTGTTCGGTATAGGGATGGGGAGCTCCGTTCAATAGATCGGTATCTAGAGCAGGACGTTGCGAATATGGACGTCGAGGGCAAAGCGGCCCTGGAAGGCATGCGAGATGCTCTTTCGGGTTTCGTGTACGCGCCCACGCCTGCGGAGGGGTTTCGAAGCCTTGCGACGTACGAGCGCGCTCGAGGCGAGCTGGGCGCGGCAGATGCGACCCTCCTGCAATCGATCGGAATCGAGCCGGAGACTCCTTCTCGTGCGGAGGCGCGCGCCCTTCTGCTCGAGTCGATCGCGAGCTTGCCGGACCCCAAGGTTTACGAGTTAAGTACGAAGATGCCCCCATTAATCCTCCTTTCCTATCTCCAGGCAGCGCTTCCTTCCTTGTTTTGGCTGTTGCCCGTGGTTGTCACATCGCTTGCGTGCACCTACCTGCGGTGCCGTTCCCTTCTGGTTTTCCAAGTCCCCGCAACAGCGCATGTGCGTTTTCTGACGGCTGTTGCGCTGTCTCTCCTGCTTGGCTTGGCGCTGCTTTTGGTGTCGATGGTTCCCGCTGCGGTTGTGTCCTTGATTAAGAACGGTGCGGGTGGATCGGAGTATCCCGTCGCTCTCATTCGGGCGGGAGCTTCGACAACGTCCATGGTGGGGGAGGCGGTGTTGTGCAGCATTCCGTTGCTGGTCATGGCATACGGCGTGATTTCCGTCGTCGCTGCGTTGACAGCAGCGATTAGCCGCAACCCCGTTGTCACCGGAGTGGTTTGCGCGGTTCTCTTGGTGTTGGGTTCGTTGAGCGCTCATGTTGAAAGCGCGGGCATGGGCGTCGCGCTGCTGGCTCCATTCGCCTCGTTTGATCCCGCTTCCCAGGTGGGGACGATTGGGTTCCTTGGGCGAGGGACGAACGCGATGCCTTTTGGAGAGGTCGTCGGCGCATCGGTCGCTCTGCTGGTGGTCTTGGGCGCCGTATCTCCGTTGATGGTGCGCCTGAGTGTTCCAAAGATCGAAAGGGGATGATCTCGATGATTGGCCTTCAAACGCTGACGATCTCTTATGGAAAGAAGGTACTCGTAGATTCGGTGGACGCTGAGTTTGCCCCGGGTACGGTCTACGGTCTCGTCGCTCCGAACGGGCATGGAAAGACGACGTTGCTGCGGGCGATGGCAGGTTTGCCGGGTCCTCGCGTGGACGGGAGCATCGTTCTGGATGAGGCGCAGGGCACGGGTACAAGAGAGGTCCGTTCTATGATCTTCTACGCACCTGGTGAGGGGACGCTGCTGTATCCCGGATTGCGTGCGGAAGATCACCTCAAGATGGTTTGCGATATGTGGCCACATGCTCGCGATATCGAAGTGATAGTGGAACAAACGCAGATAGGCGAGTTCGCGAAGATGAGGATCCGTACTCTGAGCCAGGGCATGAAGCAGCAGCTTACCCTGGCGATTGCGTATGCGACGGGTGCGCGGTACCTTCTATTAGATGAGCCCATGAACGCGCTCGACCCCAGCAGGGTGGACTTGCATTCAGAGATCCTCAGGAAGCTGGCCGATTCTGGTACGTGCATCATCATGTCATCCCACATCTTGGATTCGGTCGATAGGCAGTGCGATGAGATTCTGTTTTTGAAGGATGGGAGGCTCATTAGAAGCATCCCGCAAGATGATACTGCGCCGAAGTCTCGTGGATCCCATTTCGCAAAGCCTGCCGGACGCGCCGAGGGTGCGCTAAGCACGTATCGGCGACTCTACGAAAAGGGCGGGTAGAAATGCAAGTTAAAAATCTATGTGGTCAATATGATACCGTTGAACCCGCGTATCAATACCGCTCAGCCATTTGCCTCGCCCCCGTCGCACGTATCTTCATTCGGTCTGTCATTAATTAAACTAACGATGCTTTGAGAAATGTAGGTGCTTCTAAATGTACTGTCGACTTCTTCTCAAACTAATCCTAAGAGACAGGGCCGTATGGATCTCTACGCTCGTTCTTGCCGCAGCCTTCTCCGTCCCCATCGCGTTCAATTCACCCATCTTCGGCCCCTTCTTTATGAAGCAGGGCATGCAGAGCTTTGTCGACGCATTCAATACGCGCGCAACCCAAGCCAACGGCAATATGAACGAGCGAGGAATCATCACGTTATCAGGGGCAATTTTGAGAAAGGAGATGTTTTCTATCCAAGACGTCCGTTAGGAGGACACAATGAAGAAAATCGTCGAAACCGGGATCACCAGGCGAGCCGCTATCGCCGCAGCGGCGGTTGGAGGAATCTCCCTACTGATGCCAAAAGGGGTGTTAGCGGCGGAATTTCAAACACTTGATCAGAATCGAATCGACTACTTCGTTCGCCCCGACCTCACTGAAAACCAGTTTGACGCGATGCTCCGCGAACGCGCGGAGGAAGAAGCTGCGCAAATCATCGAGCAAGCCCTCGCCGGGTACGATGGCGACGCACGAGCCGGGGGACGTCCGACCTACGACACGGTATACGGCAGCGTGGTAAACAAGAGCACTGGATGGCATGACGTCGCCGGACAGCCGGCGGGCGGCGTGCAGATATCGGGAGGTGGCTCTATCTTCGTATCACCTTCCGGCGGCGGATCGGTCGGTGTGTCGGTATCCCTTCCCGGAGGAGTTGGCAGCGTGAGCGTTTCCATCCCGAAGGCAAATCGCTCCCTCAGCGTGACGGGGTACGCGGTCAACATTTCCGGATCGGGCTTCTACAAGGCGACGGCGAACGTGACCCACAAGATTCAACCCTACGTCGTCTATGAGACGACGAACGGGGTACGCAGGGTCTACGCAAAGATGGCCACCAACACGTTCTACAGCATGGCTCTCGGCAAGCGCAAAGTAGGCTGACATGAAGACCGGCTCCGCCAAAATACCCATTGCGCTGGCGTTATTGGTCGCGATAGCCGCAATCGCAGTCTCTGCCGTATCCATAAAAGATGCGAACACCTTGAAACATGGCATTTCCGAAGGGTTCCGCCTAGACGGAGTGTACCGAGACCACGAGACCGGCTTAACCCAGCTCTCCTTCCTTGGGGAAGACGAAAACAGGTGGCAAATCGTCGACAGCAATGGAAATGTGACCGACGGTTCATTTGAGACAACCGGCGATCCGAACATCTTCATGTTGGCCGACCAATCAGGAGATGATTACGGATTTGTCCACCTGGCTTACGCCTCCGCAGACGGAAACCAAGGAAGCCTTTATTTGAACACCGGAACGTCGGTGCTCGAATTTGACAAGGTAACCAGCGGCCCGGCTTTCGTCGTGCCGTAAATGCAAATCGAGTGTCATGAGAGAAGAGGGGACTGGCCTTGCCAGCCCCCTCTTCCTTTTACTGCCCAAGCGGGAATGCTCACCACTGCAGTTCGCGAACGTCAGACGCTTCCTCCGCCCGCGGCACTCGGCCAGGTACATGCTGATGATGACTTGATACGGCACCACTGTACGGGCGGACTCCGCCTTGAAGTAGTCGATGTTCTAGCCGTCGATGTTCATAGTGACGCGGCGGCGCACCTTCCCGATGTAGGGGTTCGGAACGCTGTCGGAGAAGTCGACCTCGGCGGGCATCTCCATAATCTCGTCCTTGCCATTCGTTTCGATAGCTCCAATACTGCCGTCCCTCTGTCCTCGTCGATTTTCTCGCCGAGATTATCCTGATGGTCGAGCCGCCATGCCTCTCGCAATGGCAAACCGTCAGCACCCACGATTCCAGAACGTTGAAATTTGCAACGTTCTACCAGTGCGTGGGTCGTTTTGAAGGTAATTCATGGGACCATTTGTCGGTAATCCGTGGGTCATTTTTCCTCGCGTTGTGCCGAAAAGACCGTGAACCTTTTGTGGGACACGCGGCGCCGTGGTACCATAGCCGAGTTTGTTGTCTTGGTCGGAAACCAAGACGCCTTATGCGCTGATCGGTAACCAGCGCCTGACCAATAAGGAGTCCTACCATGAAGCAGGGTATCCATCCCCAGTATGTCGAGTGCACGGTGACGTGCTCCTGCGGCAACACCTTCAAGACGCACGCTACCGTGTCCGAGATGAAGGTCGAGCTTTGCAACGAGTGCCACCCGTTCTACACCGGCCAGCAGAAGTTCGTCGACACCGGTGGACGCGTCCAGCGCTTCGCCGACAAGTTCGGTGGCGCCGCTGCCGCTCAGCTCAAGAAGGCCGAGGAGGCCAAGGCTGCCAAGGCCGCCAAGGCTGCTGAGGCCGAGGCCGCTCGCAAGGCCGCCGCTGAGGCTAAGGCTGCCGAGAAGGCTAAGCGTGCCGCTAAGTTTGCCGAGGAGGCTGCCAAGCAGGCCGCCGAGGCTCCCGCAGAGGCTCCCGTCGAGGAGGCCGCTGCCGAGGCCGAGACCACCGAGGCTGCTGAGTAAGTAGCTCGCCGCGGAAACACTCGCATTCATGGCATAAGGGCCGCGCATCCGTTTGGGTGCGCGGCCCTTTTCTTTTTATTGGTGCAAGCTAGCCCGTCCCCATTGCGCCAGGTTGGTGCGAAGGGGACGGGCTAGCTTGCACCAAATGGCAGAGAGAGGCAGCGGTTTCCCAGATAAAAGCCGCCAAAATAAACCAGTCCCTTTTTGGCAGGCTGTCGTAGTTATTACGTGGTCGAGCGTGTCGACCGCATAGGCGGCGCCTTGTTTGGCTAAAGTACAAATATCTGTGTTTAACTCGTCCAAGGTTTTATGCCACGGGCGATGGCCAAAAAGGAAAACCACATGGGATTCATGTCAAAGCTGCTGTCCTTTGGATCCGATAAGGACCTCAAGCGCTACTACAAGATCGTCGACAAGATCAACGGTCTTGAGCCACAGTTTGAGAAGATGACCGAGGAGGAGCTCCGCGCCCAGACCGATAAGTTCCGTGAGCGCTACGCCAACGGCGAGTCGCTCGACGACATGCTCCCCGAGGCCTTTGCCACCGTGCGTGAGGCTTCCAAGCGCACCATGGGTATGCGCCACTTTGACGTGCAGCTTATTGGCGCCATGGCACTGCACGAGGGCCACATCGCCGAGATGAAGACCGGCGAAGGTAAGACCCTCGTCTCCACGTTGGCTGGCTATCTCAACGCTATTGCCGGCAAGGGCGTGCACGTCGTTACTGTCAATGATTACCTTGCCAAGCGCGACTCCGAGTGGATGGGCCGCATCTATAAGTACCTGGGCATGACCGTCGGTCTGCTCCAGAACAACATGCCGCTCGAGCTCAAGCGCCCGGCCTATCAGGCCGACATCACCTACGGCACCAACTCCGAGTTCGGCTTTGATTACCTGCGTGACAACATGGTTACCCGTCCCGAGCAGCGCGTGCAACGCGGCCACAACTACGCCATCGTCGACGAGGTTGACTCCATCCTGATCGATGAGGCCCGCACCCCGCTGATCATCTCGGGCGCTGGTACCAAGTCCGCCAGTACCTACAAGGACTTCGCGCGTGCCGTGCGTGGCCTTGAGCGCGGCGAGGACGTGTCGCACGACATGCTCACCGCCACCGAGGACGTCGAGCCCACGGGCGACTATGTCATGGACGAGGCCAAGCACACCATTGCCGCCACCGAGCGTGGCCTTAAGAAAATCGAGCGCCGCCTAGGCATCGAGGACATCTACGCCGATCTCTCGGGCCAGCTGGTCAACCACCTGCAGCAGGCGCTGAAGGCCCAGTACATGTTCCACCGCGATAAGCAGTACGTGGTCACCAACGGCGAGGTCAAGATCGTCGACGAGTTCACCGGCCGCATTATGGAAGGCCGCCGTTACTCCGAGGGCCTGCACCAGGCCATCGAGGCCAAAGAGGGCGTGCTCGTGCGCGAGGAGAACCAGACGCTGGCGACCATCACCCTGCAGAACTACTTCCGCCTGTATGACAAGCTCTCCGGTATGACCGGTACGGCACTCACCGAGGACGCCGAGTTCCGCGAGATCTACAAGCTGCCCGTTGAGGTCATTCCTTCCAACAGACCCGTGCAGCGCGTGGACCACGAGGACCTGGTCTACCGCACCATTCAGGCTAAGTACAACGCCGTTGCCGACGACGTTGAGCAGCGCCACGCTAAGGGCCAGCCGGTCCTGGTGGGTACCGTCTCCATCGAGAGCTCCGAGAAGCTGTCAGCCGCCCTTACCAAGCGCGGCATCGCGCACGAGGTCCTCAACGCTAAGCACCACGAGCGCGAGGCCCATATCGTTGCGCAGGCCGGACGCTACGGCGCCGTGACCATCGCTACTAACATGGCCGGTCGTGGTACCGACATCCTGCTGGGCGGCAACCCCGACGAGTTGGTGCGCGAGCGCCTTGAGTACGAGGGCCTGACCATGGAGGACGTAACGCCCGAGCAGCTCGAGCAGTTTAACGCCGAGGCCAAGGAGACCTGCAAGGCCGAGCGTGAGCGCGTGCTTGCCGCCGGTGGCCTGACCGTTATCGGCACCGAGCGCCACGAGTCCCGTCGTATCGACAACCAGCTGCGCGGCCGCTCCGGCCGTCAGGGCGATCCGGGCGAGACCCAGTTCTACCTGTCGCTCGAGGACGACCTCATGCGCCTGTTCGGTGGCGACAAGATGGACCGCGTCTCCAAGATGATGGTCACGGCCGACATGGGCGACGACATGCCCATCCAGCACAAGATCATCTCCAAGGCCGTCGAGAGCGCCCAGCACAAGGTCGAGAGCATCAACTTCTCCATGCGCAAGAGCGTCCTCGAGTACGACGACGTTATGAACAAGCAGCGCCAGGTCATCTACGCCGAGCGCAACAAGATTCTGGACGGCAAGGATCTGACCGACCACATCACCGAGGTCATGCACGACACCGTGTACCGCTGCGTGCAGGAGTTCTGCACCAAGGACAGCCACGATGGCGAGCGCGATCTCGAGGGCCTGCGCAAGTGGGTCGTGGAGCTCACCGGGCATATCGATACGCCCAAGTTCCCCGACGAGGACTTTGAGGCCCTGGCTGCCGATGTCCTGGCCTACGTCGAGAAGTGCTACAACATGAAGGCCGAGCGCCTGGGTGAGGACCTCATGCGCGAGCTCAACACCCAGGTCATGCTGCGCGTCATCGATACCCGCTGGATGAACTACCTGCAGGAGATGGACTACCTCAAGACCGGTATCGGACTGCGCGGCTTTGGTCAGCGCGACCCGCTGGTCGAGTACAAGACCGAGGCTTATGGTGCCTTCCAGATGCTCGTCGACACCATGTACGAGGATTACCTGCGCACCGTCCTGCGCATCGAGATCAAGGCCGCCCCGCACGCCGTGGAGCACAAGGAGGACCCTGCGCTCGAGGGTGCACACTTCTCCGGCCCCGCCGATGTCGATGGCGACAACGGCAACTCGGTGCTGCGCAAGCAGGCACAGGTGCAAGCCCGTACGGTCGTCCAGGGAGGCCCGGCTGCCGTCAACAACGGTGGCAAGGTGACCACCTACCGCAAGTCCGAGAGCGATGACCCTTATGTCAACGTGGGCCGCAACGACCTGTGCCCCTGCGGCAGCGGCAAGAAGTTCAAGTACTGCCACGGCAGGAATCGTTAATGGCCGAGGCTTTAGAGGTAACGCCCGCCGAGCTGGACGCGTTTGCGGACCGGCTCGGCGAGGTCGAGTCGTATCTTCATTTGGACGAGAAGCGCACGCGCGTGACCGAGCTCGAGACCAAAAGCGTGGCCCCCGGCTTTTGGGATGACGCCGACGCCGCTCGCGCCACCATGGAGGAGATCGCTCGCGCCAAGGAAGATATCGCTGCCGTGGATACCGCGCGCGGCGAGCTATCTGACGCCCGCGCGGCGCTGGAGCTTGCCGAGGAGATGGGCGACGACCCCGATGCCGCCGCATTGCGCGAGGAGGCTGCCGCTACGGCAGAACGCCTGGCCCGCGCTATCGACGAGCTCGAGCTTTCGAGCTGGTTTACCGGTGAGTTCGATCACGGCGACGCGATTGTGACCATCAAACCCGGACAGGGCGGCCTGGAGGCGCAGGACTGGACCTTCATGCTCTTCAAGATGTACATGAAGTACTGCCAGCGTCGCGGCTGGAAGGTCACCATTAACGACTGCCCCGCAGCCGAGGTCATCGGCATCGACCGTGCGACCTTTACTGTCGAGGGCAAGGACGCGTTTGGCATGCTGCGCGCCGAGGCCGGCGTCCACCGTCTGGTGCGCATTAGCCCCACCGACGACAAGAAGCGCCGCCAGACCACGTTTGCCGGCGTCGAGGTCATCCCCGTGCTGCCTGACGATATCGACATCGAGATCAGTCCCGACGATATCCGCGTGGACGTGTATCACGCGAGCGGCCCGGGCGGACAGGGCGTCAACACCACCGACTCCGCCGTACGCGTGACGCATTTTCCCAGCGGCATCGTTGTCACTTGCCAAAACGAGCGCAGCCAGATTCAAAACAAGGCCGCGTGCATGCAGATTCTCAAGGCCCGTCTGTACGAGATCGAGCTCGAGAAGCGCGCCGAGGCGCTCGACGAGATTCGTGGACCCAAGACCACGATCGGTTTTGGTAACCAGATTCGCAGCTACGTGCTCTACCCGTATCAGATGGTCAAGGACCTGCGCTCGGGTGTGGAGACCAGCAACGTCGAGGCCGTTCTCGACGATGGCGATCTGGATCCGTTTGTGATCGGCTACCATCGCTGGGCAACCGGCAACGCCGATGCGGAGGCCCCGTCTGTCTAAACCCATAGGGTTGGCTTTGGGCAGATGTGGCCAATACGGACCCTGAGCGGGGGTGGTATTTGGTCGGCGAATCGGTAAAATCGAATACAAGAAGAAGCTCAAAGCGCATCCGTTTGGGTGCGCTTTTTTGAGGGAGGCAGCATGGCATATCGTCTGGACATCAAGCGCATTCTTTCGATGAACTTCTTTCGCGATCTGCCCCAGATTATGTTGGGGTGCGCTCTGGCCGCTATTGCGACCGACCTGTTTTTGATTCCCAACGGCCTTGCTGCCGGTGGCGTTACGGGCCTTGCCACCATTATCCAGGCGGTCGGCGCCTCGCATGGCATATCGCTTCCCGTCGGTATCCAGACCATCGTGATGAATGCCTTGCTGCTGCTGGTCGTTATGCGCGAGGGCGGCATGTTCTATGTGGTGCAGACCGCGACGGGCTTTGTGCTGCTGGGCTTTTTCACCGACCTGTTCGCTCCGTTTGTGGCGCCGTTGGCACATGCCGATCTGATGCTGCCCGCTATGTGGGGCGGCATTATCACGGGCATCGGCTACGGCATGGTGCTGCGCGCCGGTGCCAACACCGGCGGCTCCGACACGATCGGCCAGATCATCTCGCGCAATACGTCGCTACCGGTGGGCTCCACCGTCATGGCGATCGATGTTGCCGTGTGCGCGCTGTCGGCCCCGGTCTTTTCGGTCGAAAACGCGCTGTATGCAGGTCTTTCGATGGTGATCAGCGGCTACGTGATCGATGCTGTGGTCGATGGCGGCAACAAGCGTCGTATGGTGCTCATCATCTCGGACAACTTCCCCGATATCGCGGCCGACATCATGTATGGCCTGGGCCGCGGCTGCACCAAGTTAAAGGCGACCGGTATGTATTCGGGCGCCGAGAAGCCGGTGATTATGGTCATCGTGAGCCGTCGAGAGCTCAACACCCTGAAGACGATCGTGCGCGAGCGCGATCCTCACGCCATTGTGACGGTTGCCGATGTTACGGAAACCTTTGGCGAGGGATTCAAGGACATTAACGCGTAGGGCAGGCTGCGCCCCATCCAAAAGACGTTCACATTGATAAACCGTTTCATCAGTGGGTCTGCCTGCTAAATTGCTCAAATAATGATAAAAAGTCTGGTAAAGCCATCAGTTTCCAGCATAATGAATGACGTACGTGCATTGCGGCTGTGTTGGGATTACCTTCTGTGCCGTGCGCATTTTGTCTAATGAGGATGAAAGGAAGGCACAATGAGCGACGAAGAGCTCAAAAAGGTTGCCAACGAGGTTAGGAAGGGCATCGTCACCGGCGTGCACGCTGCCAAGTCCGGCCATCCGGGCGGTTCGCTCGGCGCTGCCGACATCATGACCTATCTGTACTTTGAGGAAATGAACGTCGACCCGGCTGATCCCCACAAGGCCGACCGCGATCGCTTTGTGCTCTCCAAGGGCCACTGTGCTCCGGGTCTGTACGCCGTGCTCGCCGAGCGTGGGTTCTTCCCCAAGGAGGATCTCGAGACGCTGCGCCATATCGGTAGCCACCTGCAGGGCCACCCCAACATGAACGACACCCCGGGCGTCGATATGTCCACCGGCTCGCTGGGCCAGGGCATCTCCGCCGCCGTGGGCATGGCGGTTGCCGCCAAGCACTGGGGCGATGACTATCGCACCTACGCCCTGCTGGGTGATGGCGAGAGCGAGGAAGGCCAGGTCTGGGAGGCCGCCATGTTTGCCGGCAACCAGCAGCTCGATAACCTTTGCGTGATCGTTGACCACAACGGCCTGCAAATCGATGGTCCCGTCGAGGAGGTCAACGACCCCATGCCGCTGGCAGACAAGTTCCGCGCCTTTAAGTTCCACGTGGTGGAGCTTGCCGACGGCAACGATTTCGATCAGATCCGCGCCGCCTTTGCCGAGGCCCGCGCCACCAAGGGCCAGCCGACCGCCATTATCGCCGAGACCATGAAGGGCAAGGGCGTTTCCTTTATGGAGAACCAGGTGGGTTGGCACGGCAAGGCCCCCAACGATGAACAGTTTGAGCAGGCCATGGCAGAGCTCACGGCCGCCGGAGAGGAGCTCTAGGATGGCAGACGTCAAGAAAATCGCCACGCGCGTAAGCTACGGCGAGGCCCTCGTCGAGCTCGCCAACGAGCACGACGACTTTGTGGTCCTCGACGCCGACCTGGCCGCCGCCACGCAGACCGGCAAGTTTAAGGCCGCCTGCCCCGATCGTTTCTTCGATGTGGGTATCGCCGAGAGCAACCTGATGGGTGTTGCCGCCGGTATCGCGACCACCGGCCGCGTTGCCTTTGCGAGCACCTTTGCCATGTTCGCCGCCGGCCGCGCCTTTGAGCAGGTCCGCAACTCCATCGGCTATCCGCATCTCAACGTTAAGATTGGCGCCACGCATGCCGGTATCTCGGTGGGCGAGGACGGCGCCACGCACCAGTGCTGCGAGGATATCGCCCTCATGCGCGTTATCCCTGGCATGACCGTTATCGTTCCCGCCGACGACGTCGAGGCCCGCGCCGTGACGCGCGCCGCCTACGAGTGCGACGGCCCTGTGTACATGCGCTTTGCCCGTCTGGCCTCGCCGGTTATCAACGACCCCGAGAACTATAAGTTCGAGTTGGGCAAGGGCATCGTTATGCGCGAGGGCGCCGACGTTACCATCATTGCCTGTGGTCTGATGGTCGGCGAGGCCCTCGAGGCCGCCGAGCAGCTTGCTGCCGAGGGTATCGACGCCGAGGTCATCAACATGCACACCATCAAGCCCATCGACGCCGACCTGATCGTCAAGAGCGCCACCAAGACCGGCCACGTCGTGACCGTCGAGGAGCACTCCGTGATCGGTGGTCTGGGCAGCGCCGTTGCCGATGTCCTGTGCGAGCAGTGCCCGACGCCGCTCAAGAAGATCGGCGTTAACGACACGTTCGGCGAGTCCGGCCCGGGTGCGGAGCTCCTGCACAAGTACGGCCTGGACGCCGCCAACATCGTGGCGACCACCAAGGAGTTCTTGGCATAAGGCAAGACGAGGCAAAGCATCGCTTCAGCAACCGTATGCAATCCAAAACGGGGGCGTTCTCAAAGAGGACGCCCCTGTTTTTTGTCGGCAACAAACAAATTAGGCCCGCACCAAGCAAGGGCTTTCTCCGGGAAACGGGACCAGACCAGCAAAGTGCAATTCAGACCCTTCCAACTTTGTATATGCAGCACCGTAAGATAAACGCGGCGGCCCCTTAGTAGCCGCAGGCCGCGCGTAGGGTTACCTCCCAAATCTTTCCGCAGGACGGAGGAGCCCCGCCGCACGTAGTGCGCAGCGGGGGCTCCGACATGTCCGAGGACGATTTGGGAGGTAACCCTACGCGCGGCCGGTGAGACCAAACCCCGCCATGCTTCTTATGTGCAGCAAAGCTAATGCTGCTAAAATACAAAGCGCTCATGTAGTTTAAACGCACGACGATAAGGAGCACCAGTGGGTAACCACTTCCGTACCTCCGGTGCGGGCGATGATGCCCCCAAGACGCAGACAGGCGTCCAGGGCAGTCGTTTCGCCACTCCGGATTCAGAGGGCCAGCCTGTTGCTCAGGCCCCCGCTCAGCCGGCAGATCAGGCACAGCCGGCATCCGATCCCTTTGCCTACAATCCCACCAGCGATGTCGCGCTTTCCGGCACGGCGGGTTTTGAGCCCGTTCAGGCCGTGACCGCTCGCGTGGAGCAGCCTCAGGCTGGCGCCGCCACGCCGCAGCCTACCATGGCCGGCATTCCCGACCCCATGGCCCCTGCGACGCCGGTTCCTCAGCCTGCGCAGTCCGGCCTCTTTGCCGCTATTCCCGACCCCACGCAGCCTGCTGCCCCGGTGGTCAAGAGCGATCAGGCCGCCGAGGTCGCAAGCCTCGATAACGCGCTCAACAATCCCGATTTTACGTCGGTGTTTGCGCCCATCGATCCGCAGGCCAGCCGCAAGAAGATGGCTAAGCAGGCCGGTGTCGAGCCCGTCATTCTTATGGAGCATGTCACCAAGATCTATCCGGCACAGCCCAACAAGCCCGCGCTCGACGACATCAACATCGAGATCTATCCGGGCGAGTTCGTCTTCCTGGTCGGTCACTCCGGTTCGGGTAAGACCACGCTGCTGTCGACGCTCAACCGCGACGTCAAGCCGACGAGCGGCCGCATCCTGGTTGCCGGTCAGGACCTCATGAAGATCAAGAACCGCAAGGTTCCGTTCCTGCGCCGCCAGATTGGCGCCGTGTTCCAGGACTTTAAGCTTCTGCCGCAAAAGACCGCCTACGAAAACGTGGCGTTTGCCCTGCAGTGCATCGGCAAGCCCAAGGGCGTCATTCGCAGCCAAGTGCCCGAGGTGCTGCGCCTGGTCGGTCTGGCCGATCAGATGGACTCGCTGCCCGACCAGCTTTCCGGTGGCGAGCAGCAGCGCGTTGCCGTCGCCCGCGCTATGGTCAACCGTCCGCCGCTGCTGATCTGCGACGAGCCGACGGGCAACCTCGACCCGGCGATCTCGCTGGGCATCATGAAGCTGCTCGAGCGTATTAACCGCACCGGCACCACCGTGATCGTCGCCACGCACGACCGCGAGATGGTCGATAGCATGCACCGTCGCGTGATCGCCCTCGAGGGCGGCCACGTTATCCGCGACCAGGAGAGGGGAGGTTACGGCAACTATGGCACCAACTAACGTGGGCTACTCCTTCAAAGAGGCAATCAGCCACTTCTTCCGTAACTGGACTACCTCGCTCGGCGCCGTCATCACGATTTTCCTTTCGCTGTTTATCATCGGTCTGTTCATTATGGGCTCCGCGATGCTGAACTCCGTGATCGGCACCGTCGAGGATCAGGTTGTTATCAACGCATTCATCAGCGATGATGCCGACCAAGCGGACGTCCAGGCCTTTGAGGCCGAGCTCAAGACGTGGAGTAACGTCAAGTCCGTGACCTATAAGGATAAGGACGACGCGCTGGCCGAGTATACGAGCAAGATGTCAGGCAACGCCGATGCCACCATGAGTGCGCTCGACGGCCAGAACCCGCTTCCGGCCTCGTTCGCGATTGAGATGGACGATCCGTCTCGGGTCGAAAGCACGGCCAAGAAGCTCAAGAAGAATGCCGATTTCCAGAAGATCGCGGATGACGGCGACGTCAACGCGAGCGTGCTGTACGGCCAGGAGGAAGTGAGCCGCCTGTTCCAGGTGACCAACTACATCCGCATCGCCGCCGTGGTGCTCGTTGGCCTTCTGACCTTTATCGCATTCATCTTCATCAACAACACGATTCGCCTGTCCATCACGGCGCGTCGTCGTGAGATTGCGATTATGCGTCTGGTCGGCGCCAGCAACGGCTTCATTCGTGGCCCGTTTATCACCGAGGGCGTACTGCAGGCCATTTTGGGCTCGCTGCTTTCCATCGGTGTTCTGGAGCTGCTGCGTAATCTGATGATTCCGCGTCTGCAGGAGAGCATCGGCTGGATGTCGTTTGCCCTGCCGATGCAGTACTACCTGGTGACCTATGCTGCGCTGATTCTGGTCGGCGTGATTATCGGTCTCTTTGGTTCTGCCATCGCCATGCGCCGCTACCTGCGCGTGTAGGCATGCCTGGAATTCACCCCTTCCAACGGGTCGTCTCTTATGGGGCGGCCCGTTTTTTGATCCCTAGGGAACGGCAGGATTGCGGATCATCGTGGCGCTGGTCTATCTATGTGATCCGTTTTCCTCCGCCCCCTAAGGACCATTTGGGTAGACTCTTGGGGTGTAAACGACCATCGATAGTTAGGAGGCGCCATGGGGCGCAATAATAAGCATAAGCGTGGAGCTCGCAATAAGCGCGGGCCGGTGCGCAGCGAACGCCGTCCGAGCCTGACCGGACGCGTGCAGCTCCATGAGCATAGCGCCTACGTTGTAACCGAAAACGGCGACTACAAGGTCATGGGTCGCGGTAAGCGCGAGATCATGGATGGAGATACCGTTGCCGTGAGCATTAAGAACAGCCCACACGGTGAACGGCGCGCCGTGATCGAAGGCGTGGTTGAGCGCGCAGCCATAAGCGTGGTGGGGACGTACCAGACCGCCGGTCCGCTTGGTGTGATCGAGCCGCTCGATTCGCGTCTGAAGGCCGACTTCTTCATTCTGCCCGAGGATACCTCGGCGGATTGTCTGGGCGTCCACCCGGGTGATGCCGTTGTCGCGCGCATTTTGACCTACCCGACGCGCCTGGAATCGGGCACCGTGACGATCGAGCGCCGCATTGGCGGAGATGACGCGCCCGATTTGGGCGTTCAATATGTGATGGCGCGTTACGGCTATACCGATAGCTATCCCGAGGCCGCGCTGGACGACGCCGAGGAACTTTCGCTCGATGTGACCGCGGCGCTTAAAGATCCGCTTCGCCGCGACCTGCGCGACCGCTTTGTCATCACGATCGACCCGGTCGACGCGCGTGACTTTGACGATGCCATTTCGCTGGAGCGCACACCCGGGGGCGGCTACAAACTGGGCGTGCATATCGCTGACGTTTCTCACTATGTGGCTTGGGACGGGCATATCGATCTTGAGGCTCGCCATCGTACGACATCGGTGTATCTGGCCGATCGCGTGCTTCCCATGCTGCCCGAACGCTTGTCCTGTGACCTGTGCTCGCTTCGCCCTGACGAGGACCGTCTGGCGTTTACCGTTGACATTGAGCTCGATGCGCAGGGCCGCGTTCGCCATTACGATCCGTACCCCAGCGTGATTCGCTCGCGTGTGCGTATGGATTATGACGGCGCCGAGGCGCTGCTGGTGCGTGCCGGCGCGGTTGAGCATTCGGTGCTGGAGGGTGCGGCCGAGGATGTTGCGGCTGCCGAGACCTCGCGCGAGGAAGCGCTTGAGCGCGGTCTTGCGTGCGAGGAGGCCGCCCGCGGCTACAACGTCGACCTCGGCGATTTCCTTGTCGCCGCCAACGAACTCGCCGAACTTCGCCGTCGCATTCGTCGCGCCCGCGGCTCAGTCGATTTTGACACGGCCGAGATCCGCGCTCTATTGGATGAGGACGGAGTACCCGTGCAGATTGTCGCGCGTGAGCGTTCGTGTGCTACGTCGCTTATCGAGGAAGCCATGCTGCTCGCCAACGAGTGCGTTGCAGAGTGGCTGGCAGACCGTGATATCGAGGCCTGCTATCGCGTGCATGAGGATCCGAGCCCCGATAGCCTGCACGGTGCCGCCGTTGCGCTGGCGCAGCTAGGCATCATCGACGATCGCCGTGCTGCCGGTATTGCCCTGGGGAGTCCCGATGAGCTACAGGCTGCAGTTGATGCTGCCGCCGGTACGGCCAACGCACCGCTCGTCAACACGCTGCTTCTGCGCAGCATGCAGCGTGCGCTGTACAAACCGCGTAACGAGGGCCACTTTGCGCTCGCCGCGCCGTGCTACTGTCACTTTACGAGTCCCATCCGTCGCTACCCCGATCTGGTGGTGCACCGCGTGCTCAAACTGCAGTTGGCATACGAACAGCTGGGTGGAAAAGACGCCTTAGTGCGTACGCCCAGGCTAATCGGAAAAGGCCGGGAGTCGCTTCCGCGCATTCTGCCGCAAATTTGCCGTGCGTGCAGCGATGCCGAGCGCGCGGCCGACGCCGCCAGCCATGCGACGCAAAAAATCAAAATTGCCCAGTACTACGAGGATCGCCTGGGCGAGCGCTATGCCGGAACGGTCTCGTGGGTCAGCAGCATGGGGCTCTTTGTGCGCTTGGACCTGACGCAGGTCGAAGGCTTGGTTTCCATCAAGAGCCTGGGCAACGAGTGGTTCGAGTTCGACGAGGACGCGCTCACGCTCACAGGTGCCGACACGGGCACCCGTTACGAGCTGGGGCAGCGTGTGATCATCGAGGTCTCGCGCGTCAATACCACGCGCGGGCACTTGGACTTTAAGCTTATCCATTAGCTAAATCCCGACTCGTGGCGGGAGAGCGGAGGGCGGTCTTTCGGGGCCGCCCTCCGCATTTGAATCGTGGCCACCTTGCCCTCTGCTCGGCCGCCCGCTTACCTGCTATTTGAGAGGTAAAACCTACCAAAATAAACCTGTCCCTTTTTGGCAGGTTTACAAGAAAGCGGGGATGAGATGGCGACGGTGTACGGTTATGCGCGGGTGAGTTCGCGCGATCAGAATCTTAATCGGCAGCTGGATGCGCTGGGCGCCTATGGCGTGGGCTCGGCGAATATTTATGCCGACCATGCGAGCGGCAAGGACTTCGATCGACCGCGTTATCGCGAGCTGCTGCACGTCCTGGGAGACGGGGACGTGCTGGTGGTGCTTTCTATCGACCGACTTGGTCGTAATTACTCCGAGATTCTTGAGGAATGGCGACGCATTACCAAGGAGCTCGGAGTTGCCATTGTGGTGTTGGACATGCCATTGCTTGACACGCGCGCCAGGGCCAGCGGCGCGCCGGATGTGACCAACACCCTGATTGCCGATATAGTGCTGCAACTGCTGAGCTACGTGGCGCAGGTGGAGCGCGAGAATATCCATCGGCGCCAGGCGGAGGGAATTGCAGCGGCGCGGGCGCGAGGGGTCCGTTTCGGTCGACCTCGCAAGCCGTGCCCTCCTCAGTTTGAGCTGGTGCGCGATAGCTATGAGGCAGGCGATATTACCCGCAGCCAGGCGGCAAAGCGCCTGGGCGTGTGCGTGGGGACGTTCGATCGCTGGATGCGCGAGTCGGGGTAGGGGTTTGCGGCACGTCCGATTGGCGCCCACGCGAGGCGGTATCGGTAACAGCCCTGTTACCGATAATGCGACCTTGTTGAATTATTTTGTGTCGCGCGTATTTCCGAGCGGTCGGATTTGAGGGGCGAGCGGTAGAACGCTCGCCCTTTGTGCGCCACGATGCGGCACAATGTACCGTAAAAGCTGTTTGTATCCGGTACGAATCGTTCGTTGGTCTTTAATTCTTCTCAACGGAGGTGTTTGAGATGGCAAACGGATTGCTTTTGCGGCTTCGCGAGCGTGAGCTCAGCGCGAGCCCGGCGGAACGCAATGTCATCGCATATGTAAGCGCTCATCCGCACGAGGTGGTCGGGCTGTCCGTCCGCGGTCTTGCCGATGTCACGTTCTCCTCGCCCTCGAGCATTTTGCGCTTTTGCAAGCGCTTGGGTTTTGCGGGCTACAAGGAGTTCCAGCGCGAACTGATTGCCGAGCTGGCGCTCTTGGGTGACAAGAAAGACGTTGCCCTCGAGGACATCTCCATGGATGACAGCGTCGAACGTATCGTGGGGAAGGTGATGAAAAGCAACGTGCGCACGATCGAAGCGACGGCGCGAACGCTCGATTACACCGTCTTGGAGCGATGTGCGGCCTATCTTAAGCGGGCACGTGCGGTCAATCTGTTCGGTATCGGTGCCTCTCGTTTGGTCGCGCACGATCTGGCGCAAAAGCTCATGCGTGTCGACAAGGAGTGCCATCTGTACGACGACTGGCATGATCAGCTCTTGTGTGCCAAGAACATGCATGAGGGCGATATGGCAATCGCCTTTAGCTACTCGGGCTTGACGCAAGAGGTGCTGGACTGCACCGCCGAGGCCCAACGCCACAACTGTCCCGTTGTGGCCGTGACCAAAGTAGATGGATCATCCAAGCTTGCCACCATGGCCGATGCCGTGCTCGGCGTCGCTGCGAGTGAGCCCTTGGTCCGCAGCGGTGCCATGGCTTCGCGTATGGCCCAGCTTATGGTTGTCGATGCCCTGTACGCTGCTTACGTTGCCAGCGACTACGAACGGGCGACGCATGTCATTAAGCAAAACTACATCGAGAAACAGGAAAGATGAGGTGAATGAAATGCTCGATTTAACAAAATTCACGACCGAACAGCGTAATCAAAGGTCTATGGACCTCGATACGATGACATCGCTGCAAATCGTCACGACGATGAACGATGAGGATCTTCGTGCCGTCCAGTCGGTCACAAAAGTGCTGCCCCAGGTTGCCACAGCAATCGACTGGGCTGCTGAGGCACTCGAGCGCGGTGGGCGCGTCTTTTACATGGGCGCAGGCACCAGCGGTCGTCTGGGCGTACTCGACGCTTCGGAGTGTCCGCCCACGTTTGGCGTGTCACCCGATCTGATTGTCGGGCTCATTGCCGGAGGCGAGACGGCGTTTATCAAGGCTGTCGAAGGTGCCGAAGACAGCGAGGAGCTTGGCGCGAACGACCTGCGAGAGCGTGGACTCTCGGACAAGGATTTTGTCGTTGGCCTGGCAGCAAGCGGCCGTACTCCTTATGTGGTGGGCGGCCTTGTGTACGCCAAGGCAATTGGGTGCAAGACCATTGCAATTGCCTGCAACCAAGGGTCGAAGATCGGGGAGAGCGCAGATCTTGCCATTGAGCCCGTGCCTGGTCCCGAGGTGCTGACCGGCTCAACGAGGCTCAAGGCGGGAACGGTTCAAAAGCTCATCCTCAACATGATTTCGACCGGTGCCATGGTCAAGATCGGCAAGGTATACCAAAACCTGATGGTCGACGTGCAGCAGACGAACGAGAAGTTGGTGGTGCGCGGCCAGAACATCGTGATGGAGGCGACCGGCTGCACGCGCGAGCGCGCTGTTCAGGCGCTTGCAGATGCCGACGGCCACGTAAAAACCGCTATTGTCTCGGTACTGCTGGACTGCGATGCCGAGCAGGCTGCGGTAGCTCTTGAGCGGGCGCGCGGCCATGTTCGTGCTGCGGTGAGTGGCCATGAGAAGAACAATGCCGATGCCCAATAGGTGCGCGGCGTGAGCTGATATGACATCCAAACGAGATACCCAATACAAGGAGGAGTTATGACGAACAAAGAGCTGGCCCAAAAGCTGCTGGACCTTTTGGGCGGTAAAGACAACGTGCTCGCAAACGCGGCGTGCATGACGCGCCTGCGCGTGACCGTCAAAGACACGGGCAACGTCGACACGGAGGGCATTAAGGCACTCGACGGCGTGATGGGCCTGGTCGAGGACGACACGATGCAGATCGTGCTGGGTCCGGGCAAGGTGAATAAGGTGCTCGAGGAGTTCTCCAAGCTCACCGGCCTTGCGAAAGGCGTTGCTGACGAGAGCGTGGTTGACGCTGCGGCCACAAACAAGGCCGCGCAGAAGGCCAAGTACGAGTCCAAGCCGGTTCAGGCCTTCCTCAAGAAGATTTCCAATGTCTTCGTCGCCCTGCTTCCCGGCATCATTGCGGCTGGCCTCATCAACGGTATCTGCAACGTCATTAACGTCTCGACGGCAGGCGCGCTTGCAGGCGAGTGGTGGTACCAGGGCATTCGTTCCATGGGCTGGGCCCTGTTTGCCTATCTGCCCATCTTGGTGGGCTATAACGCGGCACGTGAGTTTGGTGGCTCCGCTGCGCTGGGCGGCATCGCCGGCATGATGTGTATCGCCAACAGTGCCATGCCCCTGCTTGCGCCTGGCGCGGCTGATCCTGCCACTGCCATTCTGCTGCCGCTTACCAATGCGCAGTACAACCCCGCAGCGGGCGGCATGATCGCGGCTCTCATCGCTGGTGCATTTTTTGCCTGGATGGAGCGTCAGATTCGCAAGGTTATGCCCAACGCACTCGACACGTTCCTGTCCCCGTTGCTGGTGCTCATCATCGGCGCCTTTGCTCTGATGCTCGTCATCCAGCCGGTTGGCGCATGGCTGACGACTGCCATCTTTAGCGTTTTGACCTTTATCTTCGAGAAGCTGGGCGTCCTGGGCGGCTATATCCTGTCGGCAGGCTTCTTGCCGCTGGTGTCCGTCGGCCTGCATCAGGCGCTCACGCCGATCCACGCTATGCTCAACGATCCCGACGGCGCTACCAAGGGTATCAATTACCTGCTGCCCATCCTTATGATGGCTGGCGGCGGCCAGGTCGGTGCCGGTCTGGCGCTGTACTTTAAGACCAAGAACGCCAAACTCAAGAAGTACGTCGCCGAGTCCATTCCCGTTGGAATCCTGGGTGTGGGCGAGCCTCTGATGTATGCTGTTACGCTGCCGCTCGTTCGCCCGTTTGTGACGGCCTGCCTGGGTGCCGGATTTGGTGGCGCGCTCGCGGCGCTGCTTCACATCGGCACGGTTTCTCAGGGCGTTTCCGGTCTGTTTGGCCTGCTGATCGTCGTTCCTGGCCAGCAGCTCGGCTACGTTGCCGCTATGCTGCTTGCCTATGCCGCCGGCTTTGTCCTGACGTGGTTCTTTGGCGTCGACGGGCAGAAGATCAACGAGTTCTTTGGCGAGTAGTTTGATATCGCGAGCCGTGTTGCTCAGAACTCGCGGCGCGCGGCAGATTTCTTGATGCTATGGTTGTGCCGGCGGGGCTAACTGCTCCGCCGGCCTTTTTTAAAGGAGCGTTGAAGCGTGAAAACGGGTATTTCGATTTATCTTTCCAGCCCTCTGCAGGATATTGAGCGGACGATTGAGCGTGGTGCTGCGGCGGGTGCGCGCTATGCGTTTACCTCACTGCATATTCCCGAGGATGGGGGAGCGGCGTATGCCGATAAGGTCCGTCATGTGCTGTCGCTGCTTTCCGCCCGCGGCATTGCGCTCATTGCCGATGTGGGGCCGCGCACGTGCGATTTGCTCGGGCTTGAGCGCATCGAGGACCTGCGCGATCTGGGGTTGGAATACCTTCGTTTGGACTATGGCTTTAGCGCCCAGCGGGTCGCGGAGCTGTCCGGTGTATTTCGCATTGTGGTCAATGCATCGACGGTGAGTTCTGATGAAATCGCATCGTGGCGTGAGGCCGGTGCCGATGTGACTCGTTTTGCCGCCTGCCACAATTTTTACCCCAAGCCTTATACCGGCTTAGCTCTGAAGGACATTGCTCGGGTGAATCTTCGTCTTGCGGCGCTTGGATTCGAAATCATGGCTTTTGTGCCGGGTGATGCTAACGTTCGCGGGCCGGTATTCGAGGGGCTGCCGACGGTTGAGGCGCAGCGCGGTCGCGCGTCAAAGGTTGCCCTCAACATGCTTGAGCTCGCACATGGCGCCGATTGCGACATTGTGTTGGTCGGCGACCCCGATCTTTCCGATGCGGGCTGGGCGCAGTTTGCTCAAGTTTCCGCCGGATACGTGGACCTGCAATGCGAGCTTGAGTCCAGTTATGCCTATGTACGTGGGCAGATTCATCACGACCGGCCCGATTCGAGCGTTCTCATCTTTAGGTCTCAGGAGTCGCGCACGACGCATAAGCCGGATTCCGTGCCGACGGATGCCGGAGCCGGCCTGCCGCGAAAGGCGGGGTCGATCGCTGTGAGCAATAGCGGCTATGGGCGCTACGAAGGCGAGCTTGAGATTGCTCGGGTCGATCTTCCCGGTGACGAGCGCATGAACGTTACGGGCCATATCACGCCCGAGGCAATGGAGCTGCTGCCGTTCATCAAACGCGGATTCGGGGTACGGTTCGTTTAGCGTGTGATCCGTGGGCTACAATTGGGCCATCGTGCGAAGGCGCCTCGTGTGGCGTGTGCCTGCGTTGGCCGATCTTTATTCGGAGGATTCTCATGACCGTACTGTTTGTTGAATATCCCAAGTGCTCGACCTGTAAGAAGGCTAAGGCATGGCTGGACGAACACGGGGTAGAGTATATCGACCGCGATATCGTTTTGGACAATCCCACGGCTGATGAGCTTGCGACCTGGATTGCTCGTTCGGGGCTGCCGGTGCGGCGCTTCTTCAATTCGTCGGGCATGAAATATCGAGAGCTGGGCCTGAAGGCGCGTCTGGATGCGGGCATGACGGATCGGGAGTGCTATGAGCTGCTGGCGACCGACGGCATGCTGGTCAAGCGTCCGCTGCTGGTGGGCGACGACTTTGCGATCCCCGGCTTTAGGGAAGCGGCTTGGGCCGAGGCGTTGCTGTAGCGGCTGCGGAAAGTGCGACCCGTTTTGAGTGCTCAGGGCGGGACGTGTTTTCCATCGGCGGGCTCGCTCGGCTCAATCCTCGAGCTGTGCCCATTCGTGCGGATCGTAGACCTTTACGTGCTTGTTGGGCTTGCCGCTCCAGTACTCCTCGTCCATAAAGGGCAGATATGCCTGAACGCCGGGGCAGATAAAGGGAATCCGCTGCTGTTGCAGTCGCTCGCGCTGGCGCTGCTCCAGGTGCGCCTCGGATATGACGGTCGGCATACCGGACAGCTCGACGAGGCTTGCCTGGATTCGCTTAAGGTCGGGGAGTCCCGCGTGCCATGACATCCGCATGATCAAAAATGAGGCGCGGCGGTAGTTTGCCCGCATCACCGTGATGGCGGGGCGCAGTGTGGGATGGATCTTGTCCCGTTCGGGCCAAAGGTCAGCAGTGATCTCGAGGCCCAGGGTCTCCCATAGGTAATCAAGCTCTTCGTCCACGGCGCCTCGATATCTACGCGATCATTGATACTTCGATTGTGTTGCCTGGTGTTATCGCTTTCGCGGTAGAATCTGCCAACGGTTGACGGCTACCGCTCGCGGCGTTTTGCCCTTCGTGTACAGCGGTCGGCTTCACAGGTCCTTCACGGGTTGGACTAAAGTAGGCCAATTTGGCTGAATTTTAAAAAAGTCAAAATTGGGGCTTGCGTCACGGCGGTACTTCCCGTATATTTCTTTCTTGCGCAAAGGCACAGCCGAGCGCAGCGATGCAGTCATTGGGATGTCGTCTAATGGCAGGACAGCGGATTCTGGTTCCGTCAATGGGGGTTCGACTCCCTCCATCCCAGCCATTGCATTTGCTACATATGGCCCGTTCGTCTAGCGGTTTAGGACGCCGCCCTCTCAAGGCGGAGATCACCAGTTCGAATCTGGTACGGGCTACCAAAATTGAACGCCCGGGCCTCGTAAGAGACCCGGGTTTTGTGTATTGACCGATATTTAAGGCGCGCGTTGAGTCTGCCGCCCGGACCGAGGAGTTGTCATGGACCTGCCTATCAGCTTGGAAGACATCACGTATGCCGAGAACTATCTGGCGCAGGGCGACCTGGCTACGGCGACGCCGCTGCTGGAGCGTCTGGTTGAGCTCGCCGAGGAGTATATCGACGCTGAGTGCAAGACGGAGGAGAAGCGCCAGTACTTTAGCTTCGATAGTAAGTTTGAGCGTCTGGCCTATCGCCGCGTGGAGAAGGATCCGCGCGAGCTGGTGCAGGTCGAGGTTCCCTTTGACCGCCTGTACTCCGACATGGCGTTTGCCTACATCCGCCAGCAGGATTATGTGAGTGCTCGGAATGCCCTGATGCAGGCCGTGCGTTGGGATCCCATGAACTGCAACTATCGCTTGGACTTGGCCGAGCTGTTCCGTGCGCTCGAGGACAAGCAGGAGTGGGCATCGCTCTCGTTCTCGGTGCTGGAGCGCGCGAGCGACGGTAAGTGCGCCGCACGCGCCTACACCAACTTGGGTCAGTACTTCTTGGAGCCCGAGACCGAGAACATTTCGGCTGCCGTGGGCTGCGCGCGTCTGGCACTGCGCCTGGCGCCCAATGATGCGCATACGACGCGCCTGCTCAATAAGATCCATACCACCTATCCGGATGCCGCCGATGAGAGCGACGACCACGTGATGGGTGAGCTCGCCCTGCAGGGCGTGCCGACCTCACCTTCGGCCGAGATCGCCATCTGCCTGATCATGTGTGCGACCGACGCTGCGAGCGACGGCGACAAGCAGGAGGCTACGCGCCTGACGGTCCGTGCCCGCGACCTGGTGGGCGAGGAGGCATGCGCGGCGATCATTAAGCTGGTGCGCGAGAGCGATGCCGAGCTTAACGCCGAGCGCAAGGCAAAGCGCGAGGCTGCGGGCTCAAACGCCGACGACGTCAAGGAGGCCGGCGATGCCCAGTAAGCGCGAGCGCAAGCTCATTTCCAAGAATCGCTCGGCGCATCACGAGTACTTTATCGATGAGACGTTTGAGTGCGGTATTGAACTGAGCGGCACCGAGGTCAAGTCGATTCGCGAGCGCGCCTGCCAGATCACCGATACCTTCGCGCTGATCCGCGGCGGGGAGTGCTGGCTCGTCGGCCTGCATATCCACCCTTATAGCCATGGTGGCGTGTGGAATCGCGATCCCGACCGTCGGCGTCGTCTGCTGCTGCACCGCAAGGAGATCGACTTTCTTGACGGCAAACTTCGCAACCGTGGTTATGCGCTGGTTCCGTTGGAACTCTACTTTAATACCGACGGTCGCGTAAAACTGCTGCTGGGTCTGGGCCGCGGCAAGAAGCTCTACGACAAGCGCGAGGATATGGCCAAGCGTGACGTTCAGCGTGAAATCGATCGCGCGCTTAAGGAGCGTAATCGCTAGGAACGAATTTGCGGGGAGCTGCCCTGCTGTGCCCGTCCCGTCTTCCTAACTTTTTTGACACATTTTCCTCAAAGGCGGCGTCCGTTATGGGCGGCGCCTTTTTTGTGGGTACATACAGCCATGAGGTTCGATCCCGGGTTAGGGGAGTGATTGTTATGGACAAAACTGCGTTCTTTACCATGCCGAGCGGCCTGTACGTGGTGAGCGCCGCGGCAGACGGGCTGCGCGCCGGCTGCGTCATCAACACAGCAGTGCAGGTGACGTCCGCGCCGCCACGCATCTCGGTTGCCGTGAACAAGGATAACGTTACGTCTGGCGTTATCGCGTCTGCCAAGGCCTTTGCACTGACGGTGATCGACCAGACGGCTGATATGCTCTACGTTGGCAACTTTGGCTTCCGTACCAGCAGCGACTATGACAAATTTGCCAAGTACGAGACGCGCGAGACCGCACTGGGCATGCCTTATGTTCCCGAGCATGCGGCGGCGCTGTTTAGCTGCCGTTTGATTGACACCGTGGATGTGGGCACGCACCTGCTCTTTATCGGCGAGGTTGAGGATGCCGAGCGCTTGAGCGGCGAGACTCCGTTGACCTATGACTACTACCACAAGGTTCTGAAGGGTAAGACGCCGCCCAAGGCTTCTTCGTATCAAGGCTAGAAATGTTTCGAAAGTACTTGCATTATATTATTGAGAACATATACTGATAAATGAAGTACACCAGCAGTCACGTTCGAGAGGAGAACATCATGGCTGAGGAGAAGAAGACGTATAAGTTCGTATGCACCGTTTGCGGTTATGAGGTAGAGGTCGACACGCCCGAACTGCCCGAGGACTACGTGTGCCCGGTCTGTGGCGTCGGTCCCGATCAGTTCGAGCTTGTCGAGGAGTAGCTCGTAGACACACGGCTTGCAGTAACACATAGCTCTGTCCAAGGGTCCCGGTCGAATTCTCGGCCGGGACCCTTTTGATTTATCTGACGGTTTAAAACGGTCTCACGTGTTACAGATTAAGACGTTATATCTGGACAGTCACGCCATCTCAATTACATTCCCGTTAGCAGCACGATGTCGAGAATCGTCACGATGGCACCGATCCCTACGAGCAGCGCGTTGAGCGGGCGCGAGTAGGCGTATTTGCCCATGACGCGGCGTGAGCTGGTGAGCCGTATGAGCACAAAGACCGTAATCGGCAGCTGAAGCGACAACAATGCCTGACTCCAGATGAGACCTTCAAAAGGATTTGGGACGACCAGACACGCCGCCACTGCGCCGGCGAAACAGGTCGCCACCCCGATCGAGGAATGTCGGTCGTGGATGTCGTATTCCTCGTCGAACATGCCCGCGGTGATGGTTCCCGCCGCCATGCCCGCCGTCACGCTACTCGAGAGGCCTGCAAACAGCAGTGCCACCGCAAAGATGGTCGAGCTTGCCGGGCCCAGAATGGGGGAGAGCGTGGCCGCTGCGACGGCGATGTCGTCTACGACAATGCCGTGCGCAAAGAAGGTCGTTGCGGCCAGGATGACCATGGCCGAGTTGATTGCCCAGCCCACGCCCATCGAAAGAGCGTGTCGAAGAGCTCGTAGCGCAGACGCTCTTCGATAACCTGCTCGCCTTGGCCTTCGAAGTGCATGGATTGGATGACCTCGGAGTGCAGGAAGAGATTGTGTGGCATAACGACCGCGCCTAGGACACTTACGATAATCGCTACCGAGCCAGTGGGCATACTGGGCGTGATCCAGCTTACGGCGGCATGCGGCCAGTCAACCTTGACCAGCGCAAGCTCGGCCAAAAACGAGAGTCCTACCACGCCTGCGAAGGCGATGATCCAGCGTTCGGCACGCTTGTAGGAGTTCGTCATGAGCATCGCCATCGATACTGCCGCCACGATGACGCAGCCCGTACGCACGGGCAGCCCAAAGAGCATTTGTAGGGCAATCGCGCCGCCCAGGACCTCGGCCATGGCGGTGGCGATGGTCGCGAGATAGGCACTGGCGAGCACCGTGCGTCCCACGATGCGGGGGAGAAAGCGTGTCGCGGCCTCGGCAAGACAGGCGCCCGTGGCGATACCCGGGTGTGCCGCATTGTGCTGCAGCACAATGAGCATAATCGTGGACAGCGTGACGATCCACAGCAGCGCGTAGCCAAACTGCGAGCCCGCGGCCATATTGGATGCCCAGTTGCCCGGGTCGATAAAGCCGACGGTGACGAGCAGTCCGGGACCGATATGCCGCGCAATGTCTAGGCCTCCGTGACCACCGGTGCGCGGGGAGCCAAAGTGATGTTTGAGATGGTTGAGCATGGCGCGCTCCTGCGTGCCGTTTGTTTGACGCCACAAAGGATACCCGTTTTAGGCTCGAAAGTTAACCATGCCTAACAAAATTGCCGTATTTGAATAGGATGGTGAAAGGGGGCTGCCGAAATGGCTTGATCTGTAACAACTGGGGATGGAAATTGGGCCTAGGTGTTACAGATCGAGACAGGAAGAAATGGTCCTATGGAAAATCTCGATCTGTAATGGCTGACCGCCAAAGCCGGCCCTTCGTGTTACAGATTGAGACATTCGGAATTGTCTCTCGAAAACATCTCAATCTGTAACAGTAAGTCGTCGAAATTGGGTCTTCCTGTTACAGATTGAGATGTTTGAAGCGGTGAGCTTACAGGCCGAACTTGGGGCCCTTGTTGTCGCCCTTGAGGTCGGCGGTGTCCACTCGTAGGGCGTGCGTTACGCGATTGTTTCGAAACGGGCGGGAAACACAGCGGGCCGGCGATGCTCCTAGTATGCCTATTCAACTGACTGTCTTATATCTAGGGGAGGATCGCGATGCAGGCAGATTCCGCTCAGCAGCAGGGCCTTTATCGCCCCGAATTCGACCACGATGCATGTGGCATCGGCGCGCTTGCCGATATCAACGGCGAGCGCCATCACCAGATTCTGGACGACGCGCTGTCCATTTTGGTTAACTTGGAGCACCGCGGCGGCACGGGACTCGAGAAGAACACCGGCGACGGTGCCGGCATCCTGTTCCAGGTTCCGCATCACTTTTTCCGTAAAGAGGCTCAAAAGTGCGGCCAGATTCTGCCGACAGAGGGCGACTATGGCGTGGCCATGCTGTTCTTCCCGCAGGACGATAAGGGCGTAGAGGATGCCCGTCGCGTGTTTGAGGAGGGCTGCGCCGAGGCCGGCGTGCCGCTGCTCTTTTGGCGCGAGGTACCGGTCGACCCGCACGACCTGGGCGAGACGGCCCGCGCCTGCATGCCTACTATCTTGCAGGCCTTCCTGGGCCGTCCGGACGACACACCCGCCGGCGATGCCTTCGAGCGCCGCCTGTACGTGTGCCGCCGCACCATTGAGAAGAAGGCCGACGCCGAGTTTGCTCTGCGCGACAAGATCTTCTACGTGTGCTCCATGAGCTCGCGCACCATCGTGTACAAGGGCATGCTGGTCGCCACGCAGATGCGTCGCTTCTTCATCGACCTCAACGACGCCGCCGTCAAAACGGCCGTGGCGCTCGTCCACTCGCGCTACTCCACCAACACCACGCCCAGCTGGGAGCGTGCGCACCCCAACCGTTTTATCATTCACAACGGCGAGATCAACACCCTTAAGGGCAACGTCAACTGGATTCGCGCCCGCGAGCCCAACCTGTACAGCCCCGTGCTGCAGCACGATCTTGAGCGCGTGATGCCCATCATCAACCGCGAGGGTTCCGACTCCGCGATTCTGGACAACGTTCTCGAGTTTTTGGTTATGAACGGTCGCCCGCTTACGCGTGCCGCATCCATGCTGCTGCCCGAGCCGTGGGACCACAACGATAGTCTGAGTGAGGAGCGTCGCGCCTACGACGCCTACCAGTCTATGCTCATGGAGCCTTGGGATGGTCCGGCGGCCATCGCCTTTACCGACGGCCGTACCCTGGGTGCCGCCCTCGACCGTAACGGCCTGCGCCCGGCTCGCTACTACGTGACGCGCGACGGCCGCTTTATGCTGGCGAGCGAGGTGGGCACCATCGAGGTGCGCCCCGAGAACATCCTGACGAGCGGTTGCCTGGGACCGGGTCAGATGCTCGAGGTCGACTTTGCCCGCGGCTGCGTGATCTACAACGACGAGCTGCGCGCCCGTTACGCCAAGGAAAAGCCCTACCGTGATTGGATTGCCGAGGAGACGCTGACCGTCGACGCGCTCGATGAGCCCGTTGCGGCAACACCCGCCGAGGACGCCGAGGTACCTGCCGCCGTGCGTATGGCCAAGCTTGGCTATCACTGGGATGATGTTGACGAGGTCGTGCGCCCCATGGCCCAGCAGGGCAAGCCCCCGCTCGCCTCGATGGGTATCGATGCGCCGCTGGCCTGCCTGTCCAAGAAGACGCGTTCGTTCTTTGACTACTTCTATCAGCTATTCGCCCAGGTCACGAATCCGCCGATCGATGCCCTGCGCGAGCACATGGTCACCTCGACCACGCTGTACCTGGGCAACCACGGCAACCTGCTCGAGGACTCCCGTACGGCCTGCCAGCTGGTGCGCCTGGAGCGTCCGCTGCTGAGCGAGGAGGAGTTCGAGCGCATCTGTGCCATTGACCGTGTGGGCTTTAAGACCCGCCGTTTCCGTGCCGTCTACCGCCGCGATGCCGGCGAGGGCGCGCTGCAGGCTGCGCTCAAGCAGCTTGCCGAGGACGTTGAGGCTGCGGTCCGCGACGGCGTGAACATCGTGGTGCTGAGCGATCGCGCCGGAGCGGGCGAGGTGCCCGTGCCCTCGCTGCTTGCCGTGGGCTGCGTGCACAACCATCTGATCCGCGCCGGTGTGCGCACCTTTGCCGATATCGTGGTGGAGTGCGGCGATGCGGTGTCCCCGCATGACTTTGCGGCTCTGGTGGGCTACTCCGCAAGCGGCATCTATCCGTATAACGCGCATGCGTGCATCCGCGATCTGGCTGCGCGCGGCGATCTGGGCGTGACGGCCGAGCAGGGCATCGCCAATTACAACAAGGCTGCGACCGCCGGCATCGTCTCCATCATGTCCAAGATGGGCATCTCCACGGTGCAGAGCTATCATTCCGCGCAGATTTTCGAGGCCGTGGGCTTTACGCCGGGGTTCGTAAACGCGTACTTTGCCGGCACGGTGAGCCGTGTGGGCGGTATGGGCGTCGAGGACGTTGAGCGCGAGCAAAACGAGCGATACGACGCCGCGCTCGCTATCCTTAAGAGCCCGGCTCCCGATCAGCTGCCCACACTGGGCCTGACCAAGTGGCGCCCGCTCGGCGGCGAGGATCACCTGATCGACCCCCAGACTGTCTACCTGCTGCAGACTGCCTGTCGCGAGGACAGCTACGACACCTTTAAGGAGTACAGCGCCCGCCTGCACCGCACCGGTCGTGCCGTGCGCCTGCGCGACCTGCTGGACTTTAATGCCAGCGGCCGCACTCCGGTGGCACTTGACGAGGTGGAGCCGGCGCTCGACATCGTCCGCCGCTTTAACACCGGCGCCATGTCGTACGGCTCCATCAGCAAAGAGGCGCACGAGTGCATGGCCATCGCCATGAACCGCCTGCACGGCCGTTCCAACTCCGGCGAGGGCGGCGAGGATCCGCGTCGCGAGACCCCGCTGGCTAACGGCGACTCCAAGAACTCCGCCATCAAACAGGTGGCAAGCGCGCGCTTTGGCGTGACGAGCCGTTACCTGTGCAGCGCCTTCGAGATTCAGATCAAGATGGCCCAGGGCGCCAAGCCCGGCGAGGGTGGCCACCTGCCCGGTAAGAAGGTCTACCCCTGGATCGCCGAGGTCCGTCAGTCCACGCCCGGCATCGGCCTGATCTCGCCTCCGCCACACCACGATATTTACTCCATCGAGGATCTGGCAGAGCTGATCTTTGACCTTAAGAACGCCAACCCCGGCGCGCGCGTGTCGGTCAAGCTGGTCAGCGAGGCCGGCGTCGGTACCATCGCCACCGGTGTGGCCAAGGGTGCTGCCGACAAGATCTTGATCAGCGGCCACAATGGCGGCTCGGGTGCCGCTGCGCGCGACTCTATCTGGCATGCGGGTCTGCCGCTGGAGCTCGGCCTTGCCGAGGCCCAGCAGACGCTGCTGCAAAACGGCCTGCGCTCGCGCGTGGTGCTCGAGGCCGACGGCAAACTCATGGACGGCACCGATGTCGCCGTCGCCTGCTTGCTGGGTGCCGAGGAGTTTGGCTTTGCGACCATGCCGCTCATCTCGATGGGCTGCCTCATGCAGCGCGACTGCCAGCAGGATACCTGCCCGGCCGGCATCGCCACGCAAAACTGCCGCCTGCGTCGCGGCTTCCGCGGCAAGCCCGAGCACATCGAGCACTTTATGCTCTTTGTTGCCGAGCAGCTGCGCGAGGTCATGGCGAGCCTGGGCTTCCGCACCGTCGACGAGATGGTCGGCCATCCCGAGTGCCTGCGCCAGATCGAGGTCCCGGGCAACCGCAAGGCCAACCTGCTCGATCTGTCGCCCGTGCTGGCGAGCGCGACCTGCGAGTTCGGTGCCCATATCCCGGGTGCCGACGGCCGTCACTTCCTGCCGCAGATGGCTGCCGACAGCGAGCTCGACAAGACGCTCGACTCCACGCTGTTTGTGCCCTACACGGCCGATGCTCGTGCGCACCTGCGTCCGATTCGCTTCCGCGCCGATATCGCAAACGTCAACCGCTGCGTTGGCACCATTCTGGGCAACGCGGTGACCAAGGCGCATCCCGAGGGCCTGCCTGCCGGCTCCATCACCATCGATTGCGATGGATCGGCTGGTCAGAGCTTTGGCGCGTTCCTGCCGCGCGGCATTACGCTCAACGTGTGCGGTGACGCCAATGACTACTTTGGCAAGGGCCTTTCGGGCGGCGAGGTGTCGGTACGCCCCAACCCGCATGCGACCTACAAGTTCGACGAGAACATCATCGTGGGCAACGTTGCGTTCTTTGGCGCCACGAGCGGCCGCGGCTTCATTAACGGTCTGGCCGGCCAGCGCTTTGGCGTGCGCAACTCCGGTGCTACCGTGGTGGTCGAGGGCTGCGGAAACCACGGCTGCGAGTACATGACGGGCGGCCTGGCGCTCATCCTGGGCGAGGTCGGGCAGAACTTCGCCGCCGGCATGACTGGTGGCGTGGCCTATGTCTTTGACCAGTACGGCACGCTCGATGCCCGTGTGAACCACGAGAGCGTTGAGCTCAAGGCCCCGACGGCCGACGAACTGACGCAGATTCGTGCGCTCATCCAGGAGCACGTGGACGCGACGCAGAGCCCGCGCGGCATTAAGCTGCTCTACAGCTTTGAGACGATGAGCAAGCACTTTGTGAAGGTCATCCCGACCGAGTACGAGCGCGTGCTGGCGATTGTCGCCGCCGCCGAGGCCGTCGGCAAGACGCATGCGCAGGGCGAGGAGTTGGCGTTTGACATCGTGACCGGTCGCGCGAGTGCCGCGGATGCTGCTCGCTTCGATGCTGTGGGCGGTGCTGCGGGCGCTGCGTCCGTGGCTGCCAGCTCTGTTGCTTCGACCAAGAAGGAGGCGTAAGTGCCATGGGTAAGCCCGGTGCTTTTCTTGATATCGATCGCGTGACCCACGAGCTTCGCCCCGTGGAGGAGCGCAGCCATGATTTTGATCCGCTGTACGTGGAGCTCGACGACGATGCGCGTCGCGCCCAAGCGAGCCGCTGCATGATGTGCGGTGTGGCGTTTTGCCAGATGGGCGCGAGCCTTGGCAAGGCACGCCCGAGCGGCTGCCCGCTGCATAACCTGATTCCCGAGTGGAACGAGCTGGTGTACCGCGGCCGCTGGGACGAGGCGGCCGAGCGCCTGTCGCTCACCTCGCCCATGCCCGAGTTTACGAGCCGCGTGTGTCCGGCGCTGTGCGAGGCCGCGTGCAACCTGGGTTCGGTCGACGGCCAGCCCACGACGATTCACGATAACGAGCGCGCGATTAGCGACCATGAGTGGGCCAACGGCGGTCCGCGCCGCTTTGAGCCGGCGGGGGAGGATGCGCCCACGGTCGCCGTGGTTGGTTCTGGACCGGCTGGTCTGGTGGCTGCATGGGAGCTTGCGCGTCGCGGCGCCCGTGTGACGGTGTTTGAGCGCGATGACCGCCCGGGCGGTCTGCTTATGTATGGCATTCCCAACATGAAGCTCGAGAAGTCCGTGGTCGAGCGTCGCGTGGCGCTCATGCGTGAGTTGGGCATTGTGTTTGAGCTGAGCGCCGATGTGACGGATCCTGCGGTGGCAGCCAAGCTCGATGGCTTTGACGCTGTCGTGGTGGCTGCTGGTGCCCGTGCCCCGCGCGGGCTTTCGGCTGCGAACATCGAAGCGCCCGGCGTGGTGTATGCCGTGGACTACCTGACGGCTTCGACCGTCTCGCTGCTCGATGGTGGCGAGCTCGCGGTGGACGCTCGCGGCCTGGACGTCGTGGTCATTGGCGGCGGCGATACCGGCAACGACTGCGTGGGTACCGCCGTGCGCCAGGGTGCGCGCAGTGTGCGCCAGTTTGAGTTTTTGCCGGCCGCGCCCGATAAGCGCGCGGCGAGCAACCCCTGGCCGCAGTGGCCTAACGTTAAGAAGACCGACTACGGCCAGCAGGAGGCTATCGCTGCGATGGGTGGCGAGATGCGTGCCTGGGGCGTGGATACGCTCGAGGTGCTGCTGGACAAGAAGGGTGCGGCTGCGGGCCTGCGCGTGGTCGATCTGGATTGGTCGGCGGGAAAGCCCGAGCACATCGCGGGCTCCGAGCACGAGGTGCCGGCGCAGCTGGTGCTCATCGCCTGCGGCTTTACGGGTCCGGAGCACAGCGTGTTCGAAGCTGTCGGCGTGCCTGTTGCCACGGCCGGGCGACCTCTGCCCGTAATGGCTGCCGAGGGTTCGCATCGTGCAGCTCGCGTGGATGGCGTTGCTGCGGATGCCGCGCCGGTGTTTGTTGCCGGCGACGCCCGCAACGGCAGCTCGCTCGTGGTGAACGCCATGGCCGACGCCCTGGCCTGTGCTACCGAAGTCGCAGACGCGCTGGAGCTGTAAGGCGGCTGTCCACAGCTGAATCGACAAGGGCTGTCCCCAACGGCTGGCCCAAATGGAACGTCCCCAAGTGCCGGCAGCTGGGGACGTTCCTTTTCTGTCGGCATTCGGGGACACTCCTTGCGGATTTGCGAGCGATTTGCTCGTTTGTCGACGTACGGGTGTTCATTTGTCGACTTTTTGGGCTGTGGTCACCTGTTGTTTCTGTGGTGGCTGCGGGCATCTGGCTCAAAAGGGCGGGTTGGCTGTCTATGTCTACCTGCGGTTTCTTTGCGGTGCGCTCATTCGGTCAAGCTTTTCGTCAAGTGTTTGGTCAGCATCTGGTTTGCAGCCGGAGGCCTATTTTGCCCGCGCTTGCCTCGGCTGCTCACCCTCCTCGTAAGCTCAAATTGAGGTCCATCAGTTTGAGGAGGATGCCATGACTGACCACGCTTTTGACCGAGCAGAGCTGGCTGAAGCCGTCGGCAACGATATTGCCGGCATGGCTCACTTTTGGATGCTGCGGAAGTTTCAATTCCTGGAGCCGGCACGCGAACAGTTCGAGATTATCGTCGACCCGTGGCTCAGCTATTGCGAGGAACCTTCTCAAAACGAAATCATGGCCTACAACATGGCGTTTACCGATTGGCTGCTCTTCGAGCGCCTCTATCGCCATGGCAAAACGCTGCTCGAGCTATATGTGGATGAGCCGCCGGCATCGCTTTCGCCTGCCTCGCTCAAGCGGCTCGAGCGGGTACGCGACACGCAGTATTTCTCGCGCTTTGGCATTTTGGACAAGGATCCTGCGTCCGGCATGGTCGTGCTGAAGGACACGCGCACCGATCATCGCTTTGATGTCTACGATCCGCATATCGTGCAGAAGGAGCACTGGAGTGACGGCGCGATTGCGGTGCGCCTCGCCTGCGTCGACGATGTCTGGCTTACGGCGGGACAGCTCTACCTGTATGACATCGCGCGGCTGAGCGATACGGCGGTCGATGGGCCGGGTGCGGTGCATCCGGAGGACCTGCAGGACGGCTTTGACACCTCGTGCATCAGCTTCTTCTTGCGTCTGGTCCGCGACATCATGGGCGCCCAGGGGCGGTACGTAAAGTCGCTCAACATCTACGAGCAGGAGTGGGAGTAGGGGATGGGCAGCTGTCGCCTGCCTTGCCTTCTGCCTTTTATGTCTCGATCTGTAACGTTTAGGGACAAAAAAACCGGTCTACCTGTTACAGATCGAGACGAATGCTTGGGCGCTGCTGGTTTGTCTAAATCTGTAACGTTTAGGGGCCTGGAGAACGTCTACCTGTTACAGATCGAGACGTTTGGCACCTGGTTGGGGGGAATGTCTCAATCTGTAACGTCTACAGGCTGAAAGTCGACCTTACTGTTACAGATTGAGACAAAGGCTGGAAGCGGTGCCGAAAGATCTAAATCTGTAACAACTAGAGGCTCAAAGACTGTCTTCCTGTTACAGATCAAGACATTTTTCAGCGGAGGCAACGGTGACGATGGTCCATTTGTCTGACGTGGTGGTGATGGAAGTGTCTAGTACCGTTTTCAAACACAAGCATACGACTCGCAACACGTTGGCACGGAACAGGATGCTCGCGCGGCTCACGGAGGCGACCGAACAAGGTGCACTGCTCGCAACGCATGACAATGCCGAGCTCATGTGGCTGCGACGCCATGTTGGAACCGACGATATCGCGGAGCCCGAGTCGTATCTGTTCTGTTTTCAACATGATTGGGATACGTTGACACCGGCGGAGCGAACGCTGCGTACCATCAAAGGGCTTGCGAAGTTTCATCCAGATTGGGCGTTTTGGGGTTATGACGCGGCACTTTTGTGGGGTTTGGAGGTGCCGAATGATCTGCTCGGGCCGCGTTTTCTTGTTAAGACGGGTTGTTCAGTGACGTTGAGCAGCGGGTGCAGGTTGTTGCGTCCACAGGTGGCGGGCACGCTCGAGCGTGTTGATGGCGTGCGGGTGACGTCGTTTTGGCGCACGGTGGAGGATTGCTTGCTGCGTGCGCCGTTCTCCTACGGGTTGGCGATTGCCGATTCTGCACTGCGGGCGAAAAGTGTATCACGTGGGGATTTGTGCGAGCGCCTCCGCGCCGATTGCGAGGGCAGGCGAGGGTATCGCAGGGCACAGGTGATCGCGTCGTATGCGGACGGGCTGTCCGAAAACGGCGGCGAGTCGCGGTTCCGAGCGTTCTTTATTGCGTACGGCTTTCCGGTTCCGGAGCTGCAGGTGGAGTTTCGCGACCCGCTCGATCCGAGCCAGGTGTTTCGGGTTGATTATTTCTGGAAGCTCGAGGACGGGACATGTGTCATCGGCGAGCTCGACGGGAAGGGAAAGTATACCCTGCAGGATGGTGGGGATCGGGAGTCGGTCGACCCATTCGTGGCAGAACGTCAGCGAGAGCCTCATCTGACGATGCTCGGGCACAAGGTGCTTCGGTTTACGTTTGATGAACTCAAGAACCCGGGGAAACTGGCTGAAAAGATGAGACTGGCGGGAATTCAACAGCGGGCCGATCTGGCTGAGGAATGGAGACGCCAGTGGTATGGGTGCTAAGGGGTGCAACTGACGCGAATGTGGTTGTTCCTGCCGAGTTTGTCTCGATTTGTAACATCTAGTGGCCCAAAAACCGGGTTTACTGTTGCAGATCGAGACGTTCGGCACACACGGCTGGGATATCGCCGCGCTGGCCTCTCTATCCTCACATCCTCCCTTTTCTCCGTTAACCGATACATCGACTGCATCTCCGTCGCCTTGGGCGATAATGGACAAATGTTCAAGTTAATCGTGAGGGAGGAGCTCGATATGGCGTCTGCCGATCGTTCCACGTTGTTTATCAATGCGACCGTCCTGGATGGTTCGGAACATATGGAGCCGCAACCCGATATGGCCGTGACTGTTGAGCGCGGTGTCATCACGTGGATGGGGCCGAGTGCTGTGGCGCAGGCGCCCGCGGGTGCCGAGGTTATCGACCTGGGCGGTGCGTATCTCATGCCCGGTCTCATCAATATGCACGTGCACCTGTGCGGCTCGGGCAAACCGGTCTCGGCCGGCGATGCGGGCGCGCTGATGAAGAAACTCGATAATCCCGTGGGCCGTGCCATCGTCCGCCGCATCCTCAAGGGCAGTGCCCAGCAGCAGCTGGCAAGCGGCGTGACCACGGTGCGCGGCGCGGGCGATCCGTTGTTTGCCGATCTCGCCGTGCGCGACGCTATCGACGCCGGCAGATATCAGGGTCCGCGCCTGGTAGCGCCGGGAACGGGCGTCACGGTGCCGGGCGGCCACGGTGCGGGCTTGTTCGCGCAGGTGGCCAACAGCCCCGTTGAGGCAGCCGAGCAGGTGCGAGACCTGTATGCGCGCGGTGCCGATGTCATCAAGCTGTTCGTGACGGGCGGCGTGTTCGACGCGACCGAGGTGGGCGAGCCGGGCGTGCTGCGCATGCCGGTCGAGGTTGCCGCGGCGGCGTGCAAGGCGGCGCACGAGGTGGGCCTGCCGGTTATGGCTCATGTCGAGAGCACCGAGGGCGTGAAGGCTGCGCTTCAGGCCGGCGTCGATACGATCGAGCACGGTGCCCCGATGACGCCCGAGATCTTGGAACTATACCGCGGCACCGCGGGCACTCAGCTTGAGGATCGTGCACCCAGCGTTACCTGCACTATCAGTCCGGCGCTGCCGTTTGTGCTGCTCGACCCGGAGAAGACCCATTCGACCGATACGCAAAAGAAGAACGGCGATATCGTGTGCTCGGGCATTATCGAGAGTGCTCGTGCGGCGCTGGAAGCCGGTATCAAGGTAGGCCTGGGCACGGACTCGAGCTGCCCGTTTGTGACGCAGTACGACATGTGGCGCGAGGTAGCCTATTTTGCCAAGTACGTGGGTGTGAGCAACGCCTTTGCGCTGCATACGGCCACGCAGGTCAATGCTGAGCTGCTGGGTCTGGGCGGCGAGACCGGCACGATCGAGTGCGGCAAGGCCGCCGATATCCTGGTGACGCGCGAGAATCCTCTGGATGATCTGTGTGCCCTGCGTGAGCCGGTACACGTAATGTGCCGCGGCGATCTGGTGCGCAAGCTGAAGGTGAAGCGCATCCCCGAGGTGGATGCCGAGCTCGACGCGATTATGGCCATGCCTGCCGAGGCGCTGGCCGAGGAGCTGACTCGCGACGGCGTGGCGTAGATGTGACAAAGGGACGACTCCATTACCGCATGCAAAAAGCCGAGGTCTCAACACGAGGCCTCGGCTTTTTTATCGAACAAATACTTAAGATTTGGGACAAACAAACCTGATTAATTTGTCCCGCGTGCGGGCGCTAGGAGCGCGTTTCCATCTTGGCGTGGCACTTGGGGCAGGTGACGCGGATTTTGCCCTTGCCCTTGGGGACGGAGAGCATCTGGCCGCAGTTGGGGCACTTGAGGTATGCCGTGGTCTTGCGACCCTTCCACATCTTCTTGGCCGTGCGCTTGGCGCGCTCAAAGTCTTCCTTGCTCGTTCCGGCTGCACGCGAGGCGCCTGTCGCTGAGGTGCCGCCGCCCAAACTGGCGACGAACTTGCCTAGGCCGGGGACGTTTGCGGTCACGGCGACAAAGGCCGCGTTCTCCTTGCGGCGCGCGTCGATGTTTTTGGACAGGCCGCGCAGCACGCCGAGCACGATCACAGCGATGGCGATCCAGCTGAGCCACTGGATGCGGGCCATCGATCCGATCATCGCGATGACGATGCCGGCAAAACCCATCACGATGGTGAGCTCGTCAGCACCATTGCGACCCTTCATAAAGTCATTCATGCAAATTGCCTTTCGTTCGATATGCTGCACGCCTTTATACCCGATTTAGAGCAAGGGGGACAGGTTAATCTGCGCCAATGTGGCGTAGACGTACCCGTCCCTGATGCACCATGATGGTGTAATGCAACCTGTCCCCTTTGCATCAGTTACTTGGCGAGCTTGTCGACGACGCGTTCGATCTCGGCGAGCTTAGCGGCTTTGAGGTCTTCGTCGCCCGATTCGATTGCCGAAGTCACGCAGCCCTCAATATGCGCCTTGAGCACGTCGGCGTTAATGCGCGCGAGGAGCGCCTGTGTGGCCATGAGCTGCGTGGAGATATCGACGCAATAGCGGTCCTCCTCGACCATCCGCAGGATGCCATCAATCTGGCCGCGCGCCGTCTTGAGCATGCGGGTCACCGATTTGTGGTCTGCCATCATGGCGGGTCCTCGTTTCTGATCGATGGGGTAGGTATCTCCGACGGCGCTAGGCAGCGGTCACCGAAAGGGCATGGAACTTCTCGCCGGCGCCCTCGACGGCGGCAGCGAGCTGCTCGGCGGTCACGGTGTCGGCGCACTCCACCTGGACGGTCTGAGTCTCGTGGTCGGCGTCGGCGTCGGTCACGCCTGCCACGTTGAGCAGTGCCGTCTCGACAGTAGCATCGCAGTGGCCGCACATAAGGCCGGAAGCCTTAATTGTGTAACGCATGGGTATTCCTCTCTGTTGTGCCGGCTTTCCCAGGCACCCGACCTTGACCTTCAAGCCGTCGCTCGCGTACCAAAGTACGCGACGCTCCTCTTTCAGGTCAATCTCGGGCACCCGGAAAACCCGTTCTAAATGGACGTAATAGTGATCCTATTTTGCCACTTTGGGCTTAATGGATTTCAGGCGCAGCGCGTTGCTTACGACACATACGCTCGACAGGCTCATGGCCGCGGCGCCAAACATCGGCGAGAGCTGCCACCCGGTGAGCGGGAAGAACACGCCCGCCGCCAGCGGAATGCCGATGCCGTTGTAGAACAGTGCCCAGAACAGGTCCTGTTTGATGTTGCGGATCGTGGCGCGCGAAAGCTCGATGGCACGCGCAACATCCATAAGGTCGCTGCGCATGAGCACCACGTCGGCGCCTTCCTTGGCGATGTCGGCACCGGTGCCGATGGCAAGGCCCACGTCGGCGCGCGCCAGGGCGGGGGAGTCGTTGATGCCGTCGCCCACCATGGCCACCATGCTGCCTGCGTCCTGCAACTCGCGCACATGGCGCTCCTTGTCGGCGGGAAGGACGTCGGCGATGACCTGTTCGCTGCTCAGCCCCACGCGGCGGGCGATGGCCTCGGCCGTCACGCGGTTGTCGCCGGTGAGCATGCGCACGTCGACGCCAAGCGAGCGCAGTGCGGAGATGGCCCCGGCGCTTGTCTCCTTGACCTCGTCCGCCACGGCAATGGTACCGACAAGCTCGCCGTTTTTGGCAAAGAACAACGGCGTTTTGCCCTCGGCGGCGAACTGCTCGGCAAGGTCGGCGGGCACCTCCACGCCCAGCTCGTCCATCAGGCGCGCGTTGCCGGCGGCGATGGCGTTTTGCCCCTCGCGTGCCGTAACGCCGCGACCGGGCGCAGCGGTAAAGTCCTCAACCGCGCGAGCGACAATGCCGCGTGTCTCGCACTCGGCCATAATCGACTCTGCCAGCGGGTGCTCGCTCTGGCGTTCCAGCGCAGCGGCAAGCTTCAGCAGCGCCTTCTCACTCGCCGCGGGTGACCCGTCAGCGCGCGTGGCTACCACGATATCGGTCACGGCAGGCTTGCCGCGGGTGACCGTGCCCGTCTTATCGAGCGCCACGGTGCCCACGCTGCGCAGGTTCTCCAGCGCCTCGGCGCTCTTGAACAGAATGCCCATCTCGGCGCCCTTGCCGGTGCCCACCATAATGGCGACAGGCGTGGCCAGGCCCAGTGCACACGGACAGCTGATCACCAGCACGGCCACGGCGGAGGTGAGCGCTTCGTTCACGCTGCCGGTCAGTGCCATCCACGCCGCAAAGGTCGCGGCCGAGATCACAAACACCACGGGCACGAACACGCCGGCGACCTTATCGGCCATACGGGCGATGGGCGCCTTGGTGGCGTTGGCGTCCTCAACGAGCTTGATGATTTTGGCGAGCGACGTGTCGGCGCCCACACGCGTGGCGCGGAAGGTAAACGAGCCCGTGCGGTTGACGGTGGCGGCGTTGACGGTGTCGCCGGCGGTCTTCTCCACGGGGATGGACTCGCCGGTGAGCGCGCTCTCGTCCACGGCCGAGCTGCCCTCGAGCACCACGCCGTCGACGGGGATGGACTCGCCGGGGCGCACGCGCAGGACCTGGCCGGGAAGGATGCTGTCGACGTCGACGGTGGTTTCGGTGCCGTCATCGGCAACGACGGTCGCGGTCTTGGGAGCCAAGTCGATGAGCGCCTCGATGGCGCCGCCGGTTTTGGATTTGCTGCGTGCCTCGAGGTATTTGCCCACGGTGACGAGCGACAGGATCGTGCCCGCACTCTCAAAATACAGGTTGTCCATGCCCGTCATCATGGCCTCGTGGACCTGACCCGCGGCCAGCTGGTCGGCCATGATGAACATGGCGTAGAGCGACCAGGCGATGGACGCGGTGGCGCCAACGGCGATAAGGGCATCCATGGTTGGTGCGCCGTGCGCGAGCGATTTAAACCCGTTGATAAAGTATGCGTCGTTGACGTAGACGATGGGGATGAGCAGGACGAGCTCGGTGAGCGCGAGCGTCATGCTGTGGGTGTGGTCGGTGAAGACGCCAGGCAGCGGCCAGCCGAGCATATGCCCCATGCCTATATAGAACAATGGGATGAGGAAGACGATCGAGGCGATGAGGCGGGTGCGCATGGCGGAGGCGGCGGCCTCCAGCTTTTTGGTGGGCGGCTCCATATGGGTGGCGCCGGATCGGGCTTGCGCGCTGCCGTTTAAGCCGACGGCACCGGTGCCCGCATCGATGGGCGAGGCAGAGTACCCTGCGCGATCGACAGCGGTGCAGATATCGTCGGGGGAGACCTGTGCGGGGTCGTAGTCGACCAACATGGAGCCGGCGAGCAGATTGACCGCGACGCTCTGGACGCCGCCGAGCTTGCTTACGGCGCGGTCCACATGCGCCTGGCAGGCGGCGCAGGTCATGCCGCCCACATCGAACTTATCTTGAGCCATGGCTTCTCCTTTCTGTGACGTAGCGTCGGAAATGTTAACCAGCTGATACTATACACCCATACCCCCTGGGGGTGTCCAGTGGAGATTGAAATGTATGACATTCTGATTATTGGTCGAGGTGATAGCCAGGTCGGCGGACCGTAGCCGGTCTAATGTCTCAATCTGTAACAACTAGACCCGTTTTTGTCGAGTAACTGTTACAGATCGAGACATTGCATCGAGCCACAACTTAACGTCTCAATCTGTAACACCTAAGGACCGTTTTTCCTGATAGATGTTACAGATCGAGACAGATCGCCCGCGGTCAACTCAAATGTCTTGATCTGTAACATCAAGAGAGGTTTTTGACCCCTTACTGTTACAGATTGAGATGTTGTCTCGCGGGGCTGGGGTTTGTCTCGTTCTGTAACATCTAGACCTGTATCTGCCGAGCTAATGTTATAGATCGAGACAATTGCCGGGGAGGGGTCCCGTCACGGCAAGACGCCCGCTCCCTAGATACAGAATCCGGGAATCACGCAGGTTCGCTTGTTTGGCTTTTCCGCAGGCGTTGCGTACGTAAAGACGTCGCCGTCGTGCCCCACGCGGTTCATATAGAGTGTGCCTTCGCTCTCCGATGTGTCGGGGCTCACCGTGCGCTCCCACCAACAGGTGTCCTTGCCCTTCCACTGGCGGACCATCGTCTCGTTCGTGGTATACGGACTTACCTTGAGCTCGCGGAAGAGTTGGTATTCCTTGCCCTCGCCGTTGTAGATATCTGCCAGGTAGTGAAAGTCCTCGGTAAATGACTCGGGTGGCTGATTGCCGCAGAGCTCGACCATGGCGGGCAGCCAAAGGGTCGCGGGCAGCTCGCTCAGGCACGAAGTGCTTTTGGTGGCGCCGACGTTGTTCGAGATCTTCTTAACCTCTTTAATAAGTGCGCGCAGCTCGCTTGGCAGCAGCTTGAGGCCGTCGCTGTCGAGCCATTCTCGCAGTTCGCAATCTGCCCAGCCGGCGTTCAATGCCTGCGTTGCGGCATCGCGCTCGGCAATACCTGCGTCAAAGATGAATGACAGACCGGCCTTGCCGTTGGTATCCGCCAGGTCGTCGTGAAGAATGCCCACGAGTTGCGCCCCGACCTCCAGCCCGTTGGTGAGCGTAACGCGCTTGGCACTCGGGTAGGGAATATGGCCGTCGTCGTCGAGCAGATGATAGCGCTTGGCAATCTCGCGTGCCTCGCTACGGGACTCCGCTGCCTTAATCTTGAGCGAAATCTCCTGCAGCTGATCCCAGGTGTAGTCGTCAAGCGTACCGCGGATGCCGTCCAGGTAGTCGGGGATGCCGAAGCCATGGGTTGCTGCCCCGATAACGCCGAGCCCCGCGACGGCAGCGGCAACGCCGCCGATGATAAAGCGCCGGCGGGTCATGGTGTCGCGTTGAGCCTGCTCCAAAAGCGCTCGGGCACGGTCGCCGGCGACATCGACCTTAAGGTGCGCGCCAGCATCGATATTGATGGGCTGGTTGGAGAGTCCCGGCGTGCTTACGGCCGATTCGCCCAGGTCGGGAGCGAATGCCAGCAAACCCTCGTAGAGCTCGCGTTCGGTGGGGCGCGATGCTTGGTCGGTCACGAGACACGACATGATAAGGTCGGCAAAAGCCTGGTCGTCACCCTTGTGGGCTACGAGTGGCTCCGGCTCGTTTTGCGTCTTGAGCAGGTAGTACGAGCAGACCTCTTGCGCCTGGTGCCTGGCGGCCCTAAAGGGAGTGTGCCCGCTGTACAGCTCGTAGAGGATGCTCGCGATGGCGTACACGTCGACGGCGGGCGAGCGACGCAGCACGGTGATATTGGGAATATCGCGGGTGAGCATCTCGGGCGCGGCATATGCCGGCGTGGCGTAGCGCCAAATGTCGGCGCGCTGCGTGAGCGTGTCGCTGCCCAGGGCCGGAACCGAGGAACCCATGTCGACCAGGCACGGCCTAAACGTCATTGTCTGCACCTGTTCGTCGATGCCAAGCTCGTTGGTGCGGAACATGATGTTCGCGGGCGACAGGTCGCGGTGTACAAGTGGCGTCTCGAGGTTTTGGGTCGACAGCAGCGTGCCCAGGACAGCGCAGCCTACCGATGCGGTGGCGGCACAAGTCACGCCCTCGCCGTCGTGCGGCAACATACTGGCCACTTTGTCGAGCGACGTACCCTCGATCCACTCCATAAGGATAAGCGGTTCGCCCCGGCACGTGCCATAGCCGTAGACGTGGGGAAAACCACGCAAGTGTGACACACGGCAGAGGTTTCGGTACTCCTCAAAAAGCGCGGCGGAGTTTGCCAGATGCATGGCAGATTCGTCTGCCGTACGCGACGGGGTATTGGTTCCCAGCGCACGCATGAGCGTGTTGTCCGCGAGCACTTTGACGGCGAATCGCTCGTTTGAGGTGTTATGCGCCTGCAGCACGAGGCCCGTGTTGCCGTTCGAGGAACGGTCGGCCGTGACCATGAGTGTCATAAAGCGGCGTTTGGCGAGCTCCTCGTCGGCGGGATTGACGGGGGCGGCGGTGTCGAACGACTCGAGCTGAAAGAGGACCGTCATCGAATCGGACTGCGGAGTGGTATCTGCCATGGTGACCTTACCTTGTGGTGTCGCGGGCGCGATCGCGCCGCTTCTTACCAAATAGACGTTGTACCCGGTACGCCACGTACGGCGCCGGGCACAAT
Organism: Collinsella sp. AM28-11LB; assembly: GCF_003469895.1. Lineage (NCBI taxonomy): Bacteria > Bacillati > Actinomycetota > Coriobacteriia > Coriobacteriales > Coriobacteriaceae > Collinsella > Collinsella sp. AM28-11LB. Next base: position 50,162 of record NZ_QSKJ01000004.1, read on the forward strand.
GCTAAATTGCGAGTTTCATAACCAAAAAACGGGTCGTGGCACCTAAGCAAATAGTGTCGCTGTGCCACAGGGGAACGGGCGGGTATTCGACGCCGGGTCTGCGTGTGTGGCGCGGCGGCTCGACCACGTGCTGGGACATATTCGCGCCCGAGATGAGTACGGTGCCGTTGGTAGAGCCCAGGCCCTGCACGTACCAGTAGCCGTCCTTGGCAAAGACGCGTGCGTGGCGGCGCGAGACATCGCGGTCGACATCGGTGATGGCACCGGTGCCCGTGGCGAGCGAACCGATTACGGTGCCGCCTTCGCCCTCGTTGAGCGGGTACAGCGGAGGCTTGGCGGCGTTACCCACAATGCGGATAAGCCCCAGGCGCTCGGCATGCTTGACCTCGGGCTCGACGGCGGCGGTAAAGCCCTCGCCTACGCTGAGCTCGGTGGTGGAGAAGTGCCCGCCCATCTTGTCGGTGATGAGCGTCTCGGTCACCTGCACGGCGGCTTGCGGGTCGCACAGGCAACCGCACGCCACAAACAGCGTGACCAGCGGTAGTGCACAATCGGCGGCCGTGGTGCCGGGCGCGGCGATACGGTCGCAGGCGTTGCGGTAGATACGGTCATCGAGCCCATAGGCGCTCAGAGACTCACGCATGGCCTCGGCGGCGTCGCCGCTGTAATGCTCTGCCACCATGGCGCGAGCCATTTCGCTGCCGCCGAGGTTGGCGATAAGGCGAGCGGTGATGTTTTGGGCCGTCTGGGTGATATCGGCAAACAACTCGGGGCGTGGGCGCTCGACGGGGGCGTGAACAACCTCGCGCGATAGGAACGTTCGCTCGTCCACGCGGTCGCGCGGTGCTTTGCCACCGGCCATGGGGGTGGAGCGCAGCAGCATCCAAGCGGTATCGCGATTGGTGATCCCGCCGAACTTGCGCAGATCGTCGAACATGACGGAGCGCGGTGTCTCTCGATCCATTGGTCCCCCCCCCTTGCGGTTGTAGCACACGGGTCAAATTTGTATGTAAGTGGATAGTCCAATCTACTATATCCGATTGGGCGGACTAAAACATGCACGTTAACGCCGTCTTTACATTGTTATAAACGGGCTTGGCGCAGGCGCTAGATAATCGCATCGAATTTGGGCATAACGCGCCAGTCGCCGGCATCGTCGAGCACGCCCCATTTGCCGCTGTCGTTGTCCTGTACAGGCAAAAAGACGTCGGACGAGGTATAGAAGATGTCGCCCATGGCACGGAACTTGGGCTCGACCTGCCAAGCGCCGCTCACCGTCGAACAACCCCAAAGACCAGTCGCCTGGTCCTTGACGGGTGCCCAGCCGTTGGCAAACTCGCGTGCCTCGGCAAAGGTGGCGGAAAATGCGCGTGTGCCGTCGGGCAGGATATAGCCCCACGAGCCGTCGTCGAACTGCACGGCGGCGCGGTTGCTGGCAAACCGACGGGCGGATTTAAACTGCGGCTCAATCTTCCACTGACCGTAGCCGTTGATGTAGCCCCAGGTGGTGCCGTCCTGTGTCGCGGGTCCCAGGCCGTTTGCCGAGTCCCAGCCCCCCAGGCCCCTAAAAGTCGGCGGCACGTCGTTGCGCTTGCCGGTCTTGATGTAGATATAGCCCCAGCTGTCCTCTTCGTTGCTCGAACGGTAGGGGACAAAGTTGCCCAGTACCATATCGCCCATGGCGTAGTGCTTGGCATCGACGATCCACTTGCCCTGACGGTTGAGCACGCCCCAAAAGCTGGTCTGCGCATCTTGGGCGACGGCACCGTAGTCGTTGAAGGGTCGGGTGTCCGAGAACTGTGGCTCGATGGCCCACTGTCCGTCCTGGTCGATGTAGCCCCACATGCCGGTGGCAGAATCGAGCGCGGCGGCAAGCCCGGCGCCGTAAAGCCGCATGTCGTTGTAAGTCGGCTTGGCCTTCCAGGCGCCAGTGTCGTTGATCAGTCCCCACTTGCCGTCGCTTTGGGCGGCATAGCGCATCTCCACGCTGATGGTGTTGGACGACGTCGCGGAGGTGTCGGAGCTGTCCGAAGCGTCGGAGTCGCTGTCTTTTTTGCTTTTGGACGAGCTGTCGTCGCTTTTGGCGTCTGCCGCAACCGCGGTGTCATTGCCGTTGTGTAGGTTACGCGACAGCAGGTAGGCGCCGCCACCAACAAGTGCCGTAAAGGCGAAGCCCCCCGCTGCGAGAAAAGCGCGGCGCGAGACGGACGTTGCTGCGGCGGCCGTCGTGGTGGCTGCGGACGCTGTCGAGGAAAGGCCGGCAGGGGCGACGGAAACAGCGGAGCCAGTGGATGCAGAAGGGCCTGCCGCCGCGCCACCGAAGATAGCGTTTTGTGCGACGGGTGCGGCGGTGCCTGCCGCGGGCGTCGCGGGTGCGTGCATGCCCGGCGTTGCGGACGTTGCCGAGGCGGCGGGCATGGACGCGGCGGCATCGGCGCCATAGGCCGCCCGGGGTGCCTCGAGCACAATCGGTACGGGCAGATAGGGCGCGCGGTCCTGATGCCCGTTGTCGAGCGGGGCGCTTTCGGCGGCGCCATCGGATGCTGCTGCAAATGGCTCAACCGGAGCGGCGACGTCATCGTCCAGCGGAAACATGACCGGCTGCGCGGTGTCGAACGTGGCCGGCACGGGCTCGTCGACGCTTGTCCCCGGGCCGATATAGGTTGTCTGGGCGTCCATGGCCCTGCTGCCCCAGACCGGCTCGGGCGTGGGCCAGTCGCCCAGCTCGCTCGATTGCCAACGACGCAGCAGGTCGAGCATCTGCTCGACGGAGGGACGCCGCTCCTGGTCGACGGCGAGTCCCGCCACGATAATGTTGATGAGCGCCTCATCGGCGGCAGTGCGGGCCTGCGGTATCTCAAAGGCTGTTTCGGTTTTGACGCGGTAGGGCGATGCGGTGCCCAGCGCCTGCAAGTTAAACGGGGTATGGCCGCAATACAGCTCGTAGAGCACGCTCGATAGCGCATAGATGTCGACGGTGGGGCTCAGACGCCTGGTCTCGATGCCCACGATATCGTGGGTGAGCATCTCGGGCGGCGCGTACTCGGGCGTGCCGCCACGCCAGACATCGGCGCGCACGGTAAACGTGGGGTCGATGGGGTTGAGCGCCGTGGAGCTGCCAAAGTCGATTAAACGGATATCGAAGTCAAGCTTCGCGAACTGGTCTTGGAGCGAGCGCTCGCTCGTGGCGACCATGATGTTGCGCGGCGAGATATCGCGGTGGGCAACGCCCGTGTCCAGGTGCCGTACGTTATTGAGAATGGAGAGCACGGCAACACCGATGGCCGCCACGGCATCGCCACGCACGCCGCCGTCCTCGTGGGGGAGCTGCGGAGTGATGCGCTTGAGCGTGGAGCCCTCGACCCATTCCATAACGATGAGCGGCTCGCCGTTGCTGGTGCCGTAGCCGTATACGCATGGAAAGCCCTTAAGGTGCGAGACGGTGAGCTGGTTGCGATATTCCTCGAACAGCACGGCGCGCATGCCGGCGGCGACGCGCTCGTCCGTGGTGTCGCTCGCATGCAGGCGCTTGATGGCAAAGATCTCGCCGGCGGTGTTGGTGGCGCGCTGGACTACGCCCGTGCCGCCCTGGCCGGCCTCGCTTTGGACGAGGAACATCGAGAAGCGGCGGCGCGATTCGTCGCGCTTGGCGGGATCAAAGGCAACCGCGGGCTCAAACGTGTCGAGTACGATGAGCTCCTGCTGTCCTTGATTGTCCATCTTCGCCCCCTTGGGTGTCGGTCGTGATGAGGCGCGGACGGCGACGGCGCAATTGCCGTCCGCTTTCGCGCGCAATGTCCAATAATATGGCTAGTTTCTCTCATTCGCGGTTGCGGCGCTGTTGAAAAACACCGTTTTGCGTGCAGATGTGCTGCCGCTGTGCGATGATGAGCGCATTTGAGAGGGGCCCACCGCGCCCTTATACCTAGACGAGAAAGGACCCACCATGGGTTTTCTTGATGAGATACAGGCATCGCTCGATCGTACGGCTGCGGATGCCAACCGCGCCCTGCAGGTTAACAGGCTCAAGAGCCAGATGAATGACGCCCTTAAGCGCCGCCAGCAGCTTGCCGGCCAGCTGGGCGCCAGCCTGTACGAGGCGACCAAGGATAACGCCGAGCTTCGTCAGGGCCGCGAGGAGCTTTTTGACGGCATCGCCGCAATCGACAACGAGCGCGCGCAGCTTCAGGCCCAGATCGACGAGCTCGAGCGCCAAGCGCAGGCGGCGGCCTATGCGTCCGCATTCATCGATTGCCCGTTTTGCCACAACCGTCTGCAGCAGTCCTCTATGTTTTGTTCGGGCTGCGGTAAGTCGATGGCCGAGATCCAGGCCGAGCTGGCACGCCAGACTCAGGCGGCTCCCGTGCCGGTCGATGCCCAGGTTGCTCCTGCCGATGGTGCGGCCGTGTGCCCCACGTGCGGCGCACCCGTGACCGAAGGCCATGCCTTCTGCATGAATTGTGGCCATAAGCTGGTTTAACCTGCAGGATTGGTCTTCGACGGAGACGGCGGGGGCAAAGCCTCAAAAATAAGTTGAAAGTTGCGCAACAACTTTGCGACAGCAGCGGTGAATATGGTCGTGCGGGCCCCAAAGGTCCGCACGACTTGTTGTTTGACCCCAAGGAGGTACCCGATATGTTCTGCCCCGGTTGTGGCGCCAAGATCGACGACGGCGCTCGTTTCTGCCCTGTTTGCGGCCAGCAGATCCAGGCGGCAACCGATGCCCCTGTGCACGCGGCCGCCCCGGCTCAGCCCGTACCTGCCGCCCAGCCCCAGGCGGCCCCCGCCTTTTCTGCGGCGCCCGCCGTGCATGCGGCTGCCCCCGCCTCTGCCGTGCATCCGGCCCTGTCCATCGCCCGCATCATCCCTTGCGCTCTTGCGGTGGTCGCGATCGTTCTCTCCTTTATGCCGTGGTTTAGCATCTCGCCCACGGTGGTGCAGGCATCGAGCTACGCGAGCCAGGGTGCCAATTTCCTAAGCCAACTTGCCGGCCAGAACACCGACTATTCGTCGAGCCTGGGCTTTGACGAGAGCTACAACGTCTGGAGCCTGGGCAAGGCCGGCGAGGTCGCCGTTACCTACCAGAGCATGTACGACTCGGCGTCCGACCTCGCCAGCTCGCTGAGCAGCTCCTACTACGATGACTATTCCGACTCGGGCCACGGTCGTGCTGTGAGCATCACTAATCCCAACTACGGCAAGGTTTCCTCCGGCGGTGTCTCCTTTATCTCGATGGCCGTTACCGCCTTTTGGGCCCTTGGCATGCTCGCCTCGATCGCCGGTATCGTGCTCTACCTCACCCATGGCCTCAAGGTCGTGCTTCCTGCTGGTTGTGGTCTCATGGTGCTCTCGGTGCTGGCCTTTGAGCTGCTGTACGCCAACATGATGAGTGCTATTGGCTCTGCGGCGACCACCCCCATCTTTACGGCGCTGTTTGCCATCGCAGCCGCCGCGCTCACCCTTGTACTGCGCGAGCAGAGTGTTCCGTCGGCTCACTAGAAAACCGTTGCTCAACACGACCGATTCGTGACCCATGGCGGCCGAGGACAACATCCCCGGCCGCTTTTCTTTTTCGTCTTTACCCTCGCCCAGCAGGCAAAACAAAAAAATTGTGATGAGAGGCAATGTTGCGCAACAACTTTTTGATTTTTGCCCTCATGGTATTGGTAGCAAAGAAAGGCAGGTGCTTACCAAGATGGATCAGACGACCGATAAGAAGAACGTCGCGGTGGCCCCGATCGACGCCAAGGTCGATATGGTTGCCAAGCTCGCCGGCGTCGACGGGCTCAAGCTCGTCTCGAGCGCGGCGGGCGGCACGCAGGTCTTTGTCGGTTCCTGCACGGCTGACGGGCTACGTGGCACCTCGTGCTCGCTCAAGCTCATCCGCGGCGACATCGATCACCTGCGTCGCCAGGGCGACTTCTTCCGTCGTGTCTCGGACACGCAGGCCGATGCCGGCGGTACCCTCACGCCCTCCTCGCATGGCTTGGCGCGTGTGCTCTTCCACGAGCTCGTTGCCCTGCCCGGGGATGACGCCGTGTTGGCCGTGGTGACCGTCATGGTTCCGGGCGTGTCGTTTGCCGACGTGGTGCGCACCTGCGCCACGGGCGTGCGCACCCTCTCGTTTGCGCAGTCGCTTTTGCTCGTGTCCTCGTGCTTTAAGGCACTTGCCCAGGCACAGGCCGCCTTTGGTGGGACGTTTGTCCATCAGGACCTTAAGCCCTCCAACATCGTGTTCGAGAGCGACCCCTTTGATCTGGCGCCCGACCTTTTGGGGGATATTCCCCGGGCCGCCCTCATCGATCTGGACTTTTCGTTTTTGGCCGAGGAGGGGGCGTATCGCGCCCGCCCGCATGGAACGCCGGGCTATCTGGCACCCGAGCTGCTGCTGGGGGAGGCCGATGGGGCACGCTACGCCCTGCCTGCGTCCGATGTGTTCTCGCTGGGCGTCCTTGCCCACGAGGCGCTCTGCGGCAGCCTGCCGTACCTGCCGGGTGCACCCGACGTCGGTGGCTCCGGCAGCGCGTGGCGGGATTTCCTCGGGGCTTGCCGGGACACGGGCGCCGAAGCCATTGCGGTGGACGAGGGCCTGCCGGCGGACGTGCGCGCCGCCATCGCGGCGTGCCTGGCCAGCGACCCCGGTGCTCGTCCAAAGGCGGCTCAGATGGCCCGAGCGTTTGACGACCTGGCTCGCCGCCACGTGCAGCTTAAGGGCGACTTTATTGGCGATCGGCACGTGATGGATGTGGTGACGCCCGTCACGTTGCTGTAATGCCGCCCGCACTGGCGGCGATGTTGAGTTACTGGACTGTTCCCGAGGTGTTGCGCAACAGCGCGGGAATGCGATGGCCCCTAAAGTTTGGGGTGCCGGGGAGTTAGGAAGGGGGGGGGCCTCATGGCGAGCTCCTCTCAGGTTTGCGATTGCGTTCACGAGCATGGCTGGGACAGTGCGTTCTACCGTTTTGCCGAGACCATCAGAAACCTGACGTGCGGCGGTTGCAACCACAAGCACATCTACGCGCTCGTGGGCACCCGTGGCAGGTATATCAACCACAGCAACCCGGTCGTTCGTAAGCGTACGGCCGCGGCGCTGTCCCGCCTGATGCATTCGAGCCGCTATGCAGCCGATATGCAGCAGGGCTATGCCGACGACAGCTCGGCGTTCTCCAAGGCCGCGACTTCGTTGATCGAGATGCTGCACGAGACGACCAAGCTGGACGATGCGGAGCTGTTTGACTACGCGCTCCACACCTCGTGGCCCGAGTTGCTGCGCGGACTGGAAAGCGAGCGTCGCGCCGGCCGCGAGGTCGATCCGATGCGCATGGCCTGCGAGTCGCGCGAGGTGGTGCGCTGGGGCGAGCAACAGGCCGCTTGCGATTGTGCCCCGCTTGCCGAGCTCTTCGCTGCCTGCTTTCGCACCATGGCCTTTGGCTGCCTGGACGATCGCTTCGCCCGCACGCTTTGTTCTCGTACGCCTGTGGAGTCCGATGACTCGCCGGCGGCGTGCGGCGAACGCGTGCCCGAAGGCGCTTGCCTGGTGCGCACCACGGTCGGAGACGAACCGTGTATCTCGGGCGTGTGGTGCGTGGATGCCGACCGGCCTTTTTCGATCGGGCGCTTTAGCAGCTGCGATGCAATCGAGGCCGACCCGGTGGTCTCGCGTCTGCACTGTCGCGTGTTCATGCTCGACGGCACCTGGTTTTTGGAGGATGGCGGAAGTACTCACGGCACGCGCGTCCTGCGCGGTGAGGACGATGCCTATTCTTGTGTTTTCGACAGCGGGGGAGAGAAGGGCCCCCGGGCCTTTCCGCTCGAATTCGGCGACCGCATTGTGCTCGCCGGTCGAATTACCTATTGGTTTTGCGCGCGCGACGCGCATGTTCTGACGATTGGTTAGCCAAATGGAAAAACGAGTTATTCAGCAGCGTGACGGTTCTATGGCACTCGGCTACGTGGTCGCCGACCAGCGTCAGCTCGACAAGCGTCTCTATGAAGTGGTAACCGGCGGCGTCGTGCCCTGCCTGCTGCCCGGCGTGCTTATGCGCTACCCCGATGGCGTGCTCGAGATGCGCTATCGCATTGCCGGCGAGACCTTGGAGCAGCGTCTGGCGCGCCCCTTTGACGGTGCCGAGACCTGTGAGCTGCTCGAGAGCATCTCCAGCGCGCTTGATGCTCTGGTTGCAGGCCAGATGCCGCTTATGAACCTGCGCTTTGCCGCCGACGAGGTAGTTATGGACGCCGCCGGCACCGGATGCCGCTTTGTGTTTTTGCCCATGACCGGTATCAAGCCCAACCTGGATGGTGTCCGCGTCTTCTTTGAGTCGGTCGCCGCCGCGGTCAAGCCCGCCGACGATATTGCCCAGAACGCGCTGACGTCGCTGAGCTCTTTCTTTAAGAAGTCCGGCCCCTTCGACATCTTGGGATTCTCGCGCCATCTGAAGCAGGTGAGCGTGAGCGCGATGCTCATGGATGCCGGCACCACCGTGCTCGACGATGGCGATGGCGATGACCACGGCACCACGGTGCTCGAAAGCGGCGATGACCACGGCACGACGGTGCTCGATGATGGCGAGGGCCTGGACGTGTCTGCCCCCGGCCCCGTGCTGGGTACGGTCGTTCTTTCCGATTTGGAAGACGAGCCGATTGCCACGACCGAGCCTGCGCCTGCGCCTGAGTCGCAGCCTGCCCCGGAGCCTGAGCCTGAGCCTGAGCCTGAGCCGGAACCGGAGCCTGAGCCGGAGCCGGAGCCCGAATCCGAGCCGGCGCCTGAGGACGAGGACGATCTGGCTGACGCGCCCATTGCGCAGTCCCGCCAGGATCGCACCGGCGTGCTCAATCCCATCGACTTTAAGGTCGCTGAGGGCTACGAGTCGCTGTTCTCCAAGGACACGGTCGAGCGCCACGGTTCTCATACGCATGCCGCCAAGCCCGAGCCCAAGCCGGCACCTAAGGCAGAGCCCAAGTCCGAGCCGGCGCCGGCGCCTAAGCCCGCTTCCAAGCCCGAGCCGGCTCCTGCGACCGCTGCGACCGTTCGCCATCTGCGTTTCTTCCTCACACGCATCGCTACCGGCGAGCGCTTTGAGGTCCGCGGCCGTCGCTTTGTGGTGGGCAAGTCCAAGCACAGCTCGTTTATGGTCAAGGGTTCCACGACGGTTTCGCGCAGCCACGCGATCTTTGTCACCGGTCCCGACACCTGCACGATCGAGGACGACAACTCGCGCAACGGCACCTTCGTCAACAACGAGCGCATCGATCCGGGCTTCCCGGTCGCACTCGTCGACGGCGACACCGTGCGCATGAGTGACGAGAACTTTGCATTCGAGGTTCAGCCCGCCTAAGGGCGTGCGACCCACGTTGAGATATTCGAGAAAGGAGCGCAGATGCTTTTCGAAGGGGCCGGTTATTCCAATGTCGGCCGAACGCGCGAATCCAACCAGGATAGCTACCTGATCAAGGTCGCCACCACTCCCGTGGGCGATGTCGCCCTGGTCGCCGTCGCCGATGGTATGGGTGGCCTTGAGTGCGGCGAGCTCGCCTCTGCCGCGGTCATCAACATGCTGTCCGATTGGTTCGACAACAAGCTGCCCGTGGCCCTGGAGGCCATGGAGAGCTCCGTCGGCGGTTTCGAGAACTTCGTCGACGGTCAGTGGGGCGGCCTGGTTCAGGACATGAACATGGCGCTGATCCGCTACGGCATGGCCGAGCATATGAACCTGGGCACCACGCTTACCGCCATGCTCGCCATCGGCGGGCGCTATTCCATCGTGCACGTGGGTGACACGCGTGCCTACGAGCTCACCGAGTCGGCAACCAATCAGCTTACCGTCGACCAGTCCTTTGTGCGCCGCGAGGTCGAGGCCGGTCGCATCACGCCCGAGGAAGCCCTCACGCACCCGCGCCGCAACGTGCTGCTGCAGTGCCTGGGTTCCACCAAGGAGGTCGTGCCCGATCTGATTCACGGCAACCTCGATCGCGATGCGATCTACCTGCTGTGCTCCGACGGTTTCCGCCATGTGCTCACCGACACCGAGCTCCGTCGTCGCCTAGGCCCCGACGCCCTGGACGCCAACGCCTGGGACGCCGAGCGTCGTCGCGGCGCCTATGCCACCTGCACCGCCACCGACCTGGACCGCGAGGAGCGCGAGGGCTTTGAGCCCGGTTGCGTCACGCAGCGCATCGCCGAGACGGCCCAGCTCGTCATGGATCGCAAAGAGGCCGATAACGTTACCGCGCTGGTGCTGCGCGTCCAGCCTCAGGGAGGTCGATAGCCCATGCCGTCTACCAGAAGCAGGCGAGAGGTCGACGCGCGCCGTAAGCGCGTGGGCGACGTCATCAAGGGCCGCTACAAGATTCTGTCGGTGATCGGCAAGGGCGGCATGAGCCGTGTCTACCTGGCCGCCGACCTGCAGCTCACCAACAAGCAGTGGGCTGTCAAAGAGGTCGACCGCAACGCGACCGACCCCACCGGCCGTCCCATCGAGCAGTCGCTGGCAAGCGAGGCCGAGCTGCTGTCCAAGCTCGATCACCCCAATATCGTCGACATCGTCGATATCGAGAAGACCGAGGACTTCATCTACGTCATCATGGACCACGTCGAGGGTACGTCTCTGGCCGACGTGGTGCGCCGCGAGGGCCCGCAGTCCGAGGAGGACGTGCAAAAGTGGATGCTGCAGGTGTGCGACGCCCTGGGCTACCTGCACCGTCAGGACCCGCCCATCGTCTATCGCGACATGAAGCCCTCCAACATCATGCTGCACCCCGATGGCTACATTAAGCTGATCGACCTGGGTGTTGCGCGCGAGTACAAGGACGAGGCCCGCAAGGACACCATCGCCTTTGGTACCACGGGCTACGCCGCGCCCGAGCAGTACGGCAAGGCCCAGACCGACGCCCGTACCGATATCTACGGCATCGGCGCCACCATGTGGCACCTGCTGGTGGGCGAGGCGCCTCCGGTCGAGTTCCCGCTGCCCAACGTTCACACCAAAAACGAGAACGTGGGCGAGGGCTTTGCCGACGTCATCATCCCCAAGTGCTGCGAGCTCGAGCGTGCCCGCCGCTACCAGGACTGCGACGAGCTGGCTGCCGACCTGGAAATCTACAAGGAGCTCACCCGCGAGTTCCGCGATAAGCAGGCCCGCAAGGTCAAGACCTTCTTTGGCTGTGTCATCGCGTGCGTGGTGTGCCTGGCCGTGGGCATCGGCAGTATGGCGCTACGCGAGTCCACGATCACCGAGAAGTTCGACTACCAGATGAAGCTCGGCCGCGACCAGACCCAGTCGGCTCCCGAGAAGGCCGAGAAAGCCTACCTCGCCGCCATTGGCTATCGTCCGGGCGACGTCGAGGGCTACGAGGGCCTCATCGATGCCTACAAGGCCGACGGCACCTTCACCACCAAGGAGAAGGCACAGCTCGACGACGTGTACCAGCAGAACCTGACCGAGCTCGAGAATTCGAGCAGGTTCTCGGAGCTGTCTTACGAGATGGGACGTCTGTACTGGTACTTCTACTCCTATGGTGGCAGCAAGGACGACGAGGACGCCAACCGCACCACGCGCATCAAGGCGTCTGCCGAGTACTTTAAGAACGCCGCGGAGGATCCGTCGTTCGAGAACCGCGACAAGGCCAAGATCTACAACGGCATTGCACAGTTCACGACCAAGATCGCCATCGCGGTCAAGACCGACGACGACTCCGACTCTATGTACAAGGAGTACTGGGGCAACCTGGAGGACCTGGCCGACGAGATCGCCAGCGAGTCCAACGAGACGGTGCGCCTGGACAGCTACGCGCTGATCTCCAACGCCATGGAGACCTACATGGATAAGTTCAAGGCCGCCGGTATTAAGAAGTCGCAGGCCGAGAAGCTCTACAAGAAGGTCGATTCGGGTCTTAAGTCCGTCTCGCCCAAGGATGACGATGCCGAGCAGCGTCGCGACGAGACCATCCAGCGCTTGGAGAACGAGGTCCAGCGCAAGATCACCACGGTGTATTCCAACGCCGTCGTCGCCGAGGATTAAGGAGGGGCGAACATGGAAAACGTTTACTTTTACGTATCGATCGCCGCGTTTGTTCTCGCGGCCGTGCTCGCCGTCGCCGCGGTAGTTGTGTTTGTGAAGATGGATGTCATCAACGCCATCCGCTTCCTCCAGGGCAAGCGCGTGCCTACTTCTGGTGAGTCTTCGCGTCGCCGCGCGGCGCGTGGCTCACGTAGCGCCGGTGCCAAAAAGTCCGGCAACCCCGCCCGCACTGTGCTTGACGGCGCGGGCGGCGACGACCGCGTGACCGACATTGCGCACGAGGGTCCCGAGGGCGACGACAACCTGACCACGGTGGTCGCGCCCATCAGCGACGAGCCCGCATCGGCACGTCACGCCAAGGCCCATGCCGCCAAGGTGGAGAAGGACGTCCGCGACGAGAACGACGACGAGGGCTTCGCCGGCAGCGAGACCCCGACCGAGGTTCTGACTGAGGACGACATGGAGACCGAGCGTCCCACCGGTGTTCTGGTTGAGGACGAGGACGACTCCGAGCGTCCGACCGGTGTGCTGGTTGAGGAGGAAGAGGAGTCTGAGCGTCCGACCGGCGTACTTACCGAGGACGAGGATGAGGAATCTGAGCGTCCGACCGGCGTGCTGGTGGAGGACGACGAAGAGTCCGAGCGATCAACCGGCCTTCTCACGGAGGAGGACGAGGAATCCGAGCGCGAGACGGGTCTGCTCGACGAGGCCGACGAGGACTCCGAGCAGGAGACCGGTCTGCTCGACGAGGGCGCCGAGGCGTCCGAATCCGAGACCGACGTACTCAGCAGCGGCGATGTTTATGAAAACATCGGTGCCGATGGTGTTGCTCAACACGAGGACGACGGATTCCGCTTCATACTCAAACAGAATGTGATAGTAGTCCATACCGATCAATCTATCGATAGGCTCTACGACTAGGGAAGGAAAAACGAACGATGTCTATGTTCGATAAGCTTAAGGCGTACTCACGCAAGCCTGCTGCCGTGATCCTCGCCACCGTGATGGCAACCTCGACCATCCCCACCACCCCGATCGCCCAGGCCGTGACCGCCGCGTATGCCGCGGAGAGCACGACGCCTGCCAAGACGACGAAGTCAGAGTACAAATCCAAGGCTACCTCCAGTGTCGATATTAATGGTCGTACGATTAGCCTGACGTTTGATAGCAAGGTTCCCAAGGGCGTCGATGGCACGGCTAGGGCGACTATTAAAAAGAGCGATTTGGAGGACCTTGTTTACTCTAATTCGCATGAGTTGTTCGACGACGCGCAGAATAAGGCCGTCGATGCGAAGCTCAAGGAAATTGAGAAGGATCCTAAGAAGCAGAATGTCAAGCTCTGGTACGGTAACGGCGGCCCCAAATATCATGGCAGGACGATTGACGTTTCTCTTACGTCTGACACCGAGGGCGTTGTCGTAAAGGAGATTGACAAGGACACGTATGAGGTGTCGTCTGATAAGGTTGTCGAGGATGCGAAGCTGACGCTTACTGTCAAGTCGGCCTCTTTTGGATATATGTTCATATACTCCTATGAGGACGTCGTCGAGCCGACTGAAAAGCCCGAACCCGGTGAGGGTGCCGGCGGCGCCGACTCGTCAAACCCGGCAGACGACTCGAAGGGAAACGACGACAGTGCGACCGGTAAAGCTACGTCCGGCTCCGAGGATAAGACAAAATTTGGGGTCGTAGACACCGAAAAGACCGGCGAAAAGGTCAATTTGGATGAAGAGACCGTTGCCAAGATCAACACTGCTTTCGCTACCGACACCATTTCTGTGACGTCGAATGATGCCTGGAACGGCGTCCAGAACGCCATCGATGCTGTTAAGCAGAACGGCGTTACGGTCAACGACCTTAAATATGAAAACAAGGGCACTGCGAAAACCGTCGTGCTTTTCAACGCTCCTGAGGGCTTGAAGCTGTCTTCAGATACCAAGGGCAACGATTTTGTTTCGGTGTCTGAGCCTTCTTACAAGGACGGCGTTTACTCTCTTTCGGTCACTCCCAAGGCTTGTGATCCTAGCAACCAAGATGTTGTGGCTCACGTTAAGGTGAAGTACCCGAATGGGGAAGAAGCTGGAGATATTGCCGTTACGATTAAGCCTGTTGCGAAGCAAAAGGTCGATTTGGGCGGTATGGTGAATTCTGAAGCCCTTCCGTTCCGTCTTGCGAAGGATCAGAAAGCTGAGATTCTTAAAACCGCTAATGATCTTGTGAAAGACGCGACTGGCGGCGAGGTCTCCGATCTGTACAAGCTGGTCACGATTAACGAAGAAAATTACAACAAAGCTGCTAAAGCTGATACAGAGTTTGATTCTTCGGTGCTCACGTTTGAAGTACGCGATGCAAAGGGCGATAGTGACAAGTTGAATAACTATGACTTCACCGGTGGTGGAAGTCAGATTACTCAGCCCAAGGTCAAGGTTGCAAAAATTGAAGAGATCGATTGGGATGAACAGTCGGGTATTACTCTGACTGGCTTGACCTATAACGAGGACTACTACAAGAATCAAGGGAACAAGGACTATTCCAAGACGATACATAAGGCAGACAACAACCTTTGGTACAGGAACGCCGCAACTGTTGGTGTCGATGGTAAAAACGCAGTAGCCGTTTCGCAGGATATTGAAGACAATCAGACCGTTGCTGACCTCGATTTCGGTAAGCAGCAGACGTTTAAAACCAGCGCTTCTGCGAATCAGCTTGCAAAGTTCTACACTCAGAACTCGGACAAGGTTATCAAGCGAGTTCGCGATGTAAATTTCAACTACGATCACACTAAGCCTTCGCTTACTTCATTTACTGCGAAGGCTTCTGGTAGCAAGAAGGCCGAGCTCAAGAGTGGTAGCCACGCTGGCGCTCTTGTTGCTGACAGGATTACTGTCGACTTCGAGGCTAAAGATAGCGGTTCGAATGACGCCCCGGGTGTGTCTGGAATTGCGGACGTCCAGGCTAACTATCAGATTCAGAAGAGTGGCCAGAAGACTGCTACTCCCAAGGCTGAGGACTATGGCAAATACGCTTTCGATATTGACGAAGATTCGAAGGTGTCTACTGACAGCATCCACGTTAAGACGGTCGACCATGCCGGCAACGCCAATGATCAAACTCTCGCTGAAGCGACCATTGATCCTAAGTACACCGAACTCGTCAGGGCTTCAAGCGCTCCTGAGATTTCTTCGTCTTGGGATACGACAGCAGCTTCGAATGGTAAGTACTACAACGTTAGTCGCACGTTGACCCTGACGATTAAAGCTCCGTTCTATGAGTACGTTCAGGAGTACATGGCGAACGTTCCTATCGCTACCGTTACCCGAGACGGCAAGTCTTGGAAATCCGTCTTCCCCACCGATTTCAAGGAGACAAGCGAAGGCTCCAATGTCTACACTTGCTCTATTCCGTTTACCGAGGATGGCGACTACGTCGTTTCTGATTGCGTGGTAACTGACCTTATCGGGCGCCCCGCGAAAGTCGATGGCGACACCTTCACCATCGATAAGACCGCTCCTAAGCTGAATGTTTCTTGGAACACTGAGGCTGCTCAGAACGGCAAGTATTACAACGCTGCTCGTACGGCTACCATCACGGTTGAGGAGCACAACTTCGATCCGAACCTGTTCAAGATCGAGGCTCCCGTTTCTGCCGGCAACGGTGACGAGGCTACTCCTGCCCAGATCGGTGGCTGGTCCAGCAACGGCGATACCCACACCGCTACGGTGACGTTCCCGGGTCAGGGTGTCTACACGCTCTCCGTCTCCGGTGAGGACCTGGCTTCCAACAAGTCCGAGTCCTACACCTCGCCTGAGTTCGTGATCGACACCATTAAGCCCAAGATCGACATCCAGAATGTCGTCAACCGCACGGCCTACGCCGGTGAGGTTGCCCCGACCGCTGCCGTTCACGACACCAACCTTGCCGATGGCACCTCCATCGAGGTTTCCAAGATCAGCTACCCGCTGTCCAAGGACGATCCGAACCCCTATGCGGGCGCCGCAATCAACGCCTCGGCTACCGACAAGTCCGTGAGCTACCTCAACCCGGCCAAGACCAAGGGCAACGACGGCGTCTACACGCTGACCGTTCAGGCCGTCGACCTGGCCGGCAACACCGAGTCCGAGGCTGTCACCTGGTCGGTCAACCGCTTTGGTTCGACCTACGTCATCTCCGATAACACCGGCAAGATGCTCGACCAGTACCTCAAGAGCGCCAAGACCACCGATGTTAAGGTGACTGAGATCAACCCGTCCGGCCTTGATGACAACAAGACCTCCGTCGAGCTGACCCGCGACACCAAGAACACCACGCTCAAGAGCGGTGACAACTACACCACCGATTCCGACACGTCGAGCGGTTGGAGCGAGTACAACTACACCGTCAGCAAGTCCAACTACGACAAGGACGGCGCGTACCGCGTGCTGTTCCACAGCGAGGACGCTGCCGGCAATTCCTCCGAGAACACCATGGAGGGCAAGAACGCCAAGAAGTCCGGCGCTGCGGCCGAGATCAACTTCGCCGTTGACGACACCGCGCCCATCGCTTCCTTCGTCGACCTTGCCTCCAATGGTAAGTACGAGGAGTCCTCGCACAAGGCCAAGGTGAGCTTCGAGGACAACCTCAAGCTTTCGAAGGCTCAGATCAAGGTGAACGGCAAGACCGTGGCCACCTTTACGGCCGACCAGCTCGAGAAGAGCCCGATCCGCGAGTTCACGCTCGACGGCAGCTCCTCTAAGCAGGACGTCACCGTTGTCGCTTGGGATGCCGCGGGCAACAAGTCCAAGGAGCTTAAGGCTACGGGCGTGCTCGTCACCAACGACTCCTTCGTTCTGTGGATGAACAACTTGCCGCTTATGGTTGGCACCATCGTCGCGAT
This sequence comes from Collinsella sp. AM28-11LB, assembly GCF_003469895.1. Taxonomy (NCBI): domain Bacteria; kingdom Bacillati; phylum Actinomycetota; class Coriobacteriia; order Coriobacteriales; family Coriobacteriaceae; genus Collinsella; species Collinsella sp. AM28-11LB. Next base: position 67,055 of record NZ_QSKJ01000004.1, read on the forward strand.
CGTTGTCGTCGCTGGCGGTATCTACATGGTCGTCGCCAAGAAGCGCAAGGAGAACGAGGAGAAGTAAGCTCTTCGCAAGACGCTTGTGCATCTGTGAGCTTTACGGCGCCTTGCCCCACTGCTGGGCGGGGCGCCATTTTGTTAGGAAAGGATTGATCGATGAGTTCCAAACAGGCACTGTGCCCGTTTTGCGGACAGCCGGTCGATGAGGGAATGCGTTGCTGCCCGTTTTGCGGGGCGCCGCTGAGTGCGGGCGAGGATGCTGCGATGGATGTTGGGTCGCACGCTGCCGGCACTGGCGGGACTGCCGATGTTGCCACGCATGCTGCTGAGTCGGCCGCCGAGCCGGCCGCGAAGAAGCCTGGCCGTCGGTTTGCGAAGACTTCCGCGCCGGCCGCAAACCCTACCGCACAGGCTCCGACGGGGGAGGACGCGCTGTTCTCGCTCGATAACCTGGATGGCGATGCGGGTGTCAACCCCAATGCCTCTGCTGGTAAGGGCACTGCGGCTCCGCGCATGACGCCTCATCTGGATAACGCACGCGCCGCGGTCCGCAAGCCGCTGGCGAAAAAGATCGCGATTGCCGTGGCCGCCGTGCTGGTTGTTGCGGTGGTTGTGTGCGTTGGCGTGGCTTGGAAGGGCGATCAGGATCTTAAGCGCGAGGCGCAGCAGGTCTCGGCCCAAAAGAAGAAGTCCGAAAGCAAGCTCGACCTTATGGGCGGCGACCGCAAAATTAAGGCGCAAGCCAAGGCGGGCCTGGGCGGCGACGCGATGGTGTGCGACGGCTCGTATCTGTATTGGGCGGATGGCTCGCATATCCTGGCGCGCAAGGCTTCGGGCGCCAAAGCCGTGGATGCGACCGTGCTCACCAAGACCACCGCGAAGCATCTGAACGTTTGCGAGGGCGATCTGTATTATGCAGACGGTGCCAGCGTCATGAAGATTGAGGATGTTGCCGAGTGCGCCAAGCGGGCGGGCGGCAAGGACAAGTCCAAGGTCAAGGTCAAGACGGTGGCGACGCTCGAGGGCGATGTTGAGGGACTTGTCGTGCGCGATGGCACCGCCGTTGCCATGACGCTCAAGGACGGCAAGGCCTGTGTGTGGCGTCTCGACAAGGACGCGGCGCACCTGGTGGCCGCCCAGCCGGCATCGAGCGCCTGGCTGTTTGCCGATGACGCCCATTGCGATGTGGTCGTTGCAACCGATACGGGTTGGACCGTGTGCGAGGCGACGCTTGCCGACGTTTCGTCTGCTGCGGAGATTACGCTTGAGCAGGAGAATGCCGAGGCCGAGGCAGAGCATCCGCAAGAGACGCACGGTCCCTTTGGTTCGTACGTTGCCGGCTCCGAGCAGCTCAAGAATGCCTTCTTTTGCGAGGGCACGCTCTATGCCGTACTGACGGGCACCGATGGTCACACCACGCTTTCGCGCTGCACCCAGGGCGGCACGTTTAGCTCGTTTAATGCTTATGCCGATGCGGGCCGCCTGTGGGCCAATGGCCACGGTTGCGCGCTCGTGCTCTCGGGAGGCGAGCTCGGTTGGATTGACGCGAGCTCGGGCCTTTCGAGTGACTACGACAAGGTTGCCGACAAGGCCGGACTCGACCTCGATCCTTCAACCTCGGCGTTGTGGCTCAACGGCACGACGCTCTTTGTGGCAGATAATAGTGGCAAGTCTTCTACGCTTTGGGCGCTCGACACCTCGGCCGAGAACCCCAAGCTCGTCAAGATCGCACAATAAGGCGCCTGGCGCCGGAAAGGACCCATCATGTTTTGTGGTCATTGCGGATACAACAACCCCAATACCAGCAAGTTTTGCTTAAAGTGCGGCTCTGAGCTTGCCAAGTACATGCCCGGTGGCGCCTCTGCCGCCGCCGCGGCCACGCTTCGTACTCCTGCTCAGCAGCAGCGTCCCGTGCAGGCGCCTGGTGCGCAGACGGGCATGGGCACTCAGCGCCCCGCTGCGGCTCCGATGCCGCAGACGGCTCGTCCTGGTGTGGCGCCCATGGCTCAGCCCCAGATGCCGCAGGCTGGTCGTCCTGCTGCCGGTATGGCTCCTCAGCAGCCGGTGCAGCGTCCCGCCCGTACTTCGCACAACCGTCCGTCCAACATCCCGGACGCCGGTCCTGCCGTGCGTCCCGGATCGCATCCCGTTGCGGCTCCCTCTGCCGCTCCTGCCGGTGTCAACGGCAACGTGGTGATTCCCCGCGGCCCCGTGGCCGGCACTAACCAGCCGGCTGGCGCCTACAGCCAACCCAACGCGGTCTACAACCGCCCCAGCACGGGCGTGACGGTGCTCGACGAGCTTATGGCGTCTTCGGATCATCCGTCGTCCTCCGAGCTGCCGCGCATTGCCTCCGATGCGCCCCGCTCTGCCTATGGCCCGCGCATGACGCTTGTCCGTGAGCGCGGCACCCGCTACGAGATCACTGAGTTCCCCGCCACGGTGGGCAAGGGCTCGGCGGCAAACGTCCGCATTGAGGGCAACACGGCTATCTCGCGCGTGCACCTGCTGGTGCGCTACACGGGCCAGTGCTTTGCCGTGGAGGACAAGAACTCCACCAACGGCACGTGCATCAACGGCAACCGTTTGGAGCCCGGTGAGCTCGTCAAGCTTAAGAACGGCGACAAGGTCAAGATGGGCAACGAGGTCTTTACGGTCGAGATTCGATAACGGATAGTGGTCTTTACCAGGTAAAACTTTGCAGATGAGCGGCGGCAGGTAAAAAACTTGCCGCCGCCTTTATTGTTGCGCAACAACTTTTGATTTTTTGGGTGGATGATTCTAACCGTCAAAGGTATTCGAGCGGCGGCGGAGTCGATGCCAGCCGCTCCCTTAAGAAAGGGGAATGATATGTTCTGTCCTCACTGTGGTTCCCAGCAGCCCGATGGCGCCGTCTTTTGCGGCAACTGCGGCCAGTCGATGGTCGACGCTCCCTCTGCGCCTCAGGCGGCTCCTGTCCACCAGGCTCCGGCTCCGCAGCAGCCCTTTGCCGCGCCCGCACCTGCACCCGCCGTGCATCATGGGTTTGGCGGCTTCGGTTCCAACTTCCAGGGTACGCTGTCGGCGGCGACGGGCTTTGGCAAGCGCTCCCTCGCCATGCTTGGCGGCGCCGTGGCATCGTTCGTTTGCATGTTCCAACCGTGGATCGCTATGCCTTGGATCGATAAGGCGCTCGGTTATGCCGCCAACCAGGCCGGCTCCGATAACTACGGCCTCAATCAGGCGGCGATTACCTCCGCTAAGGCGCTTGTTAACAATGCATTCGATATGCCGCACGTGTTTAGCCTTTCCGGTGCGTTGCGTGGCCTTTCTACGGGCGTTAACAATCTTGCGATGCAGATTACCTCGTATGACACCTCGGCTGCCGCTCAAGCTCAACAGGCTGCCGGCTCACTCGGCTTGGTGGCCAACGTCCTCACCATTCTCTTTGTGCTGTGGGTTGCCTGTGTGGTGGCTATGATCGCCGGCGTTGTGATTAAGTTTCTCAAGAAGCAAGATGTTGTCCTGTTTGCCAGCCTGGGCGCCTCTGCGGTTCTTTCGCTTGTATGCATTATCGGCGCGCTGGTGGCAAACGGCCAGATTGACGGCGCGTTAACCCAAATGCTCGCTTCGAACGGTGGTTCAAGTGCTTTTGCCGTCATTACGACTATCAAGCCGTTCCTGGCCCCGGCATATGGCGCAGTCCTTACGCTGATTTTCTCGATCGCCGGCTTGGTGAGCGCTTTCGTCCTCAAGGAGGACTAATTTCGTCGATACGCCTGCCGGCGGGCTAGACTCGGCCCCGCTAACAGGAGACTATCGTAGGCCCTGCGGATCTTCCGTGGGGCCTTTTGCTATGAGGTGGCAATTGTTGCGCAACGTTGTTGGCGGAGCGCGGGTTACACTCTGAGTAACGGAATTGTTGTAAGGGAGAACCTTATGTTTTGTACTAAATGCGGTTCGTACGTGCCCGACGGCCAGCGCTTCTGCACCAGCTGCGGCGCCCCTATGGAGGAGTTTGGGCCTACCGGTGACGTCCCAGCGCAGCCGACGTACCAGCAGCCCGGTCAGACGCAGCAGGGCTACGGACAGCCTGCTTCTATGCCGGGTGCCAGCGACTTGCCGCCTTATATGCCGCCGGTCGACGTGCCGGGTGTCTACGACATGGGTGCGGGCGGTCCTGGTCCGCAGGGTCCCAAAAAGAACGGTAAGAAGGCTGCGCTGATCACCGTTGGCGTGCTGGCGGCTATCCTTGCGGGCGGTGGCGCCGGCTATTACTTCGGCGTGTATCGCCCGCAACAGGTCGAGCTCGAGCGTATCGAAAAGAAGAAGGAAGAAGAGGCCGTCAAGCACTCCAAGCACCCGGTGCGCATCACGGCGACCGGCATGCAGTGGGATACCGATACCGGCGCCACCAAGCTGCCGGTTCACGTGACGGGAACCGACGTTGACGGCAAGGACGTGGATACGGTCTTTTACGTTGATAGCGACGGCAACGGCATCAAGCTCATGCAGGGCAACTACAGCCTTCAGGTTGCCGCGTCGCCCTTGGGTGCCGATGGCGAGATTTGGGACGTGCCCAACGTTTCGGTGAGCATTAAGCTGGGCGACGCACTCAAGAAGGGCGAGAAGCTCGACCTGCGCGAGAATGCCAAGTTTGAGCTCGGCGATCCGATCAATGCCGTGGACGTCGAGGCTGGCGAGATCACCATGGCGCAGAATTACGCGCGCCAGGGTGGCTGCGACGACAAGGACGAGGCCGACCGTCTGGCGGGCTTGGCTTCTTCGGCGCGTAACGGTGCGGTCGCGAGCTATAACGCGGCCGTCTCGGAGGCGAGCCGCAAGAGCCGCACCTACGACGGCGACGTGTTTACGTTCGAAGTTCCCGAGGACTGGGGGAGCGACTGGGACGTCAAGACCTCACAGGGCACGTACAGCGGCGTCAAGAACGGTTTGTGGGTCGATTACAAGATTGTCCACGATGGCTACACGGTGGGAACGCTGATGATCTCAAACCACTACAGCTCGGCGTTCAACACGATCGGGAAGACGAACAACGTGGGTAAATCGACCAATCTGTGGCTCGGATCGTACGATTCGCTTTCGGGCGACTCCGACTGGGAATACATCGTCGATTCGGTCTACATTAAATAGTTTCGCTTACAAGAAAGTGCCCCGTTTCCCTGGTGGAAACGGGGCACTTCTTTGTGCAATGGGACTGCGGCGCTCGGCGTTACTCGTCGACGTCGGTGAACTCGGTGGGCGGTACGGAGTCCGTGGAGTCATCGTAGCTATCGTCGTAGTCGCTGGAATCGTCGTAGCTGTCGTCATAGTCGGAGTCGTAGTCGGAATCATCGGAGTCATCGTAGCTGTACGACTTGCTGGAACTGCTTGACTTGCTCGATTTCCTCGACTTTTTGCTGGAGCTCGACTTGCTGCTCGAAGAATCGCTCGACCTGTTGCCGCTCGGATCAGCGTCGCCCGGCTCAGTGCTGGTGATACCGGTGGTGAGGACGATCATCGTTTTCTCGACGGTATCGACGGTGTTGTTGAGGTTGAGCCTGGAGGTGTCGATCTTGCCCTCGGCGTAGTTCTCGTCATGCTCCTCGAGGTTTTCGGTGTAGCCCGAGATGAGATAGGCGCTGTCGTTGTTAAAGTCGCTGGCGGTGACATCGCGATCAGTCGCCTTGAAGCTCTTACCGTCGTAGGTAAAGAACTTTTCCTCGGTCTTGGACTTCTTCTTACCTGTGAGCAGGTAGGCCTTGCCGTCGCTGATGAACTGGCTCAGGTAGACGGTTCCGCTGTCGTCGCCGATCTCCTTATCGAACATGACGAAAATGTAGCCGCCGTTTGTTGCCTGCGGCGAGCCGCTGTAGAGGTTGACGAGCTCGGTTCCGTTGTAGCCCCATACGTCCAGAATGTAATCGCCGGTCGTGAGGTGGGTCTTCTTGCCAAACTCATCGGCCTTGGTCTTGGAGTGGATGGTCACGAGTTCCTGGAGGCCGTCGCCGTTAAAGTCGACAAGCTGGGCAAACTCTACGCCGCCAATCTGGTAGACGTTGCTCCTGAGCGAAGCGATCTCGGGCTCGCCGTAGATGTCGATAAGCTCCTCGAGCTTGCTCTTGTAGGCGGTGTAGGCCGCGTGGAACGTCGCGTCGTCGATCGTGGTGGGCGCGGTGGTGTTCGTGGTGTCCTTGGACGTGTCGGTCTTCTTGTCCGTCTTCTTGTCGGACTTGCTGGGCTTGGAGCTGCTCGTGCTGTTGCTCGACGTGCCCGAATCGTCCTCGGTCGTGGAGTCGTCCTTACTGGCGTCGTCGCTGCTGGCGTCGTCCTTGGAGGTCGTGTCCGAGGAATTGCCGTTGTCCGTGCTGGTAGAGGCGTCGTCGTTCTTCTTGGGGGTGTTGACGGTCACGCTCTCGGCAGGCTTCTCGGCGCTGGTGTCGTCCTTCTTAACCACGGTGGTGTTGAAGTTTTGGACCGTATTGCCCTTGGTGTCCTCGATCTTGCAGCTGTAGTCGCCGGGCTTGACCTTGCCAAAGTCGCCGATGGTAAAGCCATCGTCGCCCTTGACCTTAATCTTGTAGCTCTTGCCGCCGTTCTTGGGCGTGAGGGTCGCGGTGTAGCTGTGGATCACGCGGTCCTTCTTTTTGGGCAGGACCTTGGTGTCGACCGTGCACACGACGGCGTCCTGGCTGCCCGAGGTGATCTCGACGGCGTTGGCGTTGGGCGTGAGCAGCAGGATGGCTGCCACGGCGGCGCCGGCGGCGACCAGGCCAAGGCCCGCGAAGACCGGCCAGCGGCGCTTCTTTTGCTGCGGCTGCTGGGGCATGGGCATCTGCGGCTGGGGCTGCGGCTGCGGAATAGGAGCCGCCTGCATGGTGGTGTCGGTCATCTGCTGCTGCGGCAGGTCGACGACGGTGGCACCGGCCGTGGGGTGTGCCACGCCGAGCGATTCCATGGCCTCGGCGGTCGCCTGGGCATCCTCGTCGAACTCGGCGATGGTAGTGGGGTCGTCGTTGACGTTGACGAGCGTGGTGGGGTCGTCTGCGACGGCGGCGGGCACGGCTGCATCGTCGCCGGGGAAGTCGACGGCGACGGCCGCGTTGTCGTCGGTCTCGAAGATCTCCTCGGCTTCGGCGGCGTCAACGGGCGCGGCGTCGTCGATGATGGGCTCGGCGGTCGGCTCGGGGTCGGCTGCGGGCTCGGCATTGGCAGTCTGCTCGGCCGCGGGCTCAACGGCATCGAGCGTGACGACCGTCTCACCGGGGTCGGTCTGATCAGCTTGAGGCTCGGCGGTTTCTGTCGGGGCGTCCGACTCCGGGTCAGCGGCGTCGAGTGTGACGACGGTCTCGCCCGGGTCGACGGGCGCCGGGGTAGATGCTTCGGCTTCGGTATTGGCCGAGGGCCCGACGGCGTCGAGGGTCGCCACGGTCTCGCCGGGATCTGCATCGACAGCGTCCAGTGTGACGACCGTCTCGCCGGGGTCGGTGACGGTCTCGGGTGCAGGTGCGGGCTCGGACGTCGGCTCAACGGCATCGAGCGTAACGACGGTCTCGCCCGGATTGACGGCGGGCGCAGGTTCAGCAGTTTGTGTCTCAGCGGGCGCCGGAGCCTGGGTTGCTGTCTTGGGCGCTACGGACGCTCCGCAATTGGTGCAAAAGCGCGCGTCGTCAGGCAGCTTCGTTCCGCATTGCGTGCAAAACATAAGGTGAGCTCCCTTCTTTTAGGTGTTTCTTAGGTTCGAATCTATGGTACCTGCGGTATAGGGCAAAGTTGTTGCGCAACAGTGCGAAAAACCTTCTGGTGATGCCAATAGTGGTGTTCATGTGTACGGGTTTCGTCTCAATCTGTAACATCTGGACGGGATTTCAGCCTCTACCTGTTACAGATCAAGATAGTTCCCCACTCAACACATCAAACATCTCAATCTGTAACAGTAAGGACCCGTTTTGCCCAGCAGATGTTACAGATTGAGATGTTAGCCAAGGGGGCTGGCTGAATGTCTCGATCTGTAACACTAAGACTCAGTTTTGACCCGTAACTGTTACGGATTGAGATAAACCTGCTGCTGGCGGTGTGGAAACGACCGCTTGGAATTGTTGCGCAACGTCTTTCGCGATATCTCCCATATGCTTGTGCCAAGAAGAGGTTGAGGAGCTTGCCAGCGCGTTCGCTCGTGTGGATGGCTCTGCAGTGTTGAGGGGAGATGCCATGAGGTGCTCAAGTTGTGGAAGCGAGCTGGTGCCGGGCACGATGTTTTGTCCCATTTGCGGCGCTCAGGTCATGGACCAGGGTTTTGACGAGCCGATGGCGAATACTGCCGATCACGCTCAGCAGTATTGGGATCAGTCGCAGGCTCAGCTGGAGCAGCAGTACTGGGCTCAACCTCAGCAGTTCCAGCCGGACTCTGCTCCAGCCCCCATGCCGATGGCTCCTGCTAACAAGCCCCGTCGAGGAAAGAGGGCCGCTGTAGGCCTGGCCATCGCCGTTGCCTTTATTGCCGTGGGCGTCGGTGGCTTTGCGGGATTTTCGTTCTGGCAGAAGGCTCAGCACCAAAAGATGGTCGACCAGACGACGGCGGCTGTCGAAAAGACGGTGGACGAGCAGTATGGCGAGAGTTTTGGCGGCTTTGTCTCCAACGACTACGTCAATCCTTCGACGTATAAGGTTAAGTCCGTCAAGGTGAGCAACGTGACGGAGAACAATGGGCTGGTGAGCGGCTCGGCCGAAGCCGTCACGGCGAACCGCAGTTTCCACTCGACGATGGACTTTACGTTTACCGGTGTTAAGGACTCGGGCGGCACGGTTTCAAACGTGACCTTGAAGCTCAACGATAAGTCGACCGAACCCAAGAGGGGCATCGACTTTGACGAGGAAAACGGGCTGACGGACCTGGACCCTGAGCTCGATGGCCCGTCGTGCACGGTTAAGCAGGAGATCCCCGGAGGTGCGCCCTGGTACTACGACCCGTCGTACCATCAGGAGTACTCGTACTATTTCGAAGACGACGAAGGATGGTGCCTCTCGGATTCCGGTCGCTACGACGATGACGGCGATTCCGACCCCATGCTCGACATCTCGGGTACCTATGAGGACTCCGGCGGCGCCGCCACGCCGGACATCTACCTCAAGATTTCGAACTATGACGAGGATGAGGGGACGATTTCCGTCGAGTTGTCGACGGACTATTCGCTTTCGAGGAAGAAGCTGAGCGGTCGCATGCTCTTTAGAAAAGACGATATTGAGCTCGAGGACATCGACGACAGTGGCTATAAGGGATTTAGGATTGGCGGAGGCGGCGGCCTGGTAACCAGCTCCGAAGAAATTACCGGTGCAGAGTCGGGCGACGCGGCTCTGGTGTTCGTGCTGAACCCTTCGTCGCCTGGCGGGATTAATGTGTATAGGGGTGACGACCAGGGTCTTTCGGTGCAGACGGGCTACGGCAAAGCGGGGCGCTACACCCTTCCTGTTATGACTGGGGTTACGGGCGGCATGATGAGTGGGCTTTCGGAGTTCAGTGCGTGGTCGTTCGAGAACAACGCGCCTACGCCGCAGTTCGTGAAGGAATAGGGGGTCGGCGTCGTCGGCGTTGGAACCAGTGCCGCCCCGCCGGCCAATAATCTCAATCTGTAACATCTACAGCTCAATTTGCTCGATAACTGTTACAGATTGAGATGTTGTGTCCTGGGATAGCGGTTTGTCTCGATCTGTAACGGTAAGGACCGATTTTGCCGAGTAACTGTTACAGATCGAGACATTGTCTGACGGGGGAGTCTTCTGTCTCGGTCTGTAACATCTGAGACCCGATTTGCCCCGTAACTGTCACAGATTTAGATGTTTCTGAACGGCTCAGACTGTTTATCTCGATCTGTAACAGTAGCGACCGATTTCGCCCCGTAGATGTTACAGATTTAGATGTTGCTCGGCGGGGGAGCCTCTGTGCGATCCCAGACCCTGTCATCTGTGGTTTACGTGGGGGCATGCGAAGCACGGGTATACTAACCGCGGCGAATCTGCTCCATTGCTTAGAGCTGCTGCGTCTGGACGGCGCGTGATAGGGCTGCCAAAGCGATCGCCAGCGTGCTGAGCAACGTCCTCTCTGTGCGCACCCGTTTTTGTATGTATTAGCGCACTACCAAGCACGCCCGCGCGGTCGCATGCCGTGCCCATTGCGCGTGCAGATAAGGAACAACAACATATGCGTAATTCTGTATCCGACGTCACGGACGCCGAGATTCTGGACGAGACCCGCGAGGCCATGACCCAGGCTGCCTTCGATGCCGCCGATGAGGCCAATGCTGCCCAGGCCGTCGAGTCCGCTGCCGAGAGTCTGCCCGCCTTTGACGAGCTGGGACTTTCCGACGAGATGCTCCGTGCCATCGAGAACCTGGGCTACACGGCGCCGACGCCTGTTCAGGCTGGCTCGATTCCCGTAGTGCTCGAGGGCCGCGACTTGCTTGCCGCCGCTCAGACCGGCACCGGCAAGACGGCCGCCTTCTTGCTGCCGACCATGAATAATCTGGAGCACATCGCTCCTCCCAAGCCTGTGCACGAGCGCGGCGGCCGCAGCCGTCGTCGTGGCGCTAAAAAGCCCGAGGGTAACGGTCGCGGCCCCGTGATGCTCGTCATCACCCCCACGCGCGAGCTTGCCCAGCAGATCGACGAGGTCGCGAGCAAGATCGCCGACGTTACCGGCCACGTTGCCGTGACCGTCGTGGGCGGCGTGAGCTACAAGCCGCAGACCGCTGCCCTCAAGTACGGCTGCGACATTCTGGTCGCCACGCCGGGCCGTCTGGTCGATCTGATCGAGCAGGGCGCCTGCCACCTGGACGAGGTTAAGGTCCTGGTGCTCGACGAGGCCGACCGCATGCTCGACATGGGCTTTTTGCCCGCCGTCCGCCGCATTGTGCGCGAGACGCCGGCCGAGCGCCAGACGCTGCTGTTCTCGGCGACCCTCGACGAGGAGGCCGTGGGCGAGATCACCGACCTGGTGAGCGATCCGGCCCGCGTGGAGATCGCGCCCGCCACATCGACCGCCGACACCGTCGACCAGTTTGTCTTCCCGGTGTCCATCGAGGCCAAGAACAACCTGCTGCCCGAGTTCCTCAAGAAGGAGGGCCCGGAGCGCACCATCGTCTTTATGCGCACCAAGCACCGCGCCGACAGCTGCTGCCGTCGTCTGGAGCGTAAAGGCATCAAGGCTGCCGCGATTCACGGCAACCGTAGCCAGGCCCAGCGCGAGCGCGCGCTTTCGGCCTTCCGCGACGGTACCGTCGACGTGCTGGTGGCAACCGACGTGCTTGCCCGCGGCATCGACATCAGCGACGTGCGCTACGTCGTGAACTTTGACGTGCCGGCCGAGCCGACCGACTACATCCACCGCATCGGCCGCACGGGCCGCGCCGGCGAGCTAGGCTGGGCCATCACGTTTGTGACCGAGCAGGACGTCGATGAGTTCTACGAGATCGAGAAGCTCATGGACAAGACGGCCGACATCTACGAGGCCGGCGACCTGCATGTGGGCCCCAACCCGCCCGCCGTCGATCCCGAGCGCGACCCTGCGGCCTTTAAGGTGAAGAAGAAGACCAAGCGCGGCAAGTCCAAGAGCAAGAAGAAGCTTGAGCAGGCACGTCGCGACGGCAAGCGCAACGGCGATGACTACGGCGATGTGGCCGGTCGTTCCAACCGCGGTCGCGACGAGCGTCGCGGCGACGGCGAGCGTCCGAGCCGTCCCAAGCGCGGCGGCAAGATCCGCGTGCGCGAGGGCGTTCAGGCTCGCGTGGACGAGGCTGTTGAGAGCGTGGCCCGCGAGGTGGCTGCCGAGGAGCGTGCTGGCGCTGCCGAGCAGGTCCCGCGAGGCAACCGTGCCGAGCGCCGTGCCAAGCAGTTCCAGGGCGAGGCGCATCGCCGTCGCCGCGAGGACGAGGACCGCGGCGGTCGTCGCCGTGTTGAGCGCGAGGACGAGGGCCGTGGCTCGCGCGGCGGCAAGCGTGGCTCGGGCGATCGTCGTCGTTCCGGTCGCAATGACGAGCGCGGCGGGCGCGATGAGCGCCGTGGCGGCGAGGGTCGCGGTGAGCATGGCACCCGCAGCGGTGAGTCCCGTGGCGGCAAGCGCTTTGAAGAGCGCGGTGGCCGCGGCGGCGAGCGTCGCGAGGGCGCTCGCGGCAATGGTGGGCGCAGCGGCGCTGGGCGTTCCGGTGAGTCGCGCGAGCGTCGCGATCCGCGTGCCAGCCGCGATCGTCGCGATGACTGGCGCAACTACGACGATACCCGCGAGGAGCGTCGCGGCGGCTACCGTGGTGGTCGCGGCGGCAACCAGGCCGGTTCCCGTGGCGGCCGCGCCGGCGGTCGCGATAACCGTGGCAGCTATGGCAACAGCCGTGGCGGCAAGCGCGGCGGCAGCTCCCGTCGTCCCGGCGACGGCGGCGGCAAGCGCAAATAACATACGCATCGCACGCTAGCGTGAGACAAGCTAAGGGCCCCGAGCAACTACGCTCGGGGCCCTTTTTGGTGCAAAGGGGTCAGAGCAAGGAGTGTCCCTGGGTGCCGGCAGAAAAGGAACGTCCCTAAGTGCCGCATAGCTACCGTTTATCGGAGAATAAATACCGTTCACCGGTCATAATGATTATTCTGGCTTTGGGCTTGTCTACAATAGCTCTCGTAAAAAGAAATGCGGAAGGTTACCGAGTCCCTCGGACGTGGGCCTAACCAAAGTCTTTGAACGGGTGTGTCTCTATGGATGCATTCGCTTGATTTTGGTTGGGCTATATTTATGAAGGGACATGCCGCCATGGGTTTCTTTTCTCGCCTGATGGGCGGTTCGGATGAGCAGAAGACTGCAGCTTCCGAGTTCGAAATCCTCGCTCCCGTTTCCGGCGAGCTTGTTCATCTAGAAAATACCAATGACCCTGCTTTTAGCAGCCGCGCGGTGGGCGATGGCGTTGCCGTGGTTCCCCAAGAGGGAACGGTGTGCGCTCCTGTTTCCGGCACCGTCGCGGCGTTGTTTCCGACCGAGCACGCGCTGGGCATCATGTCCGACGACAGCTCTGCTCAGGTGATGCTGCATATCGGAATCGACACTGTTAAACTTGAGGGCAAGGGCTTCCATGCGCTCGTTGCTCAGGGTGACCATGTCGACGCGGGCCAGCCCCTCGTCGAGGTCGATTTCGACGCGGTTCGCGCCGCCGGCTTCGACCCCACGGTCTTCGTTATCGTGTGCGAGCGCTCGGAGAACTCGACTCTTCGTGAGCATGCTTCCGGCCCTGTTGCTGTTAAAGAGCCTGTCGTCTGGCTTTCCGAGTAAATTCTTGTGGTGGGTACCGTGGTTATCAAGCGAGTTTTCAACAATAACGTCGCAATGGTCACTTCGGACGATGGCTCCGAGCTCATCGTCATCGGCCGAGGCCTCTGCTTTGGCCGCCATGCCGGTGATATCATCGACGAGGCGTCGGTCGAAAAGACCTATGCGCTGCAGGAGGGTACCTCCCAGGATTCTCGTACGATTGACCGCTTGGCACATCTTTTGGAGTCCATCCCCACCGTTAACCTCGTGATTTCCGAGGACATTGTTCAGATGCTTCGTCGAGAGCTCAATGTTGATATCAATGACAAGATTCTCATCGCTCTCGCAGATCATATAAGCCTCGCCCTTGATCGCGAGCGCAAGGGCATTCCGTGCGAGAACCCGTTGCTGCTCGAGATTCAGCAGTTCTATCGCAAGGAGTACGCGCTTGCGGGCCGTGCCCTTCAGATTATCAAGGATTACCTGGGCATCGAGATGAGCGAGGAGGAGCAGGGCTTCATCACCTTGCATATCGTCAACGCTACCATGCCGCAGCGCTCTGACCGTCTGATTGTTTCGGTCCAGCTTGTTCGCGACGTGCTCGCGATTGTTTCCGAGCACTATGCCACGACCCTTGACGTCGCCTCGTTGCCGTACGAGCGTTTCGTTCGCCATCTGCAGTTTTTTGCGCAGCGAGCGCTCGATCCCGCGGCGGGGCAGGTCAATGGCGACGCGCTGTTCCGTATCGATGAAACGGTGTATCCAAGGGCGTTCTCGTGCGCGGAGTCAATTGCCGACCGCTTAGCGTCTACCTATAACGTTGTCGTTGCCAATGCCGAGAAGAGTTATCTCGCATATCACATTGTTAACCTGCTTGGAGAATCTGGTCTCTAGGCATAACGTGCCCGCACATCGATTGATATAAGACAAGGCTCATGGTCTTGTCCAGGGCACACCTGTCTTAATTTGCGGAAAAGAAAGGGGAGTATCGCTATGACCGCAAAAAAGAAGTTCAATTTCAAAGCGCCGTTGGAGGTGTTCGCGAAGTCGATCGTCCAGCCGATGATGTATCTCTCGGTTGCCGGCATCCTGCTCATCGTGGGCATCATTCTGACCAACAAGACCATCTGCGCCGTGGTCCCCGTGCTGGGCTTCGGCCCGTTCCAGCTTGCGGGCGCCGTTGTCTATCAGTCGCTGATGTTTATCATCAACAACCTCTCGATTCTGTTCTGCGTGGGCATCGCCGGCGCCATGGCAAAGAAGAACAAGGGCCATGCTTCGCTGATCGCCCTGATGTCGTTCTTCCTGTTCCTTCAGGCCAATAACATCGTGCTCAACGCCACCGGTTCTCTTGCCGAAGCGAGCGGCATGCTCGGCCTTACCGGAACCGGCCAGAGCACCGTTATGGGCATTCAGGTCCTCGATACCGGCGTGTTTGGCGGCATCATTCTTGGTTGCATCACCGGTGCCGTGTTCAACAAGTACTCGAACAAGCAGTTCCCCGTTGCCCTTTCGATGTTCTCGGGCGTTCGCTTTCCGTTCCTGATCATGATCATCATTTCCTGGATCATGGGCGCTGGCTTCTGCATCGTTTGGCCTCCGGTTCAGGGTGCCATCTCCTCCGTTGCCGGCATCATTAAGGAGTCGGGCAACATCGGTCTGTTTATCTACGGCATGCTCAACAAGTTGCTCGTTCCCACCGGTCTGCACCACCTCATCTACACCCCGTTCCAGTTCTCCGATGTGGGTGGCACCCTTACGCTGGGCGATCAGGTTATCGCCGGCGCCTATCCCATCCGTGTCGCCGAGATGGCAATGACGGGCCAGCCCTTCTCCGATAGCACGTATTTCAACAGCTACGCCTTCAACAACCTGTGGCCCTACATCGGCATCGGTCTCGCCTTTATCTTCACCGCTTACAAGGGGAACAAGGACAAGACCAAGGCTGTCATCATCCCGCTGATCATCACCGCCGTGCTTTCCTGCGTGACCGAGCCCATGGATTTCCTCTTTGTCTTTGCTGCCCCTGTGCTCTTTGTCGTCCACTCGATTCTTTCCGGCGTCTTCCTGGTTCTTCTTAAGGTTCTCTCCGTGCCCGCTTCGACTGCAGGCGGCATCATCAACATCGTTGTTTCCAACCTGGTCCTTGGTGTCGATAAGACCAACTGGCCGATGATGCTGGTGCTTGGAGTTCTCAACGCCGCTCTGTACTTCTTCCTCTTCACCTTCCTTATTAAGAAGCTCAACCTCCACACGCCTGGTCGCGAGGAGGAGTCCGAGCTCGCCGAGTCCGTCGCCGAGGGCGAGGCCGCCGCGTCTGTCGCGGTGAAGCAGGGCGCTGTTGCCGCGGCTCCCGCAGAGGGCGTCGATGCGGGCATTGCCGATCTGGTCGCAGGTCTTGGCGGCAAGGACAACATCGAGGAGCTCGAGAACTGCTTTACGCGTCTCCGCGTGAACGTTAAGAACCCGGACCTCATCGATGAGAACCTCATCAACCACGTGCCCAACAGCGGCATCAACCGCAACGGCAATAATATCCAGATCATCTTTGGCATGAAGGTCGCCGAGATGCGCGACAAGGTCGAAAACGCAATTGAGAAGGAGCAGTAAACAATGATCATTACTCTGTGTGGTGGCGGATCCACCTTTACCCCCGGCATCGTCAAGTCCATCGCTCTGCGCAAGGACGAACTCGACGTTGACGAGATTCGTCTGTACGACATCAACGAGGAGCGCCAGCGCAAGATTGGCGTGCTCGTGGACTGGATTTTGCACGAGGACCTTGGCCTGGACATCAAGCTCACGGTGACCACCGACAAAAAGACGGCTTTTACCGACGCGAGCTTCGTGTTTGCCCAGATGCGCGTGGGCGGCTATGCCATGCGCGAGCAGGACGAGAAGATTCCGCTGCGTCACGGCTGCGTGGGTCAGGAGACCTGCGGTTGCGGCGGCCTTGCCTATGGCATGCGCACCATCTTCCCCATGGTCGAGCTGATTGACGACGTTGAGAAGTATGCCAAGAAGGACTACTGGATTCTCAACTACTCCAACCCTGCCGCCATCGTCTCCGAGGGCTGCCGCGTCCTGCGCCCCAACGCTCGCATCATCAACATCTGCGACATGCCGATCGCGATCATCGACGTGGTTTGCGCTGCACTCGATATCGACAAGAAGGATGTCGAGTACGATTACTTTGGCCTCAACCACTTTGGTTGGTTCACCTCGATCCGCCACAAGGGCGAGGAGGTGCTCCCGCAGCTGCGCGAGTACATCAAGGAGCACGAGATTCTGCTGCCCGATTCTTACCTCAAGGGCATGAGCTCGCTGATGTCCAAGAAGCCCGAGGAGGCCACCGACGAGCATCCCGAGCAGAACCGCCACACCAAGGGCAGCTGGTACTACGTCTGGAAGGGCGAGTACGAGATCATGGAGTGCTTCCCGGAGTACCTGCCCAACACGTATCTGAACTACTACCTGCAGCAGAAGGAGTTCGTCGAGCATTCCAACCCCGAGCGCACCCGTGCAAACGAGGTCGAGGAGACGCGCGAGAAGAACCTCTTTGATGGCATCGACCATTACGAGAAGACGGGCGAGATCGACGAGAGCACGTTCTATGCGGGCAGCCACGGCGACTGGATTGCCGATCTAGCCATCGCTCTGAAGAACGATACCAAGCAGCGCTTCCTGGTCATTTGCGAGAACAAGGGCGCTATCCCCAACATGCCCTACGACGCCATGGTCGAGCTGCCTGCCTACATTGGCAAGAACGGCCCCGAGGTCATCAGCCGCGACAACATCCCGCTGTTCCAGCAGGGTCTTATGATGCAGCAGCTGAACTCCGAGAAGCTCATCGTCGAGGCTACGATCGAGGGTTCGTACGAGAAGGCGCTCAAGGCCTTTACGCTCAACAAGACCGTGCCTTCGATGAAGGTCGCCAAGGAGGTTCTCGACGACATGATCGAGGCCAACAAGGGTTACTGGCCCGAGCTTCGCTAAAGACAGAAGGTCTCTGGCACAAAAGAGCCGCTGACCGTAAAACTTGATCAATGCCCTGTTCGCGTGTTTGCGCGGACGGGGCATTGCCGTTTTGCGCAAAGGGTTGATATGGGGGTGGGCAGCGCCGTCGCATCGAGATTGCCCGAGCCCTGCTGTGCCCAGGCGACGCGGTGATTCTGGACGAGCCCTTTACCGGTCTAGATACCGCTGCGCGCGACGCATGCGCCGAGGTCGTGCTCGACTTGCTCGACGGTCGCATCCTGTTGCTTGCCACGCACGATGCCGTCGACGCTCAGGCCCTCAATATCTCGGATATCATCACGCTCTAAATACTTACTCAGCAACAAAATGATCCGTTTTCCTCCGTCCCCATGGGGTCGGGTATGGTATTCTATCTGCGGGGTAATACTTTGGAATACCAAGTAATACCAACGCCGTAGAAACAAACTCCAGATGCGGGCCAATCGGGTTGCCTTCACAGCCCGTCGCCCAGCCGCGTGGCCCGCATCTATCCGCACCACCGTCGTTTCAAAAAGGAAGCGCCATGGCAGAACACATGACCCCGGTTGTCGCGAAGGTCTTGCCCGAGGAAAAGGCGGCCTTCGCGGCGGCAACGCAGCTCGTAGGTACCACGCCGTCCAACGCCATCCGCATGTTTATCGCCGCGTTTAATCGCTGCGGCACCTTTCCGTTCGACATTTCGCCCAACGGGGCCTTTGGCACTGCGCCCGATTCTCATCAACAATGACTGTCCCAAACTGCCGGCACTTGGGGACGTTCCTTTTCTGCCGGCAGTTAAGGAACGTCCCTAAGTGCCGGGTTTTGAGGAGGTTGGCATGCTCAATGCGATGATTTGGGCGCTTGCCTGTTTTGGCGTTATCGCGGCAGATATTGCCCTGAGCGTGGTTTTGTTTTCCGCTTTGGGTGTCGCGTCGGTGTTCATGGGCTTTTCGATTGACGACCTCGATATTCAATTGCTTCAGGCTGCCGCGCAGATGGCGTCGTTTTTGATGGCGCTGCTGTGGTGGCGTTATCTGTGGCCGCGCTCGTTTATGGCGCGCTGGCAGGGCGAGCGCCCGCTTGGCGGGGGAGCAAATGCTGCATGGAAGCGCATCGTTTGCGTTATCGTGATTGGCCTAGCCCTGCAGGTGGTCGTTGGCTGCGTGACCGACGCCGTGCTGGCGCTGTTGCCCGATGCCGCGGCCGACTACAGCGAGCTTGTCGAGGAAACAGGCATGGGCGACACCAGCTATCTCGCCGTCCTGACTACGGTGCTCGGCGCCCCATTTTGTGAAGAGCTGCTGGTGCGCGGCATCATTTTTGAGTTTTCGCTCCGAGCGTTTAACCCGCAGTGCCGCCCACTTTGGAAGCGCCGGCGTCGTGCGGGTGCGCAGGACGGCGCCATGGTGTCCTGGGCGGCCCCAAGTACGTGGGGTATTGCCGCGGCGATTGTGCTGCAGGCGGCAATCTTCGGTTTTATGCACATGAATTGGGTGCAGGGTTGCTACGCGGGCGCTGCCGGTCTGGTCTTTGGCTGGGTGCTCGTGACCACCGGAAAGCTCCGTTACACGATCCTGTTGCACTTTGCCTTTAACGCCGGGTCGTATCTCATGACGTTGCTCTGGTTTGTGAACACGCCGTTCGATGTGGCAATTACGGTCGCTATCGCTGGCGTCATCCTCGTTGAGGCAATGCGCTCACTGCGCCACGCGTGTGGGATGGACGCAGCGAGCGCGCCGCTGCCCTAGTTGTGACGCCCGCCTCCGTTGGCGCCCTGTCGTCCCTGGGCCGCACGGTTGCGGCCGGCGGTGTTCTGCGCACGCGACATGCCGCCGTGCCCCTTGCTGCCCTTGGGGCCCTTGCCGGCACCACCGTGGGCCCTGCCGCCCTTCTTGCCGGTGCCATGCCCGCCGCCAGCAGACGTCTCGCCCAGGCGCGGCGGCACGGGACGAATCAGACAATGCTTGGTGTAGCCGATCAGGTCACGACGCCCGGCTTTCTCCAGTGCCTCGCGCACGAGCTTGTAGTTCTCGGGTTTGCGATATTGGATGAGCGCGCGCTGCATAGCCTTCTCGTGCGGGTCACGCGCCACATAGATTGGCTCCATGGTGCGCGGGTCAACGCCGGTGTAGTACATGCAAGTGCTCATCGTGGACGGGGTGGGGTAGAAGTCCTGCACCTGCTCGGGCATGTAGCCCATGTCGCGCACGGCCTCGGCAAGCTCCACCGCTTCCTTCATGGTCGAGCCGGGGTGGCTCGAGATGAGGTAAGGCACCACGTACTGCTTGAGTCCGTATTCGCGGTTCAAGCGCTCAAATTTGCGGCAGAACGCGTCGTAGACGGCTCGGCTCGGTTTGCCCATCACGGACAGCACCGCATCGCTCACGTGCTCGGGCGCTACGCGTAGCTGACCCGAGACGTGATGTTCCAGCAGCTCGCGCAAAAACTCGTCCGAGGTGTCGGCCATGGTGTAGTCAAAGCGGATGCCGCTGCGCACGAAGACCTTTTTGACGCCCGTCAGCTGGCGCAGGTCGCGCAGCAGCTGCGTGTAGCCGCTCTCATCGACCACCATGTTCTTGCATACGCTCGGCCACAGACAGCGCTTGTTCTTGCACACGCCGTGCTTGAGCTGTTTGTCGCAGGCAGGACGGCTAAAGTTGGCCGTCGGTCCGCCCACGTCGTTGATGTAGCCCTTAAACTCGGGGTCGCGCGTGAGCAGCTCGGCCTCGCGCATGATCGAATCGTGGCTGCGCATCTGCAGCACGCGGCCCTGGTGGAAGGTGAGCGCGCAAAACGAGCACTCGCCAAAGCAGCCGCGGTTAGAGCTGATGGAAAACTTGATCTCGGCAAAGGCAGGCACGCCGCCTGCCGCGTCGTAGTCGGGATGCCAATCGCGTGCGTAGGGGAGCTCTGCCACCTCGTCCATCTCGTCGGTGGTGAGCGTCGCCGATGGCGGGTTTTGCACCACATAGACGCTGTTGGGGTAGGGCTCTACCAGGCGATGCCCGGTGATGGGGTCCATGTTCTGCTGTTGCACGTTAAAGCTGCGCGCGTAGTTGAGCTTGTCGGCGGTAAGGTCGTCCCAGCTGGGCAGCAGGTCGTAGTCGTAGACCTCGTCGAGCGACCCCGTGCGGTAAACGGTGCCGTTGATATAGGTGATCTGGTCGACGGGCAGTCCCGCGTCGAGCGCGTCGGCGATCTCGACAATCGCGTGCTCGCCCATGCCGTAGATGAGGATGTCGGCGCCCGAGTCGAGCAGTACCGAGCGCTTGAGCTTGTCCTGCCAGTAGTCGTAGTGGGCCAGGCGACGCAGGCTTGCCTCGATGCCGCCGATGATGATGGGGGCGTCCTTGAACGTCTGGCGGATGAGGTTGCCGTAGACCGTGACGGCTCGGTTGGGACGGCGCCCCTCCTCGCCACCGGGGGTATAGGCGTCGGTATGGCGGCGGTGCTTGGTCACCGAATAGTGGTTGACCATGGAGTCCATGTTGCCGGCACTGACGAGAAAGCCCAGGCGCGGCTCGCCGAGCACGGTGATGCTGGCGGGGTCGGTCCAGTCGGGCTGGCAGATGATACCCACCTTGTAGCCATGCGCATCGAGCACGCGGCTGATGATGGCCATGCCAAAGCTCGGATGGTCCACGTAGGCATCGCCGCAGATGTAGACAAAGTCGCACTGGTCCCAGCCGCGCGCATCCATATCGGAGCGACTGACGGGGAGGAACTTATCGCGGCCTGGACGCCAGGGACGGACAGGTGCTGCCGGGGTATGAGTGGCGTGGCCGCCCTGGGCCTTGCCGCCACGCTTTTGCTGCTGGCCCTGTTTGCCCTGCTGACTGCGCTGGTTGTTCTGAGCGTGCTGAGGCTTTTTTGCCACGATCCCTCCCGGTGTTTGTATGCTGCACGTAATTGTAACCAGTCTTTTTGGGACGGGGCTAAAAAGACTGGTGGAGTACATGGGCTGGCGGATCGGCGTGTCGATGCGGGTGTCGGCGCCGCGCCCGCCGTTTGTTTCCAGACTGTGTATCCGCGCGTTGGGGAACTCGTCTCGCGCGCACGCCATGTTGTCAATGGGTTACAGTATGAACGGCGGCTATGTCTCCGCCAACGCACGAGAGGGTCGTCAACAAGGAGGCCGCACGACGATGCAGCGTGCCAAGCAGATATCGGAGTCCATCGAGCTGGGCATCATCTTGGCGCTTGCCGGTGGCTTTATGGATGTGTATTCGTACATTGGGCGCGACCATGTTTTCGCCAACGCGCAGACGGGTAACATCCTGCTGGTGGGCGTGAGCATCTCAGAGGGCAATTGGGCACTTGCGGGGCGCTACTTCTTCCCTGTGGTTTCGTTTGCCGTGGGCATTATGCTTGCCGACCTGGTACACGAGCGTTTTGGCAGCGTGATCCATTGGCGTCAGGTGACGGTGTTCTTTGAAGCCGTCATCTTGCTGGGCGTGAGCTTTATCCCCGGTGGCGATTTCAACCTGCTCGCCAACTGCCTTACCTCGTTTGCCTGCGGTATGCAGGTCGAGAGTTTCCGCAAGATTCATGGACACGGCATCGCCACGACTATGTGTATCGGCAACTTGCGCAACGCGCTGCAAAACGTGGACGATTACATCATCACCCACAAGCGCGGCTTTTTGGAAAACGGCCTGCTGTACTTTGGCGTGATCTTTACCTTTGTGTTTGGCGCCGTGCTGGGCAACTGGTGTATTGAGCGCATGGGGCTGCACGCCATTGCGGTGGCGAGCGTGCTGCTGTTCGTGGCGTTTGCAATCATGTTCATCGACCGCGAGCGCGACCTGCGTTTTCGCTGGAAGCTTGCGGCAGAGGCTTGGAAAGAGGGCTGTCGAAAGTAACCGAATGCGGCAGAGGGGTTGTCCCTTTGCCGCATTGTTTTTTCATCTTCTGTTGAAACGCTTTAACACTTTTGATGTTCTCATGCATTTTTTGTTTCAAAAGCGTTAGGATGGAACTTACAGCGCGGGGCGTAATGGTTGCCCCGCACACGATGGGGAGGCTATCAATGGCTAATCGTTTCGTTCTCAACACCATTTCTTATCATGGTTCCGGCGCCATCAAGGAGATCCCCGGCGAGCTCCAGCGTCGCGGCTACAAGAAGATCTTCGTCTGCTCCGACCCCGATCTGGTCAAGTTTGGCGTTACCGCTAAGGTGACCGACGAGCTCGACGCTGCCGGCATCACTTGGAGCCTTTACTCCGAGATCAAGCCCAACCCCACTATCCAGAACGTCAAGGACGGCGTCGAGGCTTTCAAGGCCGCCGAGGCTGATGCTATCGTGACCATCGGTGGCGGCTCCTCCATGGATACCGCCAAGGCCATCGGCATCATCATCAACAACCCCGAGTTCGCTGATGTCCGCAGCCTCGAGGGCGTTGCTCCCACCAAGAACCATGCCGTGTTCACCATCGCCGTGCCGACGACCGCCGGTACCGCTGCTGAGGTGACCATCAACTACGTCATCACCGACCCCGAGAAGGTCCGCAAGTTCGTGTGCGTCGACACCAACGATGCCCCCGAGGTCGCCGTCGTCGACCCCGACATGATGGCTTCCATGCCCGCCGGCTTGACCGCCTCTACCGGCATGGATGCTCTGACCCACGCCATCGAGGGCTACACCACCAAGGGCGCTTGGGAGCTCTCCGACATGTTCCACTTTGAGGCTATTAAGCTGATTAGCGAGAACCTGCGCGACTCTGTCGCTGAGGCCAAGTCCGGTCAGCCCGGCTCCGGCCGCGAGGGCATGGCCCTTGGCCAGTATGTCGCCGGCATGGGCTTCTCCAATGTTGGCCTGGGCATCGACCACGCCATGGCTCACACCCTCTCCGCTCACTACGACACCCCGCACGGCGTCGCTTGCGCCATGCTGCTGCCGATCGCCATGGAGTTCAACAAGCCGGTTTGCGCCGAGCGCCTGGCCAAGGTTGCCGTCGCCATGGGCGTTGACACCACGGGCATGAGCACCGAAGAGGCCGCTGACGCTGCCATCGCCGCCGTCAAGCAGCTCTCTGCCGACGTGAACATCCCGCACGTCTGCGAGGCCATGAAGGCCGACGAGATCGAGGTCCTGGCCAAGGACGCTATGGCCGACGCCTGCTTCCCGGGCAACCCGCGCGAGGCAACGCTTGACGACGTCATCGAGCTCTTCAAGAAGATCTGCCCGGCTGAGTAAATCACTCCCGTCGGCGGCCCCGGGTTTCCCTCCGGGCGCGTCCTCGGACATGCAAAAGGCCCCGCTGCGCGCGTTGCGCGGCGGGGCCTTTTGCGTCCTGCGGAATGCGCCCGGAGGGAAACCCGGGGCCGCCTGCGTTCTTTTCTCAGATGCCGGGGTGCCGGAAAGGCGGGATGTGAGGGGCGCATTGTTGGATGGCGCCTTATGTCTGCTTATCGTGGCGGGGGC
>NZ_QSKJ01000004.1:90787-168457 GCF_003469895.1 Collinsella sp. AM28-11LB
TATGTCTGCTTATCGTGGCGGGCGCAGTTCTGGGGAGCTCGATGGGTTGTCTCGTTAGGTAAATAATTGTGCGTGGTGGTATCGTTGCTGTGGGTTTAATTCGATATGAAAGGGTGGCTTTGGTGTCCAAGATGGATTCTACGCTCTCCTATATTACTGACCAGTTGAAGGCGCTTACCTCGATTGCTTCGCCTACGGGGTTTACTCGTGCGGCTACTGATTATCTGATGGAGACCCTGCGCGATATGGGGTTTGGGCCTGAGCGTTCTAATAAGGGTAACGTGCTCGTTGAGCTTGGTGGCGAGGGTGAGCCGCTCGTACTGGCGAGCCATGTCGATACCCTGGGCGCCATGGTGCGCTCCATTAAGGACAATGGTCGCCTGCGTCCCACGACGCTAGGCGGGCATCAGTGGTCTACGGCCGATGGCGAGAACTGCACCGTCTACACGCGTGACGGCAATGTGTACACGGGTGTGGTCCTCAATACCGAGCCTTCGGCGCATGTGGCCGATGAACCGGTCAAGACCGTCGAGAAGAACATGGAGATCTTGCTCGACGAGAATGTCGACAGCAAAGACGACGTGCTCGAGCTGGGTATTCAGACCGGTGACATCATCGCTATGGATCCTCGCACGACGGTGACGGAGAGTGGCTACATCAAGAGCCGCTTCCTAGATGACAAGCTATCCGCGTCGATTCTGCTGGGTCTGGCCCGCGCCGTTGCTGGCGGCGAAGTGACGCTTTCGCGCAAGGTGTCGCTGCTCTTTACCGTGTACGAGGAGGTCGGCCACGGCGGTGCCTTTGTGCCGGCTGACACGCGCGAGATGATCAGCGTGGACATGGGCTGCGTGGGCGACGACCTGGGCTGCACCGAGCGCATGGTTTCGATTTGCGCCAAGGATTCGGGTGGCCCCTACAACTACGATCTGGTTACCACGCTGTCCAATATCGCGCGCGAGCTGGAGCTCGATTACGCCATCGACGTGTACCCGCACTACGGCTCCGACGTCGAGGCTACGCTTTCGGCTGGTTACGACATCCGCCACGGCCTGATCGGTCCCGGCGTGTACGCGAGCCACAACTACGAGCGCAGCCACATCGACGGCGTGCGCAATACCTACGAGCTCGTTCGCGCCTACGTTCAGCGCTAGGGGAGCAGCTTGCGACTCGGCTGACCAATCGCTAAGGCCCGATTTCTCGGGCCTTTTTTCGCTTTGGGTCGTTTAGTATTATGATGTCTGTAATCTATTAACTAAACGTGTAAATTACTTAACGAGGTGATGCGGTGTATGGATACGTCTGAGTACTTGTCTATGGGTGATGCTGCCCGCCTGTTGGGCGTTACGAAAGCCCGCATATCTCAACTTGCCGCATCGGGAACGCTCGCGTGCGATATTGTGGGCGGCCGGAAGATGATCGAGTACAATTCTGCGATCGCCTATCAAAAGGTCCGCAAACGAGGGCGCCGTCCTGCAGCCGATGTGGGACGCAAGTTTACGCTGATGTCGGCCGACCATGAGGTCGCGCATGTCTCATTTGATCCGACGCGCGAGTTTCCCTTCGAAATCGCCGAGGTCCTCGATGCGCAACGAATGCCGTTTGGCACATGCTCGAGCTCTTCTCCAACGGTGAATAAGCGGGAGCTCAACGCGTGGTGGGGGCATCGGTCGGTACCCGATGTTCGCCCCGGGCTTATCTCGCGCTACCGAGAGTTAGGGATCGTCAACGGCGCTGAGGTGCCGGTTCAGTGCCTGGGCCTCTCGCTTTCGGATTGCTATTGGCTGCGGCCGACCGATTGCGACGGGCTCGAATGGCGAAACATCAATTACTTTGAGAACGAATTTGAGCGATCGGCGCCCGAGGGGCGTTCGGGTTGGCTGGAAGGCATCGGTCTTAAAAATCCCGACAACACATCCGAGGGCGAGCTTCCTAAATCGTGGATGATTCGCAACGGTGTTCGCGTCCTGGTCAAGGGGTGCGGCATGGACGATCAACGTCCCTTTAACGAGGCGGTTGCAACGGCTCTACATCGTCGCTTGCTGTCAGAGGGTGAGTTTGTTCCCTATGCGGTTGAGCGGATGTTCGATGGCCCTGTGTGTTTGTGCGACGACTTTCTTGACGGCCGCGAGGAATATGTTCCGGCTGTTTACGTTAAGAACGCTCTTGGCGGTCAGCGAGGAAACTCGACGTACGACCGGTACTGCCGCTTCCTTGGTAAGCATGGAGCAGACGAGGCTGCCGTGAGAAGGTCTATGTCGCAGATGATCATTTGCGATGCCCTTTTGGCCAACAGCGATCGCCATTGGCGAAACTTCGGCATCATCCGCAATGTCGACACCCTGGAGATAAAACCTGCACCGCTGTTCGATAGCGGCAACTGTCTGTGGTATAACGTGCCAACTGCCGTGCTCTCAGCTGGGGAGTTTGGGTTTTCCGCTAAGCCGTTTGGGCCCGACCCTTTCGTCCAGCTGGCGCTTGCGGACTCGCTCGATTGGTTCGATTCATCGCGGCTCAACGGATTTGTTGATGAGGCAATCGAGATTCTTTCGCAGAGCGAATGGGCGACGGCGGAGGATCGACTCGAGGCCATTTGCCGCGGCCTCGAGCGTCGCGTAATCGAGGTTAGTGCCGCTGTTGAAGTGCTTCGACACGTGCGGCGATAATCCCGCGGCTACCTGATGGCTGCCGTAACGGTGCCGCCGCCCAGGACGATGTCGCCGCGGTAGACTACAACGGCTTGGCCGGGGGCGATGGCTCGCTGTGGCTCGTCAAAAGTCAGCAGCATTTGCCCGTCTGTGCCGCGCGTGAGGGTCGCCGTCTGATCCTTTTGACGGTAGCGGTACTTGGCGCCCACACGAATGCCGCCGGCATTGAGCTCTGCCTCCATGCGGTCGGCAGGGGCGCTCCAGATCCACTCATCGGCAGTTAGCGCCGAGGCGGTTAGGTCCTCGGCTTCGCCCAGATGCACGGTGTTGCTGGCGGCGTCGACGCCCGTTACATACACCGGATGCGCCATCGCGACACCCAGGCCTTTGCGCTGGCCGATGGTGTAGCGCAGCGCGCCGTTATGGCGTCCGACCACGCTGCCGTCGCGCCACACAATGTCGCCCGGTGCAGCGGCATGTCCGCAGCGGCGCTCGATATAGCCCGCGTAGTCGCCGTCCGGGATAAAGCAGATGTCCTCGCTCTCGGCCTTCTTGGCGTTGATGAAGCCCTGCTCGGCGGCAATGCGGCGTACGTCGCGCTCCTTGTCCAGCCCTGCCAGCGGAAAGATTGTGCGTGCCAGGCGCTCCTGCGTAAGCGAATACAAAAAGTAGCTCTGGTCCTTTTTGGGATCTTCGCCGCGATGTAGCTGCCAGGTGCTGTCTGCCGCCTGGCTTGTTTTGGCGTAATGGCCCGTGGCGATGTAGTCGCAGCCCATATCCAGCGCCGCATCGAGCAGCGCGCCAAACTTAATATGGCGGTTGCAGATGATGCACGGGTTGGGCGTCAACCCCTCCTGGTAGGCGGTCACGAAGCGCTCGATAACATTGCGGTCGAAGGTCTGCTGCAGGTCGAGCACATGGTGGGGTATCCCCAGGCGCTCGGCGACGGCCTTCGCGTCAGCGATGTCGCGGTCGACTTTACTCACGCCCGTGACAGGATCGGGTGCGGGGCAGGTGAGGCGCATGGTGGCACCGACGCATTCGTAACCCTGACTTTTGAGCAGATACGCAGTCACGCTGGAATCGACGCCGCCGCTCATGGCGACGAGCACGCGCTTATTGTGCATGGGGAGGTTCTCCTTGGTGGCATGTGGCCAAAAAAGAAAAGCGGCGCGGGAGGCTGGTTCCGCGCCGCAGACATTGTAGCAAGTTCGGACGTCTCGTGGGACACCCTGTTGGGATTGGCTCAGACTGCCGGGAGAGAGAGGAGGCCGGTTCGTCCTGGGCTCAACCTATGGGCACAGACCCTAGTCCTGGAAGAGCGCCGTGGACAGGTAGCGCTCGCCGGTGTCGGCGAGCAGCGCCACGATGGTCTTGCCCTCGTTCTCGGGGCGCTTGGCCAGCTGCAGCGCAGCCCACACGGCGGCGCCGGACGAAATGCCCACGAGCACGCCCTCCTTGTGGCCCACGGCGCGGCCGGTGGCAAAGGCGTCGTCGTTCTCGACGGGGATGATTTCGTCGTAGACCTGGGTGTCGAGGACGTCGGGCACAAAGCCGGCGCCGATGCCCTGGATCTTGTGCGGGCCTGCCTGGCCCTTAGAGAGCACCGGGGAAGTGGCGGGCTCGACGGCGACGATCTTAATCTCGGGGTTCTGCTCTTTGAGGAACTCGCCCACGCCGGTCACGGTGCCGCCGGTGCCAACGCCGGCGACGAAGATGTCGATCTTGCCGTCGGTGTCGTCCCAGATCTCGGGGCCGGTCGTGGCCTTGTGGATGGCAGGGTTGGCGGGGTTCACAAACTGGCCGGCGATAATGCTGTTGGGGGTCTCCTTCTGCAGCTCCTCGGCTTTGGCGATGGCGCCCTTCATGCCCTTGGAGCCGTCGGTGAGCACAAGCTTTGCGCCATATGCCTGCATAAGCTTGCGGCGCTCGACGGACATGGTCTCGGGCATGGTGATAATCACCTTGTAGCCGCGAGCCGCCGCCACGGAGGCGATGCCGACGCCGGTGTTGCCGCTCGTGGGCTCGATGATGGTGTAGTCGCCGCCGCGCACGAGCTTGCCGGCCTTCTCGGCCTCGTCAATCATGTTTTTGGCGACACGGTCTTTGACGGAGCCGGCGGGGTTGAAGTACTCGAGCTTGACGAGCACGCGGGCCTTGAGGTCCTCGTCGGCCTCAAAGTGGGTAAGCTCCAAAAGCGGGGTGTGGCCGATAAGCTGATCGATAGACGTGTAAACCTTGCTCATGGTGAACCTCCAAAGTGTTCAAGTTGCTGGTTGCCGTGTGGTTTCACGGTGCGTGTGCAGCTAAACCCATAAACCTTATAGGTTGTTCGTTTAGCTGTTGGGAAGCATACTAGGCACTAAAGCCTAGTAATGCAATAGGAAATAGAAGATTATTACGAGTCGATTAACCATCTTGACCGGAACGGGTATTTTCAAAACCAACTTTTCGGCTAGAATTTCTACGGATTAAATGACCGAAAGGCAGCACTATACATGTTGGTTTCTACTAAGGGCAGATATGCCCTGCGCGTTATGGTCGATCTGGCCGAGCACCAGGCGGCCGGCCGCATCCCGCTCAAAGAAATCGCGGCGCGACAGGGGATTTCCGAGAAATATCTCGAGAACATCTTGGCGACGCTCGTGCGCGCCAACATGCTCTCGGGCATGCGTGGCAAGGGCGGCGGCTACGTGCTCACGCGCCCGCCCGAGCAGTACACGGTGGGCGAGATCCTGCGCCTGACCGAGGGTAGCCTGGCGCCAGTTGCTTGCCTGGATGGTGACTGCAAGGGCTGTTCGCGTTCGGACGAGTGCCCCACGCTCAGCGTGTGGAAGAACCTGGACAAGCTCATCAACGACTATCTCGACGGCGTGACGCTCGACCAGCTCGTCGCCCCCAACGAGGGCTACGATTACGTGATTTGATTCCACCTTCCATTTGGGGACGGGGTAGAAATGGTAGATTTCTTTACCCTCTGAGGCTCGATAAAGAAGAAGGCCGTCCATCGTTTCGATGGGCGGCCTTCATTTTGGCGTGTTGTGGCGATCCGAATCGGTTCGCTCTAGTTCTTGGCGATGCTGTCGAGAATGCTGCGCATGATGGATACCAAGATGCTGCCCATAAACGCCGATCCAAAGCTGGCGATGGAGATGCCCGCGCCCAGCAGATTCACCGATAGGTAGCTGGCGAGCTCGAGCATAAGGCTGTTGACGACAAGCTGGAAAATGCCCAGCGTAATGATGGTGAGCGGCAGCGAGATGACCGTCAGGAACGGTTTGACGAGCGAATCGACGATATTGAGGAACAGTCCTACGAAGGCGAAACAGACCCAGGCCTCGGCAAAGCCGAAGGGTTGGATGCCGGGGACGAGGAACGTGGCGATCGCGATGGCGATCGAGGTGAAGAGCCAGTTAAGCATAAAGCGCATGGCGTGAATCCTTTCTTGCGCCGGGGTTGCTGACGTCGCGTGAAACGGCTTGCGGCGGCGACCTGGATGGTTGCGCGGGTGCGCCGCGGTGTTTGGGCGCCCATTGTCTCAAATATTCGTGGAGCTTACGTGCGCATTCGGTTTCAAAACGGCATTCGACCTAAAAAACGTGCCGCTGGCAGAGAGTCTTGTCGCTTTAGTTTGGTGGTGTGCTAAACTGCTACGGGCAAAAGCCACAGGCGTTGCCCTATTGAATAGAACGGGCGAACGATGCCCGATGTTAGTATCAACCTCGATGCCTTTTGGCGGGTTTGGCGGTGATCGATGAATATCGAGAACATGTTTGACAAGCCTGATGTCAAGCAGCTAGTCCACGCATTTAGCCTTTTGGACGACGAGAAAGATATCCAAGCGTTTTTGACCGATATCTGCACGCCGCGTGAGATTTGTGATCTTTCTCAGCGTTTGCAGGTGGCGCGCTATCTGGACGAGGGTGAGCCCTATGTCGAGGTCCAAGCCCGCACCGGCGCTTCGTCCACTACGGTGAGCCGCGTTTCAAAGGCGCTGAACGGCGAGTACGGCGGCTACCGCAAGATCCTCATCAAGCTGGAGGATGGCGAGTAGGCTAGCGACAAAAACGAATTGCGCAGAACCGTCCCTTCGGGGGCGGTTTTTATATGCCCGCAATCGGCTGGTGCGTTGGGGTCAGGTTGCTTCGTACCAAAAGATGGAGCTGCGGTGGCAATGTGTCCGCTTGGGCGGGTAGGATGGATACATTGATTATTGCGAACGGTTTGAGTGGAGGACCATGCCTGTTCGAATCTATACCACCAACGCCGGCGCGGATTTGAGCGATGCCGAGGCGGCGCTGCTCGCCGACCTGGTTGCCCGCCACGGGCGTGCCGTTTTGCTGGTGCCTACGTTTGCCGAGCTCGATCTGTGCCGTCATGATGCGGCGGAAGCTGGGGTTTCACTGGGTATCGATTACAAGACCCCTTCGTCGTGGCTCCGTTCGCTGTGGGAGCTTATGGGCGATGGCCGTAGCTTTGTGGATAACCTTCAGTGCCAGATGCTGTTCTCGGACATGATCGACCGCCGCGACGACGCTGCTCTGCAGCCGCTCTCGCGCAGCCAGGGCACGGTGCGCATGCTTGCGCGTATGGC
This sequence comes from Collinsella sp. AM28-11LB, assembly GCF_003469895.1. NCBI lineage: Bacteria > Bacillati > Actinomycetota > Coriobacteriia > Coriobacteriales > Coriobacteriaceae > Collinsella > Collinsella sp. AM28-11LB. The sequence goes on from NZ_QSKJ01000004.1 coordinate 98,027, forward strand.
CCGCGATGTGTTGCCGGGCGTGGCGGGGGCGGGCGACGAACGCTGCCGCGATGCCGCCGCTCAGCCCGAGCCCAAAAGCGACGCCGAGGCCCGCGTTTTCGAGCTTTTGCGTGCCTACGCGGGTGGTTTGGACCGTCGAAATATGATCGAGCCCTGCGAGGCGGCTGACATTATGGCCGGTGCCCTGGCCGATAACCTGCCGGGGTGCGCCCGTGCCGTTTGCGTGCGCGGCGTCACGTCATTTACGTATAGCTTGCTCGAGCTGCTGTCCGCCGTGGCAAACAACGGGGGAGAGGTCGTCGTGCTGCTTGCCCGCGAGCAGGCGGCGATGCGCGAGGAGCTTGCCGCGGCATTTGATGCCCGCGGTGTGCTGTTTGAGATCACGCCGCTGGGGGAGGGTGCCGGCGCGTCTGATGCCGCTTGCGGGACCGCCGCTCAGCCTGCCTTTATTGAGGTCGCCGGCCCCCATGCCCGTGCTCATGTCTATGCGGACGCAATTGATGATCTGGTAAAAGCGTGCCAGGGTTCCGAGGCCGACGGCGCCGCGACGAACGCCGACCCCGCACGCGTGCTCGTCGTTTCTGCCCGGGCACCCCAGCTGTTCGGTGAGCTCGCCTCTCGTCTGGCGGCTCGTCGTATCGCTGCTGAGACAACTGAGTTCACGGCGTTTTCCCAATCAATCGCGGGCAGGCAGTTCACGGCGCTCGCCAATCTGATCGAGCGCATGAAGGCCGCCGACGAGGGCACCGCCTCCAAGACCGAGTGGTGGCCCGCGCCGGAGCTTACCGACTGGATTTACAGTCCGCTTTCGGGTGCCGATGCCGCCAGCGCGCGCACCTTCGACAAGAACATGCGCCTGTCGCGCGGCAAGACCACCACGGCCGTCAAGAGCCTGCTGCAGAGCGTGCAGGGCCAGGTGAGGGGCGCGCGCAAGGCTGCCAGTGATGAGAGCTGGTTTAAGAACGTGCCATGCGTGGTCTCGGACGTGTTCCAAGCGCTGTGGCGCGACAAACCCGTGACGGCGCTCAAGGCAATGCTCGCCGTCGCCGAGGCGTTGCCCGATCGCTCGCTGGGCAGCTTGGATGGCCAAGCCCGTCGCCAGGCGGAGGTGGCCCTGCTGCGCCATGTCATCGACATCCTTATGAACGATGCTCGCGCGCTCGACGTGTCGCAGGCCGCGACCGTGCCTGTGCTCGATGGCGTTCGCACCAAGGTGGACAAGCACAGTACCGCTTACGATTACGAGACCTACGAGGTTGACCGTGCGCCACGTGCCCAGGTTCGCTTTACTTCGCTTGCCGATGCGGCGGCTCTGCGAACCGGCAGCTACGATGCCGTGCTGTTTGCCGATGTCGATCTGGACAGCTATCCGCTCTCGCACGAGGAGGGCCCGCTTGCCACGCTGACGGCGAGCCTCGGTCGCGAGGGCGTGACGCTTGAGCCTGCGGCCTTGCTGCGCGCACGCTTTGGCCGCGCGATGCAAGCGTCGCGTGGTCCGGTTACGCTCGCCCGTGTGACCCACGATCGTCAGGCGCGCGAGTGCTATCCGGCGGCCGTGTGGACCGAGTTGCGGGCGCATGCCGAGGCCGCTAACGATGCTAAGGCCGCTGACGCCGACAAGGCCGCTGACGACGCTAAGGCCGCAGGCGTCGACAAGGCGAAGTGTGTGGGCGAGGGCGATATCGTAAGGGACTTCGATCCCGCGGCAGGCGAAGGTCTTAGGCGCGAGCACGTGACCTGCGAAGCTCCTCAGCATCTGAGCGATGAAGCCATTCCGTATTTGGTCCTGCGTCGTCGCGACGGCGAGGGCGAGGACGCGCCGCTTGTGCCGTGCCTGACGTCCGCCTCGCAGATCGAGTCATATTCCACCTGCCCGCTGTGCTGGTTCGTCTCGTATCGCGTTAAGCCCCAGTCCATCGACGCGGGCTTTGGCAACATGGAGAAGGGTAACTTTGTCCACGACGTGCTGGAGCACTTGCATGCCCGCCTGCCTCAAGAGGGCATGGAGCGCGTGACGCCCGAGAACCTGCCACGTGCGCAGGAGCTGCTGCGCGAGGTCTTTGACGAGACCTTGGTCGAGCATGCCTCCAAGCGTGGCAACGAGGGCCCGCTCGTGCCGCTCTCTCCGGTAGAGGAGCGCCAGGTGGCCGAGATTCTGCCGCAGCTGGAGGGAGTGCTTGCCTACGAGTCCGAGGCGCTCGCCCCCTTTGTCCCGCGTTACCTGGAGTTCGCCTTTAACGAGCTCAAAGTCGAGTATGCCGGCTGGCCGCTTGGCGGGCGCATCGACCGCGTGGACGTGGATGCCGAGAATCGTGCCGTGGTGATCGACTATAAGCACCGCACAGGTGTCGAGGAGTTTAAGCTCGCCGACCCTACGGTGCGCGACGAGGAATCGGGCGAGGCCGCCATCGACGACCCACGGTGGCTACCGCCCCATACCCAGACGCTTATCTATGCGCAGGCCATGCGCCGGGCGCTGGATTTGGACACCCGCGCGGCACTCTACTTTTCGACCAAGGGCGGCAAGCCGGCGTTGCGCGGCGCCGCGAGCGCCGAGCTGCTCGAGGAAGAGCGCGGCGACGGTCGCATCCCAGGCCTCAAGAAAGGTTTCCCCGGCGAGGGTGGCAGCATGGACTTCGACGCCCTGCTCGATCGCGTGGAGGCCGGCATCGCCGAGCGCCTGCGGGAGCTCGAGGCAGGCAACGTTGCCGCCGTCGACCCGACGTCGGCTCAGGCCGCGCATGCGCGCTGCTCGTATAACCACGAAGGAACGTTTGTAAGGAGGGACGTGTAGACCATGGATCTTTCGACTTTGATGCCGCAACAGCTGCAGATTGTCAAAACGCTCGACCGTCCGTTGTTTGTCTCGGCGGGCGCCGGTTCGGGCAAGACCTTTACCCTCACGCGCCGCATCGTCTACGCGCTCTCGCCCGAATCCGGTCCGTTCGTTGAGCATCTGGACCAGGTGCTCGCCATTACCTTTACCAAAGATGCCGCGGCCGAGATCCGTGACCGCGTGCGCCGCGCGCTCATCGACGAGGGCATGGACGAGGAGGCCCTGACCGTCGACGATGCATGGATCTCGACCATTCACGGCATGTGCTCGCGTATCCTGCGCGCACACGCGTTGGAGCTGGGCATCGATCCCGAGTTCACGGTACTCACCGATACCGACGAGCTTATGGATCAGGCTGTTGAGCATGTGCTGGCCCGCGCGACGGCGCCCGATGCCGCCCCCGAGCTCGCGGCATCGCTCAAGGCCCTCTACGCCTGGTATCCCATGGCGGGCGAGGGCGGCCCTTTTGGCGCCGGCACCACCATCAAGGGCCTGGTGCGCGAGCTGCTGGAGCTCTCGAGCCAGCTGCCGGGCGGCATGGACGACGTGCGCGTGGCACACGGTCATGCCGACACTTCGGCCCTTGCCGATGCCTATCGTGCGGCGCTGGGCGCAAGCAAGGCCGCGACCGAGAAAGCGCAGGTGGCACTCGATGCCATCGATGCGTTCGAGGCGAGCGGCAAGACCATGGCGGATGCGGCGCGACTCATGATGTCGTGCACCATGCCTCGGGCGAGCAAGGCGTTTCCCAAGGAACAGGTGGAGCTGCTCAAGGCGGAGGCTGCCGATGCGTTTATCAATATCGTGCTCGCCTGCGGTGGTCCGGCGCTCGATGCGCTGGTGGGGCTTGCTCGTGCTGTGGAGGCGGAGTACCGCGCGCTCAAGGCTGACCAGTCCGCGCTCGATAACAACGACCTGCTCCGCATGGCATACGAGGCGCTGCGCGATTATCCCGCCATTCGAGCCGCCTACGAGGGCCGCTTTAAGATGGTCATGATCGACGAGTTCCAAGATACCGACCAGATGCAGGTCGATCTGATTCGCTATTTGACGGGTGCGGGCGAGCGCGCGCTGTGCACGGTGGGCGATGCGCAGCAGTCGATCTATCGCTTCCGCGGCGCCGAGGTCGAGGTGTTTCGCCGCCAGGAGCGCAAGGTGGGCCTGTCTGCTGCGCCTGAGACCTCCGTCGCATCCGATGCCCCTGCCGGCGAGCTCGTCAAGCTCGTGCGCAACTTCCGCAGCCACGACGAGGTGCTGCGCTATGTGGCACGCGTCTTTGACGGCGATACCGGTGGTTTGATGCAGGGATTCTTGGATCTTGAGCCGAGTGACGATCGCGAGGACAAGCTCAAGGCAAAGGCTTCGCGCCGCCAAGCGCTGTTCGTTGCCGGCGGCAGCACCCAGGAGCGAACGCAGGCGAAAGCTCGTGCGATTGCGGGGCGGTTCCAAGCGCTCGTTAAAGCGGGCCAGCCCCAGGGCAGTATGGTGCTACTGCTGGGGCGCATGACCAATGCCGACGTTTATGCCCGGGCTTTCCGCGACCAGGGACTCGACTGCGTTATCGCGGGCGGCTCGGTCTTTGCCCAGGCAGCCGAGGTGCAGACGGTGCGTGCCCTGGTCTGCGCACTTGCCAACCCGGCCGATACCGCGCAGGGCCTCATGCCGTTGCTGGCCTCGCCGATGTTTGCGCTCGGCGCCCAGGAATTCCTGGCGCTGGCGACCAAGCTGGACGAGCAGACGGGGGAGACGTCGCGCCGCAACATCGATGCGGGCATCATGAGCGATTCCGATGTGCCCGGCTTGCAGGGCTTGCCACTGGTGACGCGCGCCCGCGAGGTGCTGCGCTATGCACTGCGCCGCGTGGGACGTGATTCGTTCGCGGCGATCGCGCGCGACGTGGTCAATGCTTCCGGCTGGTTCGTGCGTCTGGCGCAGCGCGGCCCCGAGGGCAAGGCCATTGCTGCCAACGTGCTCAAGGCGCTCGACGCCGTGGCCGAGGCGGAGGCCGAGTTCGGCAACTCGCCGCGCTCCATCGCGCTTGCCTTCGATCTCTTCCTGGCGGGCAAGGAGGCGCCGGGCGCGCTGAACGAGGAGGGCGACGGCGCGGTGCGCATCATGACCGTGCATGCGTCCAAGGGTCTGGAGTATCCGGTTGTGGCGGTTGCGGAGTGCTTTGGCGTGCGTAAGTCCTCGGGTGTGGCACAGATGGGTCGCGTCGATGGCGGTGCGCAGGTTGTGGCGCTACCGGCACGCTTCGACGGCGTTAAACTCGCGGACGGCACGTTCGTAAAGGGCGACGACGTCAAAAAACAGTTTGAGCACGCGTTTAAGGGCAAGGGCACGTCGCTGTGGTTGTCGCCGGAGCTTATGGAGGACGTTTGCGCGACGGGCTCTCCCGCCGAGGCATTTGCCCGCCTGCGTAACGACGACCTGCAGCTTTCGCTCGAGGAGCGGGCTCGCTTACTCTATGTTGCCATGACGCGAGCGCGCGAGTTGGTGATCTTGGCGATGGATGCCGGCGTGAGCCGTGGCAAGGTGGCGGCGCCGACCTTCGACGTTGAGACCGATCTGACCTACGACGTGCTGCGCCGTATTTTGCCGACCGACGCACAGGCCTTGCCGCAGCTCGATGCCGACCGTTTGGTGTTCGACAACTCCCAGCCGGGCGACTACGAGCTCATCTCGCTGGCGGACTTTACGTTTGGCGAGCAGGCGTTTGAGGCCAACGCTTCGCTGGATGCCGAGGGCAGGCTTGTCCGCGGCGATGCGGAGGCGGAGGGTGCCGGTGCAGATGCCCGCGCCGCCGTTCCCGGTCCTGCCGACCCCGAGCCCGATTCGTTTGAGCTCGTGTATCCCCAGGCGGTGGGCGTGCGCATGGGCACATGCCCGTATCCGGCGCGCGATTCGTACAGCTACTCGTCAATTGCCGCGGCGTTGCATGACGAGTCCGAGGACCGTGCCGCCGAGGCGCATGTGCCCATGGACGAGGCTGGCGATGATGCGGAGTCGGATGGTTCCGAGATGACGGATGCAGACGTGGCCGCCGTTGAGCCCGCCGGCAACCCCATGGCGCTGGGCTCGGCGTTCCATGCTGCCTGCCAGTGGCTCATCGAGATGGGCGCCAATGAACTGCCCGCCGCGCGCGCCGATGCGCTGGCGCGCCTGTGGTGCCTGACGCCGGAGCAGCGCGAGCGTTTTGACATTGCCCTGAATCGCTGGCTCAGGTCGGCGGTCCGTGCCGAGCTGCTTGCCTGGCCGTGCGTCCGTGCCGAGGTACCGTTCTTCTCGCTGGGCTGCGAGGACGAGGACATTGCCCGCTACGGCACGTATGCCGAGGGCGCCATCGATGCGTTGGCAACGAACCCGGCGGATTCGTCACGCGCGCTGGTCATCGACTACAAGACGGGCGGCACACCGGATGAGACGCCGGAACAGCTGCAGGAGAAGCACGCCCTGCAGGCGCGCGTCTACGCCGATGTGTTGCACAAGGCGGGCTTTGAGGCCGTGACCGTCAAGTTCGTTCGCGTGGAACAGCCGGATCCAACCATCTTCGTCGAACCCGCCGAACCTCAAGTAGTCACCTACAATCTTTAGCCCTCAACAGCGTGCGGTGGAATCCTTCCCGATTCCACCGCAGCTCAGGGGTAGCTAATTTGGGACGGGGCTATTTTAGCTACCCTTTGACTGACGGCGAATGAGTCGGGGTCGGAATGCGTTTCAACCGACATATGGGGGTAGCTAAAATAGCCCCGTCCCAAATTAGCTACCCGTGTGGGTTTGGCTAGGTTCGGGTGCTGTCCGTGCCGTGCGGTAAAATCGTTCAGTCAGAACACGAACCCGCATCGGAGCTCATCACATGGCATTCGTCCATCTGCACAACCACACTGTTTTCTCCATGCTCGACGGCGCAACCCGTATCCAGGATATGGTCAACCGTGCCGTTGAGCTTGGCATGCCCGCCGTGGCCATTACCGACCACGGCTACATGTATGGCGTGCCCGACCTGGCGCTGGCCTGCGACGCCGTCAACCACAACACGCCCGAGTACAAAACCTGGAGCCACGACAAGGCCTTCTTGGAAAAGGACCGCCGCGACGAGCTGGTGGAGCCCGATCCCGAGGAAAACCCGCGCGAGCATGCCCAGTATGTGAAGGACATGGCCATGTGGGACGAGAAGGGCAATATCGACGAGCTCAAGCCGCCTCTGGTTATCAAGCCCATCTTTGGCTGCGAGGTCTACTTTACGCCGGACGAGACGCTCGCCCGCGACCATAAGCCCGAGCTCTACCACATGATCCTTTTGGCCAAGGACCAAGAGGGCTACGTCAACCTGATGCAGACGGTCTCCGAGGCCGCCGTGCAGGGCTTTTACTACAAGCCGCGCGTGACGCTCGACAATCTGCGCCGCCATGCCAAGGGCATGATCTGCACCAGCGCCTGCATCGCGGGCATCATCCCCAAGTACATCGACCGCGGCGACATGGAAGGCGCCATCAAGTGGGCCGAGACCTTCCGCGATACCTTCGACCCCGGCGACTTCTATATCGAGATTCAGGAACACGGCATTACCACCGACAACGGCCTGACTGACGAGCAGATGGACCGCACGCTCATCGATATTGCCAAGCAGGTGGGTGTCAAGGTCATCGCCACCAACGACTTCCACTACCTGCGCCGCGAGGACGCGCCCGTGCAGGACGTCATCATGTGCATCGGTATGAACGCCAAGGTCGACGACCCCAACCGCATGCGCATGACCGGCTCGGAGTTCTATATGAAGACCGAGGAGGAGATGCGGGCGATGTTCCCGTATTGCCCCGAGGCCTGCGACAACACGCTCGAGATCGCTGACAAGTGCTACGTGGAGCTGGACTGGGACTCTATCATCCTGCCGCGCTTCCCGCTGCTCGATCCCGGCGAGACGCACGAGAGCCAGTTCCGCCGCGAGTGCGAGAAGGGCCTGCGCCAGCACTACGGCGATGACTGGGCCACGCGCGAGATCGGCGGCGTCAACATCAAAGAGCGCTTTGAGTACGAATACAAGGTCATTTGCGACAAGGGCTTTGCCGCCTACTTCTTGATCGTTGCTGAGTACGTGCAATGGGCCAAGGACAACGGTATCGGCGTCGGTCCCGGCCGTGGCTCGGCCGCCGGCGCTATCGTCGCCTACGCCATGAACATCACCGCGTTCGACCCGCTCGAGAACGGTCTGATGTTCGAGAGGTTCCTGTCCCCGCAGCGTACCGAGATGCCCGATATCGATATGGACTTCGACGATGAGCGGCGCCTCGAGGTCGTGGAGCACGTTCGCCAGCTCTACAGTCCCGAGAAGGTCACCCACGTCATCACCTACTCGACCATTAAGGCCAAGCAGGCCATCAACGACGCCGCACGCGTTCTGGACTACCCGGTCTATATGGGCCAGCGCCTGTCCAAGATGGTCTCGAGCGACCCCAAGGTCAAGCTCAAGCAGGTGCTCGAAAAGCAACCCGGCAAAGAGGATCTGTTTAACCCCGATTTTGCCGAGGCATATAAAAAGGACGACGACGCCCGCCGCATCATCGACACGGCGCTCTCGATCGAGGGCCTCACCCGTGGCGAGGGCGTGCACGCGTGCGCCGTTCTGATCTGCCGCGACCCCGTCAACGAGCACGTGCCCACCAAGCTCGATACCAAGGGCGGCGTCGAGATTACCCAGTACGAGGGCCATACCGTCGCCGACATGGGCCTGCTCAAGATGGACTTCCTGGGCCTGCGCACGCTGACGGTTATCTCCAAGGCCAAGGCAAACATCAAAAAGAACTTCGGCATCGACATCAAAGAGGAGGAGATTCCCTTTGACGACCCCGAGATCTTTAAGCTCATGGGCTCCGGTCACACCGCCGGCGTCTTCCAGGTCGAGTCCGCCGGCATGACGGCCACGATCAAGAACATGAAGCCCACCGAGTACAAGCACGTCGTGGCATTGATCGCCCTGTACCGCCCGGGCCCGCTGGGCGCCGGCATGGTGTCGTCCTACATCAACCGTATGAACGGCAAGGAGCCGGCCGTCTCCTACGACGACCGTCTGGACGACATTCTGGGCGAAACCTACGGCACCATGGTCTACCAGGAGCAGGTCATGCTCATCTCCGTCGAGATGTGCGGCTTCTCCAAGGGCGAATCGGACTCGCGTATCCGTAAGCCCGTGGCTAAGAAAAAGATCAAGCTGCTCACGTCGACGGTGCTCCACTGGGAGGATGGCTCGGACGAGACCACCTACGACCACTGGATGAACGGCGCTGTCAAGAACAACTACACGCGCGAGGTCGCCCAGAAGATTTGGGACGATGTTCTCGAGTTCGCGTCCTACGCCTTCAACAAGTCGCACTCCGCCGGCTACGCCATTCTGGTTATGCAGACGGCGTGGCTCAAGGCGCACTATCCGCACGAGTACATGGCGGCCGTTCTGACGTCCTATACGGGCAAGACCGACAAGATCGTGCACTACGTCTCGGCATGCCGTCACGACGGCATCCCCGTGCTGTCGCCAGATGTCAACGAGTCCGGCACCGAGTTCACGGCTACCAAGGAGGGCGTGCGCTTTGGTCTGGCCGGCATCCGCGGCGTGGGCACCGGCGTGGCGCAGGCGATTATCGCTGAGCGCGAGGCGGGCGGTCCGTTTAAGACGCTGCACGACTTTGTCGAGCGCGTGGACTCGAGCCAGGCCAACCGCCGCGTGATCGAATCCCTGATCAAGGCAGGCGCCTTCGACTCCACGGGGTATCCGCGTCGCCAGATGATGCACTTTGTGGACAAGAACAACCCCGAGAACATCATCGATGCCGCGGTGAAGCGCCAGAAGGATCGCGCGAGCGGCCAGACGTCGTTTTTCGATATGTTTGGCGACGTTGAGGGCTCGGGCTTTGAGGTGAGCGTGCCCGATCCGGATGGCCAGGAGTGGGACCGCCATCTTAAGCTGAGCCAGGAGAAGGAAGTTCTGGGCATCTATGTTTCGGACCACCCGCTGCGTCCGTTTGAGTATGCACTTAGCAAAGCACGCGACTTCTCGTTCTCGCAGATCGACACCGGCTACGAGGTGCAAAACCCCACGGGCGGTACCATCAACCAGGAGATTCCCGAGGGCAAGGCGCTGTGGTGGGCCGGTATGGTCTCGAGCGTGTCCAAGCGCGTGACCAAAAACGGCGACCCCATGGGCATTGTGCAGCTCGAGGACATGGAAGGCGAGGCCACGGTCGTGGTGTTCCCCAAGACCTACAAGGAGGCCGAGGGGTATCTGTACGGCGAGGTCGATCCCGAGACCGGCGCACAGCTGTCCGATGCGTTTGTTCGCATTAAGGGCAAGCTCGAACGCTCGGACCGCGGCGATCAGATTATCGCGCAGGAGATCGTGCCGCTGGAGCTTAACGAGGAGAACAACAAGCCCAGGGTGTTTGAGGTCATGGTGCCCAACAGCCGCTTTAGCCAAGGCAATATGGCGCGTCTTGCCACGGTGCTCACTACCAACCCGGGCGGCGACCGCGTAGAGATCTTTATCGAGCAAGTCGACGGGCGCGTGCTGCGTGCCGAGGTGCCGGCCAAGGTTAACGCACGCTCGATTCCGCTGCTGGCCGAGGCCAAGGCCATCGTTGGCAACCAAGGCCGCGTGACGGTTATCTAGGGGTGCCTTTGCCGGGGTAGCTAATTTGGGACGGGGCTATTTTAGCTACCCTTTGACTGACGGCGAATGAGTCGGGGTCGGAATGCGTCTCAACCGACATATGGGGGTAGCTAAAATAGCCCCGTCCCAAATTAGCTACCCTGTGTGGATTGGAGGAAGTGATGGCACAGGGGACGTTTGTGCAGGCGCTTCGCAAAGAGGCGGCGTTGAGCGGCACCTTTATGAAGGGGCGTTCGCTCATGCTCAACGGTGCCGTGCTGTCAATCGAGGACAGCGGCTCGCGCTTCTCCAAAAACGTGACGGTCGAGGGCTCGGTGCGCGGCTCGCGCGGCGACCTGTACAAGACGCACGTCGCGCTCGACATGGACGAGCGCGAGGTTGTCGACTACGACTGCGATTGCCCGGCCGCCTTTCGCTATTCCGGCATGTGCAAACACGCTATCGCCACGGCGTTGGCGTATCTGGATGCCAGTGGCGCCGAGCCCGTCGAGGGCTTGCGCACGCCGGTTCGCACGACTACGGTACCGCCCGCACAATCCAAGCAGTCCGCCCGCCCCGCGCCCACCGCATCCGCGGTCAACCCAAACTTTCCCTTCCCGGCGCCCGTTCCCACGAGCCCGAGCCTTATGGCGGCGCTCTCCGATCTGTCGGAAGCGCGCATGGACGAGCTCGTGGTCATGCGTCGCAAGCTCGCCGGCGCCATTGATCCCGATGCTCCCAAAGCGGTGCTGGAGCCCTCGTTGGTGCCGTACTACAATCCGCTGTTTGGCGAGCGCTTTAGCTGGGCGCTCGAGTTTCGCATCCGCTGCGGTTCGGTGTCCTACGTGGTTAAGGATATCGACGGCATGGCCGACGCCTATGTCCGAGGCGGCACGTTCTCGTACGGCAAGAAGCTCACGTTTGTCCATACGCCCGAAGCCTTCGAAGACGTGTCGACAAAGTTGCTCGACCTTGTCACGATGACGGTTGCCTACCTGAGCGACATCACGAGTTCGCGCTCGGCGTCGTACGACTTTGCCCGCAGCGGTTTTGTCGCCGAGCGTCAGTTGCCGCTATCCGAGTATTCCATCGTGTCCGTGCTGGACCTGCTGCGCGGTAGGACCATTTCCTTTGAGCCTGCCTGGTCGCGGGGGACGACGACGCATCGCTCCTACGAGGTGGCGGTCGAGCCATCGCCGCAGGGAGAGGACGAAGCCCCGACTTGCCGCCCACCGCTCCTCGCCGCAAAGATTGCTCCGGCGGCGGGAGGTAGCTATGACCTGCGCCTGCCGGCCGATATGTATTGCTTCGCCTCGGACAACGTTGCCTACCTGGTCGACACACGCCGCGCGCGCCGTACCGACGCGGCGTTTGCCCAACACGCGGCGTCGTTCCTGTCGCGCTTGTTGCCCTGCCGCACGCCGGCCCATATCGCCGCCGACCAGGTGGGCGAGTTCTGCCGCATGGCGCTGCCGATCTTGCGCGACTACACCGACCTGACCGCTCCCGCCGCCCTTGATGCCGTGGCACCCGAGGCGAGCTTCCATTTTGAGATTGGCGTCGACGATGGGCTCGTGACCTGCATAATTACGGTTACCTACGGCGACTGGTCGGCAGATCTCTTTAGCCTGGGCGCTCCGGGCAGCCCCTTCGAAGAGCGGCGCCCGGGCGTTCCGCCGCGCGACGAGGTGGCGGAGTTTCGCGTTATGGACACGGCGGCCCTGTACTTCGATTTCTACGAGGGCGGCCTGGCGTTTGAGGAGCGCGATGACGAGAGCCTGTTCCACTTGCTGACCGAGGGCCTGTCTGCCCTGTCCGAGTTGGGCGAGGTTATGCTCAGCGACCGCCTGCGCCAGATCTCGGTGCGCCCTGCACCCAAACTTTCGGTGCGCGCCACCGTTAAGAGCAACTTGCTCGACGTCGAGTTGGGCGCGAGCGGGCTTTCGGCGGCAGACCTTGCCGTCTATCTCGATTCGTACAAGCGTCATCAAACGTTTGCGCGCCTTACGTCCGGCGACATCATTCGCCTGGACGAGGGAGCCCGAGCCGCGTTTGGCCTCGCCGAGGACCTGGGTGTCGATGCTGTCGACCTGCTCGACGGTGTGTCGCTTCCCGCGTCGAGTACCCTGTTTGTCGATAGCATGCTTGCGCACACGCCGGCGCTCGAGGCCGATCGCGACGCCGCGTTCCGTCGTACCGTCGAGCGCCTGGACACGCTCGGCAAGATGGACTTTACGGTGCCCGCCTCGCTCAAGGCCACGCTGCGCGGCTATCAGGTCGACGGCTATCAGTGGCTCGGCTCGCTCGAACACCTGGGCCTCGGCGGCATCTTGGCCGACGACATGGGCCTGGGCAAAACGCTCCAGATGATCGCGCATATCCTGGCGCGCGTGGAGGCGGGGGACACCAAGCCCACGCTCGTGGTATGCCCGGCCTCACTCGTGTACAACTGGACTGCCGAGCTGGAGCGCTTTGCGCCCTCGCTCGATGTGTGCGCCATCGTGGGCGCCAAGGCGCAGCGCCGCGTGCAGATTGCCGGCGTGGCAGAGCATAACGTGGTCGTGACGTCGTATGACCTTATGCGCCGCGATATCGACGAGTACGCCGGGCAGGATTTTGCCCGCGTGGTGCTCGACGAGGCCCAGTACATTAAAAACCCGCTCACCCAGGTGGCACGCGCCGCAAAGCGCCTGCCGGCCGGCGTGCGCTTTGCCCTGACGGGCACGCCCATCGAAAATCGCCTATCCGAGCTCTGGAGCATCTTCGACTTTTTGATGCCGGGCCTGCTGGGCACGCGCGAGTCGTTTGCCAAGCGCTTTGAGAGTCCCGTCGAGCATGCCGAGGGCGACAGCGCCGCCCGCCTGCAGGCGCTCGTATCGCCGTTTGTGCTGCGTCGCGTAAAGGAAGACGTGGTGGCCGACCTGCCCGAGAAGATCGAGGATACGGTCATGGCGCAGCTCACCGGCGAGCAGCGCAAGCTCTACCTGGCCAACCAGGACCGCATCGCCCAGCAGGTGCAGCATCGCGAAGCATCCGAGTTTAAGAAAGACAAGCTCAAGGTGCTCGCCGAGCTTACCAAGCTGCGCCAGATCTGCTGCGACCCGCGTCTACACTACGAGGATTACAAGGCGGGGAGCGCCAAACTCGATACGTGCATGGAGCTCGTGTACGGCGCCCTCGACGGCGGGCATCGCATCCTGTTGTTCAGCCAGTTTACGGGCATGCTCGATATCATCGGTAAGCGCTTGGCCAAGGAGGACATCGCTTTCCTTAAGCTCACGGGCGCTTCGTCTAAGGAGAGCCGCGCCAAGATGGTCGCACAGTTCCAAGCGGGCGAGGTTCCGGTCTTTTTGATTTCGCTCAAGGCGGGCGGCGTGGGCCTTAACCTGACGGCGGCCGACGTGGTCATTCACTACGACCCGTGGTGGAACGTGGCCGCACAGGATCAGGCGACCGACCGCGCGCATCGTATTGGCCAGCAACACACCGTGACCGTGTACAAGCTCATCGCCAAGGACACGATCGAGGAACGCATTATGCAGATGCAGGAGTCCAAGCGCGATCTGGTCAACAGCGTGCTCGGCGGCGACGGCATCTCGTCGGCGCTGTTTACCCGCGAAGATGTTCTGACACTGCTCGGCGGCGACGGGCGCTAGCTGCGCGCGGGGTGGGACTGCTGGAGTGGGCAGGACGGTCGACGCATTTTGGCCCGACCGCTTGCCTGATCCGTTATGTGTTCATTTGCTATGCCGTGGATGGTTTGTCTGCATTTGGGCATAAGAACCATCAGGAATATTGGCACATCAGCAAAGGAGAACATCATGGCGAAATTCTTTAAGGACCCCGACGGTAAGCTCATCGCCGCTCTCGGCAACGACGTTGCAACCCCTGCCGGCTGCACGGAGCTGACCGCGAACACCGAGGACGCGGCGCACGAGAAGCACGTGCCCGTCGTCGAGACCGAGCGTGACGGTCACGTGATTCGCGCACGCGTTGGCTCGACGGAGCACCCCATGCTGCCCGAGCACTACATCGAGTGGATTGCCCTTGAGGCCGAAGGCCGCCTGGAGGTCCATTACCTTGAGCCCGGCATGAAGCCCGCGACGTTTTTTGCCGGCGGCTCCAAGACCGGTACCGTCTATGCCTATTGCAACCTGCATGGGCTGTGGTCCGCGACGTTCTAGGAGCGCGCCCCCGCTCGGGGTATCATAGCTAGCATATGCACATGCGAGCGCCGACTGCATCATGCGGCCGGCGCTTTTACTACGACAACGATGGTTTACGACGGAAAGGGCTGAGCCATGAAGCTCGCACTTGCACAGATCGATATGCGCCTGGGTGATATTGAGGGCATTTGCGGTCGCATCGAGGACCAGGCGCGCCTGGCTCATGAGCGCGGCGCGCGCGTGCTGTGCGTGCCAGCTCCGCTCTTTATGGGAGCCCTGCCCGGCGGCCTGGTGGGCGCTGCCGACTTTGAGCACGACGTGCTGACGGGTCTGACCGGTGTTGCCGGGCGTATCCAAGAGCTCGATATGATCTGCATCGTGCCCGCGGCGGTTTCGTTTGAGGGCCAGCCGCTGCTCGACTACATGATGCTTAAGGACGGTCATGTGGTGCCGGCGCGTTCGAGCATTGCCCTGCAGCGTGGCGAGAACAACGATACACGTTGGGCGCCGCCGGTGTTCGACGTGGACGGCGTGCGCATCGCCGTGATTTTTGACTTGGACCGCGAACTCGAGATGCTGCCGACTGGCGTCGACCTCATTGCGTATTTCCAATTCAACGCGTTTGACATGACCGACCGCGAGACTGCTGCCATTGCCGCCGTTCGTAGCGGCGCCTACCGCAAGATCGCATCCAAGCGCAGCGTGTGGTTTGCCTGCATGGCGCCGGTCGGTGCCTATGACGAGTCGGTGTATACCGGCGGTTCGTTTGTGCTCGACGACTGCGGTCGCGTGGTGGCCCAGGCGCCGTGTTTTGAGGAGAGCCTGCTGGTTCAGGAGATTCAGCGCGGCGTGATGCTCGATGCCCTGGAAGATCACGAACTGCCCGAGTTCCGTTCCGAGGAGTGGCTGTGGCAGGCGCTGGTGCTCGCCGTGCGCGACAACGCCCGAGCCCACGGTGCGTCGCGTGCTGTGCTGGCACTCGAGGGTGACTTGCCGTCGTCCCTGCTGGCGGCGCTGGCCGTCGACGCTCTGGGCCCGCGTAATGTGATTGGCCTGGTGCTGGGGCGCAACCGTATTTTTACGCCGGCGCAGGAGGAGGTGGAGGCTGCCCGCTGTGCCGCCGTCCGCGCCATCGCCGAGCGTCTGCACATTCGCACTGTCGAGCGCGATGCACCGGATGCGGCGCGTGTGCTCGATCGCGACGTGTCGGCGGGCGATGCCGAGCGCCTGCGCTCGCGCACGCTGGGCCTCATGCTGGAGGACACGGCGCTCGAGCTGGGTGCGATGGCGCTGAGCCCGCTTTCCAAGACCGAGTACGCGCTGGCGGCGCCGGCGCTTTGCGGCGGCTATCAGGGCGATTACGCGCCTTTTGGCGATGTGTACCTGTCGACGCTTGAGTTTGTGGCGCGTGTGCGCAACCGCACGTCTGCCGTGGTGCCCCAAGAGCTCGTGACGCTCAATGCGGTGGAAGATTGTATGGAGCGAGTGCTGGCGCAGGCGCTCTCGACGCTTGACGGTCCGGTCGATATGCTCGACCGCGCGGCACAGTTGCTCGGCGGGCTTGAGCCGGGTGAGGTCGATGGTGCGCTCGAGGCGCACGTGGACCGCAATCGATCTTTCGACGACATCCCGATGGCCGCTGGCAAGCCTGAGGCCTGCTCGCTGCTGCTGATGCTCGTTCGACAGGGTGAGGCTGCCCGCCGCATGTTGCCGACGGCACCGATCGTCTCGTCCCGCTCGTTTGCCGAGCGCTCTTGGCCGTACATGCTCGCGTGGTCCGACCTGGGGCTTAACGGCAAGGAGCGTATGTCGGTCGATTCGCTGGCGTGCGCCGAGGTGCGCCGTTTTGCTGACGAGGATACGAGTGAGCGTATGCGCGGCGAGATGATGGGCATACTGGGCGAGCTACTGGGTATTTCGCCCGAGCAGATGGAGGAGCTGCGCTCTGAGGGCGGTCAGCGTCGTTTGCACGAGGGAATGAAGAAGTTCGAGGGCGAGGTTCAGGACGCCATCGATAAGATGATGGGCGGTCAGGGCGGCTCGCAAGGTGGTCCCCAGGGTGGCCCGATGCCGCATCCGCCGGTTGATCCCCGACAGTTCCCATTCTTCTCGCAGAACTAAACTGGGGATGGGATTCGCTCCCAACCCCGATACTTCAACTAAGCATCTTGACCCCGTTGTGTTATTCTAGAACAGACGTTCGTGAATGATGCGCGAGGCCTTGCCTTGCGCCGTGCTTTTGGCGAGGGGAGGCTGGCTTGGTTATCTTGGGTATCGACCCCGGTTTGGCCCATACGGGTTGGGGGATTATCGAGGAGCGGCGTGGCGAGGTTCGCTGCCGTGCCTATGGCTGCATCGAGACCAGTGCTGGAAGTCCGCTCGCGGTGCGCCTGTCGCATATCGCCCGCGATCTTAAGGATGTCGTCGAACGCTACCGTCCCGATACCGCTGCTATCGAGAGCATCTACTTTGGCGCTAACGTCCGCTCGGCCATCCCCACGGCGCATGCCCGCGGTGCTGCGCTCGTGGCGCTTTCGGAGTGCGCGCTCGAGATTGGCGAGTACACGCCCATGCAGATCAAACAGGCTGTGGTGGGCACCGGCGCCGCGGACAAGCGGCAGGTCGCCTACATGGTACGCACGCTCACGCAGCTCGACCACGACCCGCATCCCGACCATGCCGCCGATGCCCTGGCCTGCGCCATCTGCCATGTAAACCTCAGCCGAACCCGGGCGCTTACCGGTGGCGAGTTCTATCAACAGAGAGGAACCGGATACTGATGATTTCCCAGCTCCATGGAACGCTTGTCGAAGCCACGATGTGCTCTGCTGTCGTCGATGTGTCGGGTGTGGGCTTTGAGCTCGGCATCTCGGGCAGCACCGCGGCCACGTTGCCGACGCCCGGCGGCGAGGTCCGCCTCTACACGCGTATGCAGGTGCGCGAGGACGCCATGACACTTTTCGGTTTTTCCTCCAAGGACGAGCGCACGATGTTCGGCCGGCTCGTGTCCGTCTCGGGCGTTGGCCCGCGCTTGGCGCTCGCCGTGCTTTCCACCTATACCGTGGGGCAGCTGTATTCGCTGGTGATGGCCGAGGACGACAAGGGCATGGCCAAGGTGCCCGGCGTGGGCAAAAAGACCGCCCAGCGCCTCATCTTGGAGCTCAAGAGCACCTTTGCCAAGGACAAGGGCTTTGTGCCGGTCGATGTGATTCCCGGTCAGGTTTCGATGCCCGTGCCCGCCGCCGCTCCCTCGGCCATCGACGATGCCCGCGCGGCGCTCCTCTCCATGGGCTTTAGCCCGCAGGAGACCGATGTTGCCCTGAGCGGGTATGATGGGCAGAATATGCGTGTCGAGGATCTGCTCGGCGCGGCGCTTAAGCGACTTGGAATGGATGCGTGATGTGGGAAGCCGATGACTCTCAGGACCTGTGGGCGACGCCCGGCAACTCGCCGGCGGCATTCATGGCGCACGGTGAGCGCATGGTGGGCTCGGAGCTGACGCCCGAGGACCTCGATGTCGATCGTACCCTGCGTCCCCAGCGCTTGGATGACTACTGCGGTCAGGAGCATATCAAGCAGAGCCTTCGCGTGCTGATTGAGGCCGCGCAGAGCCGCGGCGAGACGCTCGACCACGTGATCTTCTCGGGCCCTCCGGGTCTGGGCAAGACCACGCTGGCTACGGTTATCGCCAACGAGCTGGGCGCTCAGATTAAGACGACGAGCGGTCCGGCCATCGCGCGCACGGGCGACCTGGCGGCCATCCTGACTAACTTGCAACCGGGTGACGTGCTGTTTATCGACGAGATCCACCGCCTCAACCGTTCGGTCGAGGAAGTTCTGTATCCCGCGATGGAGGACTTTGCGCTCGATATCGTGATCGGCAAGGGTCCGGCTGCGCGCTCGATTCGCTTGGATATTCCCAAGTTTACGTTGGTGGCGGCCACGACCCGTTCGGGCATGTTGACCGGCCCGTTGCGCGACCGCTTTGGCATTTCATATCGCCTGGACTACTACACGGTCGAGGAGCTCGCCCAGATTGTGACGCGCTCGGCGACTATCTTGGGCGTGACGATCGACCATCCCAGTGCGCTCGAGATCGGCTCGCGTTCGCGCGGCACGCCACGCCTTGCCAATCGCTTGCTCAAGCGCGTGCGCGATTACGCGCAGGTGCGCGGCAACGGCCCTATCGAGCTCGATATCTGCCGTCAGGCGCTCGAGTTTTTCGAGATCGACGAGCTTGGCTTGGACTGGATGGATATTCGCATTTTGGAGACACTCGCCAAGACGTTCTCCGGTCGCGCCGTGGGTCTTACGACCCTTGCCAGCGCGGTGGGCGAGGACCCAGGCACGCTCGAGGATGTCTATGAGCCTTATCTGCTGCAGTGCGGGTTGATGATTCGCACGCCCCAGGGCCGCCAGGCAACGCTTCGTACCTTTGAGCACCTGGGGATTGAACCTACCGTTTAGGGCGCTTTGTTATGGCGGGCTGTTGGGCTATCGCTGGGCATCGGGTAAACAAATCGCCGTTCATCGGTTATGGGTGTTTTACTATTGCGCGCCCGTGCTATGCTGAATTGGTCTTTTTCTCATTCGGTAACGAAAGGACCGCCCATGCCTACTGACATCGAAATCGCACGTTCTGTCACGCCGCTGCCTATTACCGAGGTGGCCAAGAACGCCGGCGTCGACGTTAAGCACCTTATTCCGTACGGCTTCGACAAGGCTAAGGTCGACTATTCACTGCTCAACGAGCCGACTGATCACCAGGCCAAGCTCGTCCTCGTGACCGCTATCAACCCAACGCCTGCGGGCGAGGGCAAGACCACCACGACCATCGGTCTGGCCGACGGCCTGCGTCGTCGCGGCGTCAAGAGCGCCGTGGCCCTGCGCGAGCCTTCGCTCGGTCCCGTGTTTGGCGTGAAGGGCGGTGCCGCCGGTGGCGGTTGGGCCCAGGTCATCCCCATGGAGGACATCAACCTGCACTTTACCGGCGACTTTCATGCCATCGGTGCCGCCAACAACCTGCTGGCAGCCATGCTTGATAACCACATCCAGCAGGGCAATCAGCTCGGTATCGATGTTAAACGTATCACTTGGAAGCGCGTCGTCGATATGAACGACCGTCAGCTGCGCCACGTCATCGACGGCATTGGCGGTAAGGCCCAGGGTGTGCCGCGCGAGGACGGCTTCGATATCACCGTCGCCTCAGAGGTCATGGCAATTCTGTGCCTGTCTACGAGCATCAGCGACCTCAAGGAGCGCCTGGGCGAGATCGTCGTCGGCTACAGCTTTGCCGGCGAGCCCGTCCGCGCACGCGACCTTAAGGCCCAGGGAGCTATGGCCGCACTGCTCAAGGATGCGCTCAAGCCCAATCTGGTGCAGACGCTCGAGGGTACGCCCGCGTTTGTCCACGGCGGTCCCTTCGCCAATATCGCCCACGGCTGCAACTCCATCATGGCCACGCGTATGGCTATGCGTTTTGGCGATGTCGCCATTACCGAGGCCGGCTTTGGTGCCGACCTGGGTGCCGAGAAGTTCCTCGACATCAAATGCCGCATGACGGGCGTTCGTCCCAGCGCCGTCGTGATTGTCGCCACCGCCCGCGCGCTTAAGTACAACGGCGGCGTTGCCAAGGCCGACCTCAACGACGAGAACCTCGAGGCCCTCAAGGCCGGCATGCCCAACCTGCTGCGCCACGTCGACAACATCCAGAACGTCTACGGTCTGCCCTGCGTGGTCGCCATCAACCGCTTCCCGACGGACACCGAGGCCGAGCTTGCGCTCATCGAGTCCGAGTGCCAGAAGCTGGGTGTCAACGTGAAGCTGTCCGAAGTTTGGGCCAAGGGCGGCGAGGGCGCGCTCGATCTGGCCGATGAGGTCATGCGCCTGATTGAGCAGCCGAGCGAGCTCAAGTTTGCCTACGAGGACGGTGCCGATGTGGCCGACGCCCTGGAGGCTGTCGCCACTAAGGTCTACCGCGCCGATGGCGTCGACTTTACGCCGGCTGCCAAGCGCCAGCTCGCCGAGCTGCGCGAGAACGGCTTTGGCAACCTGCCGGTGTGCGTTGCCAAGACCCAGTACAGCTTTAGCGACAACGCCAAGGCGCTGGGCGCTCCTGAGGGCTTCCGCATCACGGTGCGCGAGCTCAAGGTTTCCGCCGGTGCCCACTTTGTGGTCGCGCTGACCGGCAGCGTTCTGACCATGCCGGGTCTGCCCAAGGTTCCCGCGGCCGAGAACATCGACGTCGACAACGACGGCAACATCACCGGCCTGTTCTAAGCATGCTGCTCATAGCCGCTTGCCCGCCCCGCCGCGCCTACCAAGGCCCGGCGGGGCTTTTTAATCCCAAGGGGACAGAGAAAAACGGATCATTTTGCGGTTGTTGGGTCAATGAGGCTATCCGTATGGGGTCGTTCGTCCAAAACTATGCCGGTTTACTACGATGAATAGGAATACCTCGACCATATCTGGATTTTCCGATAATGACCGATTCGTCTACCTGCGGTTTTGTTTTTCTGTAAAGTAGCGTGCTCAGGTTCGGGCGATTTATCGTAGTAAACCGGCATAGTTTTGGACGTGGCGGCAATGTTGCGCAACAAGAATCACGATTTCTCCCGTACGGTGTAGTTGGAAGAACTGCGCGGGCGCATTGCGGCTGCGACGAGAGACGGGAGATGCGATGTATTGCACCAAGTGCGGAGCTCAGATACCCGATGGTTCCACGTTTTGCACGAGCTGCGGGGCTCGCGTGGGTTGCGCCGAGGACCAGGCGGAGCCCGTGGCGTTTCCGGTAGGGGATGCGCCGGCGGCCGCTCCTGAGGGACAGCAAGCTCCTCAGGGTGTTCCGGTTCATATGGCGGCGCAGCCTCGTTATGAGGAGCCTATGACCGAGCCTGCCGAGGCCGCTCAGCCGTTTGTTCCGACGCCGCAGCCCAAGAAGCCCAAGCACAGGGGCCGTATCGTCGCTGCCGTTATCGGCGGTGTTGCCGTTGTCGCCATTGTCGCCGCTATCGTGATCGTGCCGCGTATTGGCGCGTCGTCCGAGGTGACTTCGGGCGGCAAGGGCTACGTTGTCTGCGCATGCGAGACCAAGATCCTCCCTAAGAACAGCAAGGGCAAAAAGCTCAAGAGTTATACCGTCGAGCTGGCGCCTACTAACGGCAAGGGCAAGAGCTACACCATCAAGGTCGATGGCGAGGACGGCTTTGCCATGGAGGACTTTGGCGAGCTGCCCGACCAGAAGTACCAGATGACCATCACCTCGGGCAAGGGCAAAAAGAAGAGCACGACCACCATGAAGGTCGACTATACCAAGGAAGGTTCGGACGCCCCTAAGAGCGTTGAGCTCACACAGTCCAAGAAGGAGGCCAAGGCCTCTGCCAAGGCAGCGGTCAAGACGGCAAATGAGCTGTTCACCGATAAGATTCTCGAGTACCAGAAGAAATACGGCGAGGGCGAGGCCGTTGAGTTCGATGAATATGCGCATGGAGCCCGGGGCGTGGCTTACGCTAAGCTCATTGACTTTGATGGTGATGGTCAAGATGAGCTGCTGATTGAGTATTCCGATGAACCGGTGGACCGTGGGGATAACGCAGCCGCTGCGCATCTTGAGGTCTGGGCGTATAAGAATGGCGAGATTGAGAAGGTCTACACGCCAGAGGTAAACGTATCTCATCAGGAGGCGTGTGTGTCTGTCTGGCTTGATGAATACGAGGGCAAGATTGGTTTTTCGCAGTGGTATGACCATGGGACAGCAATTAAGCAAAGCGATCTCTCTGGCGAAAGTGGTCCTTCTGCTCACGAATACCAAGTTAAATTCATTGGCTACGATGGAAAGTCATTCAAAGCCATGACCGACCTTGTTGCCCCGAATGAAGTCGGTTCTGCCTCTTTGGGCGGTTTTGGTTTCTTGTATGCCGACGAGGGCTCGGTTAACAGCACCATTGGCACGGTCGCCACGACGCTGGAGCAGCTGAAGTCGAAGGACTCTGACGATGCGCAGGCGAGCTACGAGGCCGTCTCTGCCACGCAGGATGTCAACTTTACGGCCGCGGTTGGCGAGGGCCCGCTGAATCCGTCCCCCGATGACACGTGCCAGATTTCGGCTACATGGACCTATCCTCAGGTAAAGGGCCAGGGCGTGGGTGTCGCCAAGTTTAACAAGGATATGGTTCAGCTGGTCGCGGATACGCTCGAAGCGAGCAAGCAGGCCTCGATGGACGACGAGGACAGTCGCGTGACCATGATGTATACCGCCGAGATCGTCTCGATCGATGGCGATATTGCCTGCGTGCGTACGTTCACCAACAGTTATCAGCCTCCGTATCGATCGGTGCAGAAGACGAGGTCGGCGTACTACAACCTCAAGACAGGTGAGCAGGTTTCGCTCGAGGACTCGCTTGCGCAGCACGGGCTCTCGTTTGACACGCTCAAGAGTGAGGCCAAGCAGGCAATTAGGACGGCAAAGCCGGATATGGACTCCGTGTCCGAAGACAACATCGACGATGACGATAACTACACCGAGGATCATTTCTACTACGATGGCAAGGGCTATATCATCGTCCTCGATACTGGCGAGTTTGACTGCATGGCATGGGATACCCACGACTTGGTTGCGCACGCCTTCGACTCGAGCTATTCCTGCGGTCAGGATGTAACGCCCGACCGAGCCAAGGCCACGTGCGTGCCCAACGAGTAGAGCAAATCGGCAGGGAGTAATCTGAACAGTCCCCGGTGACGCAAAACGCAGCGCCGCCGGGGACTTTTTGATGCAAATTGGCTCCGAGACAAGCTATCTGGGCCAGCCGTGCCACGAAAAGCGCCCATCTACTACGTTTACCAGGGTTGGACCGACCATGGAGCGTTTTTTAACAATGTGGCAAGACGTTTACCTGCGGTTTTGTTAACGCAGATATGGCTATGGTTGGCACCCTTGGGTTAAACGTAGTAGATGGGCGCATTTTTTGGTGCACAGCCCAAGAAGGGATCATTAACCGCGCTGGAGGCCGAAGAGTATGGCGTTGCGCTCGGCGACCATCATGTTGATGTCGGCGATTTCCATCTCGCCGTCAATGTAGGGCTGGTAGGTGCCATATGGATCGCCTGCTCCCAAGCTGCAGCTGCCGCAGTTATCGCAGCTGCCGTTGCCGCAGCCCGCGAGCGCCAGCTTAATGATCTCCTCGCGTTCGGCGCGCGTCGTGTCCTTGATGAGCTTGCTTTTTGCCATGACATATCCTCGATTCGCTTGCGACCGTCGGCCGCGCATGTCTTGTAGATACCGACGACCTTTGCCCATCATAGGCTTTTGCGCGGGTAGAATGCATGGATAACTTGATGCTTACGGGCGACGGAAAGGAATCGTTGCATGGACCAGGATAAGACGACCGTAATGGGTGGCTACGGCTCCCCGCGGACGGGCAATGGCGCCGATGAGACCCGCGTCGTGCCGAATCCCGGCTACGCTGCCCCCGATACGACGCGGGCGTCGGCCGATCCCACGCGCGTTGTGAATTACGGAAACGCAGCGCAGGACCCGTATGATGTCTCGTCGCAGAGCCCCTACGGCAACGCGGCGGCAGACCCTTATGATGACCTGCTGCATAATCCCATTCCGCAACCTCAGCAGACGACATATATGCCGCGCACGGCACAGCCGCGCTACGAGTCGTGCGACCGATATGCGCGCGAGCCCTATCGCGAGTATCCCAAGTCCATCCCTCAGTATGGCGAGGACGAGGAGAAGAAGCCGTCGCGTTCGTCGAGCGTGATCAAGAAAATCCTGATCGTGCTGGCGATCTTCTTTGCCCTGTCGGTTGTGTTCGCCATCGTGTCGGGCGTGCTCAACAAGCGGGGCGCCACGACTGATACCACGGCCGAGCAGGCCGAGACTACCCAGTCCGGCACCGTCGACCTGAGCGATATCCCGGGTCAGTACTGGTCCAACGCCAAGAAGCTCCTCAAGTCGCGCGGGGCCGATCTTTCGAACGCCGTGATCCTGACCGATGACGGCTCGACGCCCGTTGTCGATGCTAACTGGGTCGTGACGTCTGCCTACTACAACGGCGATGGCAACCTGGAGGTCCAGCTTACGCACAAGGACGGCTCGTCGGGTAATGCGCCCGGCGACCAGGGCGGCGCGGACAGCTCGAGCTCCAACACGCTGGAAGACCTGAGCAACAAGGCGCAGGAGCTGGGAGATAAGGCCCAGCAATTGGGCGACACGGCTCAGAACCTCGGCGATACCGCACAGAACCTGGGCGATATGGCAACGAACGCCTGGGGTGCCCTGCAAAACGGCATTTCGGGCGCACAGGGAAACTAGCGGTCGAGCGGCTAGAGCCTTAGCAGTGCAAACAAAAACGGGACGCAGGATCGCGTGACCGAGCGCGTAGGTGCGTTGGTCGGCGGCCCTGCGTCCCGTTTTGCTGTCGGTTACAGCTGCTCGGCCGGACGGTCGGGCGAGCTGAAGCCCGAGTCAAATGTGACGACGCACGAGACATCGGGCCGGCGCTCATGCACGATGCGCGTGACGAGCTCCAGCAGCTCCTCGTCGGATATGTCAAAACCGTCGGGACGCACCAGGTCAAACGAAACGAACCCGTCGTGCTCGTGCAGGTCGTGGATGGAGAGCGCGGGATCGATCTGCATGATGCCGCGCTTGACCCAGCCGCGCAGGTCGTCGCCGGTGGTGGCGATGGGGTCGCAGTGTAGTGTGATGCCGATGCCCATCTGATGCTTGATGTCGTGCTCGATGGTGTCCAGGATCTCGTGGTGCTCAAACGCGTCGCCCTCGCCGGGCATCTCCACGTGGGCGCTGGCAAACTGGCGGCCGGGACCGTAGTCGTGCACCATGAGGTCGTGCGTGCCCAGGACCTGCGGATACGACATGATCTTGTCGCGGATTGCCTGGACGAGCTTGGGGTCGGGCGCTTGCCCCAACAGCGGGCTGATGGCGTCGCGCACGAGGCCCATGCCGCTGATGCAGATGAAGATGCCCACGCCCAGGCCTGCCCAGCCATCGAGGTCAAAGCCGGTCGTTTGCGAAATAAGTGCTGCCGTCAAGACCGCGCCCGAGGTGATGACATCGTTTTTGGAGTCCTGTGCTGTGGCGATGAGCGTCTCGGAATCGATTCGGTTGCCCAGTGCGCGGTTGAACGCGGCCATCCAGAGCTTAACGAGCATGGACAAGACGAGGGCGGCTAAGGAGAGCACCGAATATGCGGTGGGGGAAGGCTTGATGATCTTAGTGACCGACTCGAGGATCAGGTTGATGCCGACGGCGCAAACCAGGACGGCGACGAATAGGCCGGCTAGGTACTCATAGCGGCCGTGGCCATAGGGGTGGCCTTCGTCTGCCGGGCGGCTGGCAAGGCGGAACCCAAGCAGGCTCACGATGTTGCTCGAGGCATCGGAGAGGTTGTTGAAAGCGTCGGCGATGAGGGAGACGGAACCGGCGAGCAGGCCCGCGATGCCCTTGGCCAGGCACAGAGTGATGTTGAGGCCAATGCAGATGAGGCTTGCGGCAAAGCCCGCGTTTGTGCGGGTGCCGGCATCGACCGGCTCGCCCTCGCTGCCGGGAACAAGTTTATGTACCAGTCGATGAACAAATAGCATGGCGATCGTCCTCACAATCATGTTTAAGGGGATAGTGTAGCTCGCGCGGGGGCGCCGTGCACCGATGCTCAGAAAATGCAGCAATAGTCTGCCGGTGCTAACGAGCGAGTCTTCTCGTCTGCCTGGGTGGTCCATTTTGGGCCACATGGGTATGGGCATGTGACTGTTTACTCGACATACTTAATGTCGACAGCCCCTGTGCAAAGGAGGACGTTTCCATGGACGAGATGTTTGCTATTAAATGCCAAAACTGCGGCGGCCCCATGTACTCACACCAGGCTAAGCGCAGCTTTGAGTGCGCCTATTGCGGCGCGGTCGTTCCGTGGCAGGCCGATGCGGGGGAGCCCAAGAGCGTCCTGGGCATTCGCCATACGCCGCTGACGGTGGTTGACGGGCTGCTCAAGCTCACACACGTCTCGCAGCTTGAGCGCCCAGAGGACCAGGAGTGGTATTTCTTCAATGCGCACTGGCGCAATCAGTCGGTTCTGGAGCATCTGCTGTGGGAGGACCGCGGCACGGCGCAGGAGTTCCAAGAAGCTACGCACGTGAGCATTCCCTGCCCCTTCTGCGGCGCGTCCTTTGAGGGGTCATCGACCCAGCGCGTGTTTGAGTGCCCTTCGTGCGGCAATAAAATCGGTGTCGCTGAACTGCTCAAGCCGGGGACGTTTAGCAAGCGTCTGACCATGGGCGTTGGTGCGGAATATGTGCCCGAGCAGGGTATTCCCTGCGAGATAACGCCGCAGCAGGCGCGTGCCAATGCGCTTGAGCTGGTACGCCAATACCCAGATGCCTTTGCCGGCCACGATGTGGAAGATGCGATCCAAAACGATATGATGCTCTTCTACTTCCCCATGGCACTTGCGGATCTTCGCATGATGGCGTCCTTCCCGGGCAAAGGCCTGAACAAGGAAACCCTGGTGTACTACGAGGTGCTCGACTGGGCATATCCCAGGGCAAACTACCTGGACGTTCGCCTTATGGGCATTCTGGAGCCGTGGGACTTTGCCAAGGTTGGGCCGTTTGACCCGGCCATGCAAGAAGGCGACTTCCGGATTGTCTCCGTCGATGCGTCCACCAAGGACCAGGTGGTCATTGACAAGCTGGCGCTCGACATTGCCGGCAACGATGCCGAGGCGGTGCTGGGGCTCAATAAAAAGAGCATCCGCACCTGGGCGCGTAAGGCCCGCAAACATAAGGACGGCCTGGTGATGGTACCGGTCTACTTTGTCGATCGTCCGGCGACGGACAGCCGCGATGGCGAACAGGTGCGCATTGCCGTAAACGGCCAGACGGGCCGCGCGGCGGCGGTAGTGTTTAGCGACAAGCGCGAGACGCATGTGGTGGCACCGCTCAATCCCAACGTGATGCTGTCGAGCGAAAGCACCGTGCATGCCACGCCCATCGAGGTCAAATACGTTAAATCGCCGTTCCTATACCAGATCGTGCGCCGTGGAGACGGCGAGCAACCGCGCCAGGTATCAGCGGTTGCCGAGGGTTCCTACCGAGAAGAAAGGCCCAAGCGCAGGGGCTTGTTCGCTGCGATTTTTGGTAAGTAGGGGAATGGTGCCGGTTGGTTCGCGAGAGTGCGAAACATCCCGCCCATGTTGGCAGATGTAAATAAACGGTGGAACGGCTGTAAAAGAGTCTTGCCACTGGGTAAAATCAGGATGTGCCGCGGAACCCGCTCCTTAGCTAGTCACACTTCGGAGACGCGGGCAACGCAGGTACAAGTGTCTTAAGGGCCGGCTGCAACCGGCCCTTTCTTTATGACTCCCTTCGCTATCCGTTACTGCTTATATTCCTGCCAGATCGAGTAGAGGTTCCGTGCAATGCCGGTCACATACATCGAGAGGCGCAGGATTTCAAGAAACAAGTTCATAGGCTTCACCCCAATCGGAGATCGGAGCGTTGCCCGCAGGCGGATTCCGCGGCAATCATAATTCTACCTCACGGGCCGCGGTGGAGGATAGCCTGCC
Source organism: Collinsella sp. AM28-11LB (assembly GCF_003469895.1). Classification (NCBI taxonomy): domain Bacteria; kingdom Bacillati; phylum Actinomycetota; class Coriobacteriia; order Coriobacteriales; family Coriobacteriaceae; genus Collinsella; species Collinsella sp. AM28-11LB. Next base: position 126,257 of record NZ_QSKJ01000004.1, read on the forward strand.
CCCTGGTTTGGAGCAGTGTCGATCTAACGGGCAATCAAGCCTCTAGCTCTCTTTGAATTGGGCAAGCATCTGCCCGAAGAAGCTTAGTTCGGATGGCTCATAAATGAGCGAGCCGCCATCTTCGGTCCGGTAGACCCCGCAGGGGAGGTAACGCCCGTCGGGGAGGACATAGAGGTTGGCTTCTTCCTTCAGTCCTGCTGGAAATAGCGGAATCCCGTTTTCGTCCACTTGGAACTCGTCTATATTTGCGATCTTCCTCTCCATGACGCCTCCTGCCTTATTTCTTGAATGGCGCCCTAAAACAGGCAGCTCTCAATCAGCTCTTTTCCGCGTAGGGCGTCGACCCACTCCTGTGGGATGGTTTTGAGACCGTAGGCCGTGCCGGCGAGGGCGCCGGCGACGGCTGCGGTGGTGTCGGTGTCGTCGCCCAGGTTGACGGCGGCAAGCACGCAATCTTCGTAACTGTTGGTGTTGACAAAGCACCAGGTAGCGGCTTTAAGCGTGTCGCGCACGAAGCCGCCGGACCTGATTTCGTGCTCGGGCACGCCTTTCAGATGGAGTGCCCACGAGGGGAGCACGTCGTTCATCACATCCCTCATCAGCTCGACATATATGATGCATGCGTCGGTTGACGTTCTGTGGGCGTGCGTAATCGCGGAGACCTTTCTGACCTCTTCGTCCGTCGCATCGGTGAACGCCAGGGGAGCGATGCGCATGAGCGATCCGTTGCCATTGTCGCGCTCGCCGGAGCCACCTTTGCCGGCGTGCAAGGCGCAGGCGGTCGTACCACCGTAATCGAAAACGCCGTCAATCGTATACTCGCCACGGGCAATCCAGCTTACGAACTTGTCGCGCATGTCTGCGGTGTCGATATGCCCGAGCTCCCTAATCGAGTCGCAGGTGGCAAGCGTCATAGATGTGTCGTCGCTCCAAGTGCCGGCGGGCTGCCCATGCGTGCCGTAGCCGATCATGTCCGTGCATTCGAACGTGCCGCGGGGCCTGAACTCGTAGGGAACGCCCAACGCGTCGCCGACGGCAAGCCCGTAAATACAGTCGCGTAGCGTTGTTTTCGGTCTGTCTGTCATGGGAAACACCTCTCGTACTTTGGATTGAGGATGCGCGGCTACCTGCGGCAATATGTTCAGTTCGATTCGCGACGCAGTGCGTCGCGAATCGAGAGAACTCAATAGTCAATATGCCAAAATGGTATGCCTAGACGTCTCTTTACACGGCAACAGGCATTTCTTTTGGGCGTCCTGCCTTTGGAGCGTCGGCGAGTCGTGCCTCGATGGAAGCTTTGGATACCATGCGTTTGGTGCCATCCTTCCATGAATCCAACAGTCCAGCATTTATCAGTTGCGATACTCTTGCCGAGCTAACGCCAAGTATGCGCGCGGCATCCGCTGCGGTGACGGCGGGGATATCGTTGAGTTCGCGACTGACGGCCACGGCGATAATCTTGCCACTGTGCTGCGGCTCGTGGCCAAAGTCCGGCGCAGGCAGGTCAACGCCGCCCATTAGGTGGTCATCGACCATGCATGCGAGAAAATCAGCGGCGCTTTCGACAGCGTCGTTTAGGTCGGATCCGAACGTTCCACCTCCGCCCAGCGAGCCACATGGCACAGCGTCGACAACGCCGTCCGAATCAAAGAACTCGAATTCCCATACGTAAACCATGTAAGACCTCCTTTAAAAAGCGATGCGAAATGTGATGAGGATGAGCTATCGAAGCCCTGCCTGCCTTAGGATTCTTTTGGCAATTTGCTCCTCGATCTCTCGATGGCGTTTCACGAGCACGAGCTTGTCGCCTTTGACGAACTTCTCGTGATTGGTGCCTCCTTTCGAGATGAAGCCGGCTTCTTCGAGGATACGGATCAATTCGCGTCTCTGCATCTCAGCCTCTTTCAATAACTATATATTAGCACTTACTAAGGGTTTTAGACTTAAATCTTAGCCATTGCTAATCCCTTGTTTTATTTCACCATCCTTGGATAACGGCTTATAGTCCTTGCGGTATTAGTTTATTTGCTCGTGCGGACACGATTTGGTGCTCCGTGCGCGACCGCGAAAAGGGTTTGCGGTGACTAAAATGTGACCATAGAGACAGTTTTAGCGAGCCCCACGGGAGTGACGCGCATGGACAACAATACGCTGCTATTCCAGGACAAAGGTTCGGGTAGGTTTAAAGACGTTAAGATCTACCCGAATCGCCTTGAGGTGCTTAAGAAGGGCGTTCTCGGCGGCAAGCACACCGAGATTGTCTATCTTAAGGACATCACGGGGGTCAACAGGGTCAAGGGCCGCGACGTTTTCCTGCGCAACAGGTTGTTGACTGCTTGTGTCTTTAGCCCGAGCAGCCGCTTCCAAGCTCAGGAGTTTGTGAATGCGTTGAACATGGTGATGTGACCGGGCGCTTTCGAACACAAAAAGCCGGGATGCAAGGAGTCGCACCTTGCATCCCGGCTGAGCTAAAACGGCGCTGCTGCATGCCGTTGGAGCTTTAGCGCTTGATCTCGATATCCTCGAGCTTGACGTCCATGGCCTCAGTCTTGGCCTTGGCGATGTCATCGGCAAATTCCAGGGACTTCATCATGGCTTCGACGGCGTCCTTGTGCTCCTCGACGTTGTCGATGCGCACGTAGACGCTGCCGCCCTCAACGTCGGTGAAGTACTCAGTCGTTACGCCGCCCGAGTGCGTGAAGTAAGCACTGCGCCAGGTCTTGCCGTTGTATTTAACGGGGTCGTTTTCGGTCCATCCGGAGTTGGCCTTCCACTTTGCCTCGTAGTCGAACAGCTCGTCGGCGTTCTTGTCAGAGTCGAAGACAGGGATGAAGCGGTCGCTGGCGTGCTCGCTCTCGGTGAACTTAAACTGGGCCCTGTCGGCGGTATCGCCTGCGACGTCGGTGATCTCGACGCCCTCGGGGACCTCGACCTTAAACCAGATGAAGTCGGTCCTCATATCCACGGCCAGCTTTTCTGCGCCGCCGCCCCCACCGCTGCCGGCAGCGCCGCCGCTTCCACCACAGCCTGCCAGGGCAACTGCGGCAAAGAGACTGATGCAGAGGGTGAGAATCGCAAAGGCCTTCTTTTTCATGGTCGTGTCCTCCTCGGTCTGTAACCGCCCATGGATTACCTGTCTTTACTGTACGCGCGAGCGGCTCGTTCGGGTGGGCCACATGTCCCATTCTTGGGGCCGGATTTGCGCCGACAAGTGGCAATATGTCGCGATATAAGTAGGGGAGGACCGGCTGATCCGATCCTCCCCCGGCTGGACGTCCGATCATGTAATGACTGCGCATGCGATGCTGCGTGCGAGCCCCTAATGCTTGATCTCGATGCTCGAAATCTCGACTTCGCGTGCCTCGGAAACCGCCTCCGCCATGTCATCGGGGAACTCGATGGAGTTGAGGAGTGCCTCGGCTTCTTTCTTGTGCAGTTCGAAGTTTGAGATAAGGACGTAGACGCTTCCCGGTTCAACGTCGGTAAAGAGGAGTGTTGAGATGCCACTGTTGTCCTCGTACGTTCCGACGAGCCATGTCCTGCCGTTATACTCGACGGATCCGCCATCCTTCCACTGGAACGTATCCCCCTTCTTTTCTGCCTGTTCGGCGTGGGACTCCTCAGCTGTCAGCGCTTTTTTCCAAACGGGGATAAGGCGATCGCCCGAGGCGTTCTCATCTTCGGGGAAGGTGAGCTGAATCCTATCTGCATTCTTGCCGGCGGAGTCGCTTACGCCGACGCCCTCGGGCATCTCGACCTTAAACCAAATGAAGTCAGTCTTCTTGGCAACGGGGGCTTTTTCCTTGCTTTCGCTCTTGGCGGCGCTGCCGCCCCCGCCCGATGCGCTCCCGCCGCAGCCGACAAGGGCAAATGCGGCAAAGAGGGCGATGCAAAGGGAAAGGATCGATAGGGTCTTTTTCTTCATGGTGGCGTCCTCCTTGTCTGCCGATGACATCACGGCGCCGCAGGCTGTTGGGGTACTGATTGCGCTGGCGGCGGATGTCTCTGTGTACCGTGCGGCTTATGCCTCCGTTCATCGCTTGTGGCCGTTGCGCGGCCGTGCCCCAACGGGTTCCTTACTTATAGATATGCCCCAGCTTGTGCTGCCCGGGAGTCTCGAAAGGTGGGCCATATGTCCCATGTTTGCGTGTGCGGGCTTGCCGCAAGGTGGGCCTGGCACTGGGCAAGCGTGCGGCTTGGTTAATCCTCCCAATGTTGCGCAACAGCGATGCCGGCTTAAGGTTTTAGACTTGGCTGTGACAAAAGCTAAACCACGAAAGGTCGAACGATGTTCTGTCAAAAATGCGGACAGCAAGTTCCCGATGGATCGACGTTTTGCACGCATTGCGGGGCCTCGCTGGCGGGTGGTTTCGTGCCGACGCCTACGGGCGCTGGCCCTTCCTCTGCCCCGGGCCTAACCCAGTCGATGCCGCCGGTCGCGCCTGCGCCTCAAAAGCCTAAGAGCAAGGCGCCGGTCATTATCGCTGTGGCATGTGCTGCTGTGGTCCTCATCGGTGGCGGCACGGTGTTTGCACTCACGATGCTTAATGGGTCCAAGAGCTCTGACACGCAAATCTCGGTGATCGATACCGGGTCTTCGGACGAGAAAGATTCTTCTGCCAAGAAGAAGAGCGACAAGTCCAAGGCCAAGGAATCCTCGTCGTCCGATGACGAGGCCGTTCCCGAGGACGAGTCGGCATACTACGGTTCGGGCGATTCGGACGATTACCTAACCGACGTGTATACGTACACGAACGACATGCATCCTTATAGCATGTCGATTCCCAATCGCTTTGAGATGGAAGATACTCCCAACGGCAGCGGCGCCAGGTATGAGGACCCGGAGACGGGCTTTGTAATCAACCTGTTTGGCTACGTCAACATTAACGACGAAACTGCACACGAGATGTTCGTCGATGAGGACACCTCGGGCAAGGCCGACCTCTATACCGCAGAGGGCGACAACTGGTACGTGGTCTCGTGGCGCGAGGGCGACACGATCATTTACGAAAAGACGATCGTCACGGATTCGACGATTGCCACGGCGCATTTGGAGTACTCGACTGCAAACCGCGACATGGGATCGAAGATTATCGACACACTGCTGCCGACGTTTCAGGTGGACTAGGCGCCCGTGCCTATAGCCGGCAATCGGAAACACCGATAGCCAGAGCTCCTGACAGTCTTTGTCTTATGGGCTAGACTGGCTTGGACAAGATCGATGAATGGGACAACCGCTTCCTGGCGTCGTTGTCCCATTTTTTTATTATGCGTGCGGCCCGTGGTGGCCGGCGCGGTGGGCAGAGGTGTTTCGATGAGTCAAGAGATGATGGATAAAACCTGTCGCGAGTTTGCCCAGGCGCTTGCCGCGCGCGAGCCGGTTCCCGGCGGCGGTAGCGCGAGCGCCTTTGTGGGCGCGCTGGGCGCTTCGTTATGCGGGATGGTCGCTCGCTATGGGGCGACCAATCCCGCGCTTTCCGATCGCGCAGACGATCTGACACGCGCATTTGCCCAGGCGGATGATTTGGCACAGGAACTTGTGGGTCTGGTCGCCGAGGACGTTCGTGCGTACGGCCAGGTGTCCGCTGCGTACGGTATTCCGCGCGAGGACCCGGCTCGACCTGCGGCGATTCAGGACGCGTTGCACGTGGCGGCCATGCCACCGTACCGCATTATGGACGCCTGTGGTCGTGCGCTGGCGCTGCTCGAGGACATGGCGGACAAGGGCTCGCGCCAGTTGCTGTCCGACGTGGCGTGCGGTGCCGTGTTCTGCCGCGCCGCCATGCAGGGCGCGAGCCTGACGCTCTTTGCCAACACCACGTCTATGAAGGACCGCGCCCGCGCCGAGGAGCTCGAGGCGGCGTGCGATGAACTGCTGGATACGTGGCTGCCGCGCGCCGATGCGCTGGCACGCCGTGCTGCCGATGCCGCCAGGAAGAGGGGATAGCCATGGCAGAGCTGCTTAAGGGTGCTCCCGTTGCCCGTGCATTGACCGAGGAGCTTGCTGCTCGCTGCGCCGCCCTGCGCGAACGGGGTATCGTCCCGACGCTGGCCATTGTCCGTGTAGGCGAGCGCGAGGACGATCTGTCCTACGAGCGCGGTGCACTCAAGCGCTGCGAAAAGGTGGGCATCGAGGCTCGTCGCGTGTTGCTGCCTGCCGATGTCTCGCAAGACGAGCTACTGGCGGCTATTAAGGACATCAATGCCAACCCCACTGTTCATGGCTGTCTGCTGTTCCGCCCGCTGCCTGCCGGTCTTGACGAGGATGCAGTTGCCGCGGCGCTCGATCCCGCCAAGGATGTTGACTCTATGACGCCGGCGTCGCTGCTTACCACGCTTTCGGGGCGGGGCGAGGGCTTTGCTCCCTGCACGGCCGAGGCCGTGTTGGCGTTGCTGGACCATTACGGCGTTGAGCTGGATGGGGCCAAAGTCGCGGTCGTCGGTCGGTCGCTGGTGATTGGCCGTCCCGTTGCCGCCATGCTTACGGCTCGCAACGCTACCGTGACGACGTGCCATACGCATACGCTTGACTTGGCTGCCGAGTGCCGTGCACCTGATATTGTGGTTGCGGCCGTTGGACGCGCGCGCACGATTGGCGCGGATGCGGTTCGCGAAGGCCAGACGATCATCGATGTGGGTATTAACTGGGACGAGGCCGCCGGCAAGCTGGTCGGCGACGTGGATTTTGATGCTGCTGAGCCGGTTGTTGGCGCAATTACTCCGGTGCCGGGCGGCGTGGGGGCTGTGACCACCGCGATTCTCGCCAAGCACGTGATCGAGGCGGCGGAGCGCGCATCGAAATAGGCGTTTTGGGCTGTTTGAGGGGTTAGCGATATACCACGTGGTCAAAAAACGTCAAATATGAGTACTGTTGCCAAGATAGTCACATATGTTTTATGTCTTTTGGGCTTCCTAGCGATATTCATTCTCGCTAGGAAGCCCATTTTATTGAACCTATGGGGAATAACGTTGTCTTATTTTTGGACAAATGGGGATCTTCGGCACCTATTACAAGGAAATTTGCTGCTACTAAATTGGTGACAGTACTCATATTTGGCGTTTTTTGACCACAGGGTCCCGAGGGGGTCCCGAGGGGTCGCGGTTTCGCCCTTTTTGCGCCGAAGCGATACACTGTTACTGTTTGATTTCTTCGCTCAAGGAGGATGCGCATGCCGTGCACAACGATTTTGGTTGGTAAGAACGCGAGCTACGACGGGTCGACGCTGGTTGCCCGCAACGAGGACTCGTCCAACGGGGTGTTTGAGCCCAAGCGCATGCGCGTGGTGCATCCCGACGAGCAGCCGCGTGTCTACACGAGTGTCCTGAGCCACCTGACCGTTGAGCTGCCCGACAATCCCATGCGCTACACGAGCGTCCCCGACGTTATCCCCGGTCACGGCATTTGGGCCGAGGCCGGCTTCAACGAGCTCAATGTTGGCATGTCCGCAACCGAGACGCTCACCACCAACGAGCGCGTTCGCGGCGCCGACCCGCTCGTGGACTACGTGCCCGCCAAGGGCAACGAGGGTGAGGACGGCTATGTGCCGGCGCAGCCTGGTGGCCTGGGCGAGGAGGACATGGTGACCCTGGTCCTGCCGTACGCTAAGTCCGCCCGCGACGGCGTTCGTATCCTGGGCGACCTGCTCGAGCGCTACGGCACCTACGAGAACAACGGCATCGCCTTTAGCGACGTGGACGAGATCTGGTGGCTCGAGACTATCGGTGGCCACCACTGGATTGCCAAGCGTGTGCCTGATGACGCCTATGTGACCATGCCCAATCAGCTGGGTATCGACAGCTTTGACCTAGATGACGCCGAGGGCGCCCAGGTCAACCACATGTGCTCTGCCGACCTGCGCTCCTGGATGGCCGAGTGGCATCTGGACCTGACGCTGGGCGTTGAGGGCGACGGTCCGGCTGTGGTCTTTAACCCGCGCGAGGCCTTTGGCTCGCACAGCGACAGCGATCATGTCTACAACACGCCGCGCGCGTGGTACATGCAGCGCTGCCTCAACCCCAGCGATGTGTGGGACGGCCCCGACGCCGACTACACGCCCGAGAGCGACGATATTCCCTGGAGCCGCGTGCCCGAGCGCAAGGTGACCATCGAGGACATTAAGTATGTGCTTTCGAGCCACTACCAGGGCACGGAGTACGACTGCTACGGCAGCAAGGGCACGCCTGCCACGCGTGGCGCTTATCGCCCCATCGGCATCAACCGCAACAGCCAGCTCGCCGTGTTGCAGCTGCGCCCCTATGCGCAGCCGGCCTATCGCGCCGTGCAGTGGATGGCCTTTGGTTCCAACTCGTTTAACGCGCTGGTTCCGCTGTACGCCAACGTCGAGACCATGCCCGAGTACTATGCCGATACACAGGCTCGCGTGACGTCCGAAAACTTCTACTGGGCCAACCGCCTGATCGGCGCGCTGGCTGACGTTCGCTTCCATGAGTGCGGCCGCGCCGTGGAGGACTATCAGGAGAAGGTCGGTGGCATGGGCCACAAGCAGATCCATGACGTCGACGCCGCCGTAGCCGTTCTGCCCGAGGCCGAAGTGCCTGCCAAGCTCGCCCGCGCCAACGAGGAGTTTGCCGAGCGTGTGCGGGTGGAGACCGATGCTCTGCTGGGCAAGGTGCTCTACACCACGAGCTGCGCCATGAAGAACTCTTTCGCGATGAACGACAACGTGAGGTAGGGATTTCCCGTCGATTGAATAGCGCTAAAACGCTTTGTCGCTTTCACTCGATCTTGGGTACAAGAACGCCAATGCAGTTGTTTATGATTGGAGACAACCATGGTTATGAAACTCGATCAGCTTGTTAACGGCGCCATCAACGTTGGCTTTGGCGCTGCCGCCGTTGCCGTCGAAGGCGGCAAAAAGGTCCTCGACGACCTTAATACCAAGGGCGAACAGGTCCGCAAGGACACCGCCACCCCCGATATCGCCCGCAGCGTGTCCGACATGTTCGAGCAGGCCGGCGGCACCATCTCCGACCTGACCGAGCGTCTGGGCATGCAGGGCGAGACCGCGGCCCAGCGCGTGCTCGACGAGCTCATTCTGGCTCGCGTCCGCGTTATGACCGCCCCCGAGCGCACGGCCTTCCTGGCCCATGTGCGCGACATCGTCGATTCGGTCGAGGACAACGTGACCTCGGTGCCCGTCGAGTCCGTTGAGCCCGACGATGCGAAGGATACCGAAGAGGCCGAGTAGCAGCGCAGATGGCAGATTCCACCACCGATTACAACAATCTAGATCCCTTGGGTGACGAGGCGGCGGTTGTCGATGAGGTCGATGCCGCCGTCTCGGGCGCTCGCAAGAAGCCGCGCGCTGTCGATATGGTCCCCGAGGAGCCCGAGGCGATGGCGCCGGATGAGGAATACCAGCTCACGCCGGCGGGTCGCCGCGAGCGCATCGGGCAGATTGTTCGCCTGGTCAAAAAGTACCGCGTGTGGGATAACCTCACGCCGGTTCGTTTGCGCCGCCTGCTCGAGGAACTCGGCCCCATGTTCGTTAAGATGGGGCAGATTCTGGCCAACCGGTCCGAGATTCTGCCGCAACGCTTTTGCGACGAGCTGCGTCGTCTGCGCTCTGACGTGGAGCCGGTGCCGTACGAGGTCGTACTCAGTTGTCTGGAAGAAGAGTACGGCCTGCGCTTGGGGGAGATGTTCGATGCGATCGACCCAAATCCGCTTGGTAGCGCATCGCTCGCGCAGGTGCACCGCGCTCGTCTGGTGACGGGCGAGGACGTGGCCGTCAAGGTTCAGCGCCCAGGTGCGCAGCAGGTTATGGCACAGGACATCGATATCATCCGCTCGGTGGTGCGCATTGTCTCCAAGTTCGTCAACACCGATCAGTTTGTGGACCTGCACGGCGTGGTCGAGGAGCTGTGGACCTCGTTTCGCGAAGAGACCAACTTTTTGGCCGAGGCCAAAAACCTTAACGACTTCTATGAGTTCCATAAGAGCGTGCGCGGCGTGTCGTGTCCCAAGTCTTACCTGGACCTTTGCACCGAGCATGTGGTGGTCATGGACTACGTCGACGGCATTTCGATCGCCGATCCTGAACGCTTGGTGGCCGAGGGCTATGACTTGGAAAAGATCGGTGCCGCAATCGTCGAGGACTACTCGACGCAGGTGCTCGACGACGGCTTTTTCCATGCCGACCCGCATGCGGGAAACATCATTCTCAAGGACGGCATCGTTTACTTTATCGACTTGGGCATGGTCGGACGCATGTCGAGCCACGATCGTGGCATCGTTAAGGACATGATTTTCGCCGTGGCCGAGGGCGACGTGCCCAAGCTCAAGGATTCGCTTATGCGCTTTGCCGTGACGCGCGGCGATTCAGCCGAGCTCGATCATTCAGCGTTTTTGTCCGATCTTGACTTTATCGTGGCTGACTTTGCGGGCCTTGACCTGAAGGATCTGGATATCGGCGAGTTTTTGACCTCGCTGTTAAACCTCGCGCGTAAGAATGACGTTGAGCTGCCGAGCGTGGTGACGATGTTCGCGCGCGGCATGGTGACGCTCGAGGGTTTGCTGACCGAGTACATGCCCAACGTCAACATGATCCAGATCATCCAGACGCATATTAAAAACGAGAAAAGCACCTATGCGCGCGTGCGCGATATGGGGAGCGATCTTGCCGCGAGCAGCTATCGCGCGGCGAAGGGCTCGCTCGAGGCGGCCGAGTATCTGGGCTTGGCTTCGCGCATGCTCACGCGCGGCCAGCTTAAGGTGAACACGCAGATCATGAGCAGCGATAAGGCGCTGCGACAGCTGGGTGGAATTATCGACCGCATGTCGATGGCAATTGTGATTGCCGGCCTGTTTATCGGTTCGTCGGTGGTGTACTACGCGCGCATCGAGCCGGTTGTGTTTGGTATCCCGGTCATTGGCTTTTTGGGTTACGTGAGCGCGCTGGTGCTGGCGCTTATGCTGGGCCGCAATATCTGGCTCAACAGTCACGGCGGCAAGCACTAGAGGCTGCGACTGTCACCGCATTTTCCTATCGCAAACAATAGCTTTTACCTTGGGCTTCGCCTGCGTGCGAGGCCCTTTTGCGTGATACCATATTGACGATAATAATAGATGGCCTAGATGGTGGTGCGGAGACGCATGAACGCGCGGTTTTCCTGCGCGTTTGGGAGAATCGGGGTGCAAGTCCCCGGCTGTACCAGTAACCGTAATTCCTCTTGGCTCGGGATGTTCGCGTCGCAGATCGGACGGCGCGCCTGAGCCGTTAAGGTTAAGTCGGATCGCCTCCCATCTTGCACGCGACCGCGGCTCATGCCGCCGGTGTGCATAGGGCTCTGGAGGGAAGGGGGACCCCGATGGGGGAACTCGAGCGCAACATGTGCGATGACGTGGGACAGCCTCGAGGCAACGCTCCAAGTGCAGACAATGGGGGACAAATGGATATGTTTGAGGACGAGCGCGAGCGCGCCTCGTTGCATCGCCGTGGCGCGATTGCACGCGGTGTAGCCAAGCGCGGTCTGGTGGCGTTCCTGGTTTTTGCCTTGGCTTTTGGCACTACGCCGGCGCAACTTTGGGCCGACGGCGCCGAGGGTATTGCCGAGGCTGTGGCTCAGGCTGCGACGCCGGGCGAGGACGCAGCGCTTGCGGGCGGTACCGCTGAGCAAAGCGGCGCCGAGGTTTCGGATTCCGAGGGCGCGCCTGCGGCTAGTGCCGCCACAACAGAGGCAGCAACTGGCGACGAAGGCTCGGCGACGGGGGAGAGCCCTGCCACGAGCGAGCAGTCTTCGGCGGCATCCGCTGGCCAAGCAGGATCTGCCGCCGCGGCTACCGTTCAGGCAGAGAACCCGACAGAAACCGGCGATGTCGCCAAGAAGCAAGTCGAGGTCTCGTTCTCGATTATCGGCACCGATGCCGACGGCAAGGTTCAGACCTGGGTGGCACCTACGCAGCTCAAGCTCGACGAGGGCTCGACGGCCGCGGATGCCTTCATTAAGCTGCAGGAGAAGACGGGCTTCAAGGCGAAGTACGAACCGAACACGGCATACGGTTTCTACCTCGAAAGCATCACATCCCCGAGCGATGGTCGCACGCTTGCCTACGATCCGACGACTTATGCCTTCTGGCAGCTATTCGTTGATGGTGCGTCTTCCTCGGTCGGCGCGAGCAGCGTCAAGCTCGCCCAGGGGCAGAAGATTGAGTTTGCCTATACGGCTGGTAGCGCGTCTCCTGTCGTTAAGGACCAGGTTGCCGCAAATGTGACCGTCTTTGGTCGCGATGCCCAGGGCAAGACTCAGACTTGGGTCGATAACGCGCAGTATGTGGTGACGTCCGGCTCGAACGCACTTGACCTTACAAAGGTCGCGCTCGAGGCGAATGACATCGATGCCGTTGTTGCGGGCTCCTTTATTCTGAGCCTTAAGTACAACGGCGTTGAGCTGGGTAAGCCGCTCGATTATTCGACCTATTGGCAGCTGTTTATCAACGGCAAGTCGAGTGACTATACGGCGGACAATGTCACCATCCATGCCGGCGATACCGTTACGTGGTTCTACGGTGGCTGGGGCGACCAGTTGCCCTCCGATTCTGTCCATGCTTCCGTTCAGGTCCTCGGTAAGGACAAGGACGGCAAGCAGCAGGTCTGGGCTTCGACGGGCCTGACGAGTCTCAAGGCGGGCTCCACCGCTAAGGATCTCCTTGAGCAGACTGGTCTTGAGCTCGTTACCAGAGAAGAGTCTTGGGGCTGGTACCTCAGCGGCATTAAATCGCCGCTTGACGGTAAGACCTATAAGTCTGATCCTGCGACCGGCAGTTATTGGCAATTCTATGTAAATGGCAAGTCCGCCACGGTCGGTGCCGGCAACTATGAACTCACAGAGGGTGACGCCGTCACCTTTATGTATGGTGCTGACGCCGATGCCCTTCCTGGTCAGGTTCTTGGGTCTGTCGATGTTATCGGCCCCGATGTCAACGGCAACAATACTCGCTGGGGCTCGGCAGGCAATGTTTCTTTGCCCGAAGGCTCTACTGCCCAGAACCTTATTGAGACGGTTCTGAAGGCGAAGGGCGTTACGTACAACGGCTCCCAGAGGGGTGAGTACTGGTTCCTCAATTCCATCAACTCGCCGTTCGATCACAAGCCGTATGCCTGGGATGCTGCGACCAAAAAAAACTGGCACCTGTATATCAATGGAGAGTCCTCCTTACTCTGCGCCAACCAGATTACGCTCAAGAGCGGCGATAAGGTTACGCTTGCCTATACCACCGACGATTCGCCCATGCCCGATCCCGACAAGATTGTCGTGGATCCGAATGCGACGACTCCTGATTGGGATGCCGAGTGGGCTGGCTACGGCAACAGCGGCAACGGTACGTCCGTAACGGATGCCAAGACGCCTTCGCAGGCCGCCGGTCTTAAGTGGGCCTTCGATTGGAAGGCCGAGTCTGGTCAGCAGTATGCCAACTGCAGCGAGCCTGTCATCGCTAACGGCTTTGTGTATATCGCGACCGAGAACGAGCTCATTAAGATCGATTCGTCCACGGGCAAAAAGGTTGCCTCTGCGCCGCTTGCCTCCAAGGTGAGCTATACCTCTCGTCCGATCTATACCAATGGCCTTATCATCGTTCCGCTCAACGGCGGTGCGGTCCAGGCGATTACTGCAGACAAGCTGATCTGCAAGTGGCTGACGCCTGGTTTGACGGACCTGACGCAGAGCTCCTGCACCGTCGTTTCGGACGGCGAGTACGTCTATGTAGGCTCGGTCGATATGTCGTATGACGAGAATTACAACGCGACCTACGGCAATGGCTCCTTTGCGTGCATTAAGATTGCCACGGGCGAAGTTTCTTGGCAGAACATCGACCCTGCCGAGGGCTATTACTGGACTGGTGCGGCTTTGACGGATAAGTATGCCATCGTTCCTACGAGCGCGGGTACGCTTAAGTGCATTGATAAGACGACGGGCGATGTCGTTTCGACCATGAAGCTCAGCGCTGTCGCAAATGCCGATTGCATTGCCGATCCGTCCAATGGTTCGACCTTCTATCAGATGACGCACGACGGAAAGCTCCATGTGATTTCGCTCTCGGCGAAGGGCGTGTTGAGTGAACAGAATACGGTTGATCTGGGCCTTACGAATAATCTGAGCGCCCCTGCGGTGTCTGGTGACAATCTGATTGTCGGCGGACAGACGGCTACTGGCTCTGCTCTGGTTCTCTATAACCTGAAGACGGGTAAGACCACGATGGTCGCTGCTGCCGACGGCAAGGCGCTGCCGGCTGGCCTCAACGGTATTGCTGCTACTCCGCTGGTGAGCGTTCAGGGCGGCAAGACCTATGTGTACTTCACTGTTAACAGCGCGGATAGCAAGGATTACGTCAACTACTCTGCTGGTGGTGGCGTGTATCGCTATACGCTCGGCGATGCAGAGGCGACGCAGATTTATGATGCGGCTGGCCATTACCAGCACTGCGACTCTCCGGTCATTGCCGATGCATCTGGCAACCTGTACTACATCAATGATTCGGGCACGTTGTTTAAGCTTGGAGCTGTCGAGTCTTGGACGGTTGCCTTTAATTCCAACGGCGGGTCTGCTTGCGATACTAAGTTTGTTGCTACGGCCGATGGCAAGCTGGTCAAGCCGGCCGATCCGACGCGCGACGGCTACACTTTCGGCGGTTGGTATGCCGATGAGGCTTGCATGCAGGCGTATGACTTTAGCACGCCGGTGACGGCCGACCTGACGCTGTATGCCAAGTGGACCAAGAATGCCACCAACCCTGGCGGTAATGGCGGCGCTGGTTCCAATGGCGGCAGCGGTTCTGGTACCGGTACTGGTTCCGGCACTGGCGCTGGCGCGGGTTCTGGCTCCGGCTCGAAGGGCGGCGCTATTGCCCCGGGCCAGAAGCCGGTGACCAAGACGACGGTGTCGACCAAGACCGAGACCAAGGACAACAAGTCCGACAAGAAGTCCGATACGGGTGCTGCTTCCACGACCACTGCTAAGAAGTCCTCTGGTGCTTCCGAGCGGGAGGCTGGCACCAACCCGCTTGCCATTGTTGGCGTTGCCGTCGGCGTCATCGGTCTCGCCATCGTCGGCGTGTTCGTGTTCACCAAACGTCGGTAGGTGAGGGCTGTGTCCAATAAATCCAAGGACGCTGACCCCAAGCAACCAGATTCCCCGTTCATTCAGTTCGACGATGCAAAGCAAAAGGGCGCCGCTTCGGCGGCGTCCGCCCCTCGCCGCAAGGCGCTCCTCGGCGTTCTGACTGCCGCGTGCGCCATTCTGATCGTCGTCTCGCTGGGCTTCGTCCATCCTTCCGAGAGCGGCGCCTGGTCCATCGACTGGATCGTTCAGACCGTGACGGGGGAGAGCGTTGTCGCCAAGGACACCAAGGCGTCTGGCTCGACTACGACTTCGGGCGAAGCCAGTTCCAAGGACTCCAAGTCATCGAATGACGCAAAAGATGAGTCCAAGGACGATTCCGAGTCTTCAAACAAGGAATCGGATAAAAGCTCGGATAGCAAGAAGTCCGATGGTCAGGACGGCAAGAAGTCTGGAGATAAATCCGCTGCCCAGAATACGGGAGCCGGCGATACTTCCAACGTGTCTGGCGGTGCTTCTTCGGGCGGCGGCCAGTCGTCTGATGGAGCCTCCAGCTCTAATGGCGGAAGCGCTCCCTCGGGCGGACAGGGCGGCTCGCAGGAGTCCAACTACGTAACGGTGACGGTTTCGGTCACATCGAGCGCCGTGGGCAATCCTGTGTCTTCTGGTGGCACCTTCACCTTTAACGAGGGCGCTACGGCCTACGATGCCCTGTGCGCGCTGGGCCTTTCTGTCAACGCACATGGCTCGTCGTACGGCACGTATGTCTCCGCGATTGGTGGTTTGGCCGAGAAACAGTACGGCGGAACGAGCGGCTGGATGTACTCCGTCAACGGCACAACGCCCATGACGGCCTGCAGCAACTACGTTCTCTCCAACGGCGACAACGTGGTCTGGTATTACGTTGCAGGCTAGAGGCCTCGACATAGCGCGCCGGACGGGCGGTTCGGACTAACATCCGGGCCGCCCGTTTTTCATGCGAATTGGACTGGGTCGCCGGGGACCTCGACAAATAAAAAACCGGTTGGAATGGGAATTCCAACCGGTTATACATTCAAGCAAATAGTGAATCGACTACGACCGTGCGCCCTCAAGGAAGAAGCGACGGCTAAAGTAGTTGTACCAGGTGACGAGGAACGTTGCGATGGCCTTCATAGCCTGGTAGCCGATGCTCAAAAACGTGACACCCACAAACATATACAGGTCGTTGAGGCCCAGACCGATCACCGACAGGATGGTGAAGATCGTGAACTCGCGCTTGCGGCTCATGCCCTCGCGATGGTCGAACACGTACTTCATGCTGAGCCAGTAGTTGACCACGACGGACGTGATGAACGAAACCGTGGTGCTCATCAAAAAGTCGAGGTGGAACAGCTCGACGAGCGCAATGAGCATACCCCAGTCGATGCCAAAGGAGATAAGACCCACGACAGCGAACTTGAGGAACTGCTTGGTATGAGGTTGTGCCAGCGCCTTGCGCACGTAATCACATCCAATGCGTTGATGAATCGAGCAGGGATACTTTAGAGCTTTTGCAAGGGAAACGTAAGGTCTTTGCCAAGAACTATACGAACTCGCCAAATTTTCAAGAGCTAATCCGCAAACGTTGAAAATTTGCCCGTAAACGAGCGGCACCCACGGACGATACTGCGCTGAGCGCGCGTTGTCCGTGGGCGCCGTAATGCTGCAGGGTGTGGAGCTATTTTGTCTCCTCGCCCTCCAGGAAGATCTTGCGCGTTACAAAGTTGTAGACCATGACAAGCGCGGTGGCGCAGATCTTAGCGATATTGGCCTCGAGTCCCAGTCCGGCGTTGAGGGCCAGCACGATGCCGTCGTTGAGCCCCAAACCGATCACGGAAAGCACGACAAAGATGATGAACTCGCGGCGGCGGCTCATGCCTTCCTTGTGCGCAAACACGTACTTCATGCTCGCGACATAGTTAAAGATGAGCGAGACAATAAAGCCGCTGGTGTTGGCGATCAGGATGTTGAGGCCCAGACCGTAGTGGAGCAGATTCATAATGCCAAAGTCGATAACCGTGGCAATGACACCGACGACGCCAAACTTCATGATCTGCGCAAGGAGCTTTTGCATGGTACCTGCCTTAGGGTGGCGCCGGGACGCCGTGGGGATGACAAACTCAGCAAGTTTAGCCAATCCCCGCAAGCGGGGCTAGGCGCGCTTCTCGATAGCACCGTTTCTATATGCATCGAGCAGTTGGCGTAGGTCCTGGATCTGGCTGCGGATCTTGGCGCCGGTATCGGTGTCGCTCACCATGCGGCGACGGTCTGCTTGGTCAAAACGGTTGGTCTCGCTTTCGATGTCCACGTTGCGCGTGAGTGCCTCGGCAACCGTCGTAAAGGCCCGGTGCGACTTGAGGCGGCAGCCGCGCGAGCTCGAGATGAGCGTATAGCCGGCGATACCCGTCTTGGGATGGTAAGCGCGGCAAAAGCCGCCATCGATGACCAGCAACTTGCCCTCGGCGCGGATGGGTTGCTCGCCCTTGGTGGTTTTAACGGGCGTGTGGCCGTTGATGATGTGACCCGTCGGCGAGCAGGCCATGGGGGCGACGCCAAACTCGCGCATGATGTCGTCGCAAACGGACGAGGACGTGGTGAGCGTATAGTACGGGTCCATCGGCTCGACCCACGTGCTCTTGTCGGCGATGTAGGCGCGCTCGAACGTGCGCACCACGCGTCCGCTGGCGGGCGAGTTAAAGCCAATCCACAGGTACCACATCCAGTCGAGAGCATCGCGGTCGCCCACGCGCCAGGCGCGGCGTGCAATGTAATCGCAAAAATCGAAGTAATCGCGGCCGGCGTGCCAGGCACCCAGGCAGTTCATGCTGCTAAAGGTGCCGTCTTCGTTGAGCGGCACGCAGCCATGGAACAGCAGGTTGCCGTTGGCGACCTTGTACATCGAGCCGTGGGAATAGAGGAAATCGATATGGCGATGCAGGTGATCGGCGGTGACAAACTCGGACACGAGCTTGTCGATGATGTGCTGCTCTTGGGGCGTGAGCGAATAGGGGTCCGCCGGGTCGACGGTGGGGAAGTCATTGGTCGTGAGCTGCCACACGCTGCCGTCGGCGAGCGTGACCGTGCCGGTGTCGTGATCGATCTTGTCGAGCAGCAGGCGGTCGACCATATCGAACTCGGGGTGGCGCTGGATAATCTGACCCTCGAGCTTAAAGAGCAGCACATTGATGGCTTTGATGAGCGGGCTGATGGACTCGTCGGCGGTATAGGTGGCGTCGGCGAAGGCGACGAGCTCACGCAGCGAGATGCCGTAGTCGTTCTCGAGGATTTCGTAGTTGTCGTAGCGCAGGTTGTTGCGCAGCACCGTGGCGATGCAGGCGGGCTCGCCGGCTGCGGCGCCCATCCACAGCAGGTCGTGGTTGCCCCACTGGATGTCGAGTGAATGGTAGGTGAGCAGGCGGTCCATAATCTTGGCAGCGCCGCCGCCACGGTCGAAGATATCGCCCACCAGGTGCAGGTGGTCGACAGCCAGGCGCTTGATGAGCGAGGCAAGCGACTCGATAAAGTCGTCGGCGCTGGCGGTCTCCAGGATGGACTCCACGATGCGCTCGTGATAGCGCACGCGATAGTTGTTCTCGTCCGGGTGCGTGTGCAACAACTCGTCGATGATATAGGCGTAATCGCGTGGGATGGCCTTACGCACCTTGGAGCGCGTATAGCGGCTCGAAAGCGAGCGAGCGACCATAATGAGCTGGTCGAGCATTGTCTTGTACCAGGTGGGGGAATCCTCGTGCTGGCTGCGGACCAGCTTGATCTTCTCGCGCGGGTAGTAGATGAGCGTGCACAGCTCACCCTTTTCGTCAAAGGAGAGCGTTTCGCCAAAGATCTCGTCGACATGCTCGCGCACGACGCCCGAGCAGTTGTTGAGGATGTGCATAAAGGCTTCGTACTCGCCGTGCACGTCGCTCATAAAATGTTCGGTGCCCTTGGGTAGGTTGAGGATGGCCGAGAGGTTGATGATCTCGGTGAACGCGGATTGCTCGGTGGGGAACTGTCTCGACAGCAGGCGCAGATACTTAAAGTCTTGCGGATTGCGATCGAATGCGACCATGAAACACCTTCCGATGTGGTTGGTAAAACTGATAAACAGCGTCAAATGTTTATCAGTATGCGCCGCT
Source organism: Collinsella sp. AM28-11LB (assembly GCF_003469895.1). NCBI lineage: Bacteria > Bacillati > Actinomycetota > Coriobacteriia > Coriobacteriales > Coriobacteriaceae > Collinsella > Collinsella sp. AM28-11LB. The sequence continues at coordinate 145,492 of NZ_QSKJ01000004.1, forward strand.
TTTGTTTCGATTGGGGATAGGCGGCCGAATTGTTTGCCGAACGGTTTGATAAATCGATTTAGTTGAGGTAGATATGGCGGTTGGGTGGAGACGTAGGGTCGTTTTTACAGACGCATGCCGCTGGGGTCGATAGAGATGATGACGGTAAAGATGTTCACTACCTCTGGCTCTATTTGGTAAATAGTGAACATATGTACCGTATGTAGGCTCACTGTGCGATAATTTGCGCAGCAATGAGTAAGGAGCCTCATATGAGTGATTTTGTCCTGACCTGTGAATCTGCCGCCGACCGAACTCGGGAGTTCTTTGCGTCGCGCAATATCCCTGTCGTGTGTTTTCATTACGAGATCGACGATGTTGTCTATACGGACGATCTGTATCAGTCAATTACGCCGGACGAGTTTTTTGCCCAGATTGCCGCGGGTGCCATGCCCAAGACGTCTCAGGTGAGCGTGGGTGAGTATGAGGAGTTTTGGGAGCCGATTGTTGCCGAGGGTAAAGACGTGCTGCACCTGACGTTGTCGTCGGGTATTTCGGGCACGTATGGATCGGCCTGCGTTGCGGCACAGATGCTCGCGGATCGCTATCCTCAGGACGGCAAGGTGCGCGTCATCGATTCGCTGGCGGCGTCTTCGGGCTTTGGCCTGTTGCTGGAATATGCCGCCGACGTGCGCGATAGCGGGGCTTCACTCGATGAGACGGCTGCCTGGATCGAGGAGCACAAGCTCAACCTGCACCACTGGTTCTTCTCGACCGATCTGTCGAGCTACCTGCGCGGCGGTCGCATTTCGGCTGCGAGCGCGATCATCGGCACGGCGCTTAAGATTTGCCCACTTATGACGGTCGATTGCGAAGGTAGGCTGTCGCCACGTGAAAAGATACGCACTAAGAAGCGCGCGATTTCCGAGATGGCTAAGACCATGTTGGCACACGTGCAGGACGGTGCGGATTATTCGGGTAAGTGCATCATGTCGCATTCGGCGTGCCGAGAGGATGCCGAGGCAGTTGCGGCGCTGATTGAGGAACAGGTTCCGCAGCTCAAAGGCAAGATTGAGATCAACAATATCGGTGCTCTGATTGGTTCGCACACCGGACCTGGTACGGTGGCGCTCTTCTTTATGGGCGACAAGCGCGTGGATTAATTTGCCCCATCACGTCGCCGCATGATTGCTCAAACGAAAACGGCCCGCCTCACGTTTGTGGGGCGGGCCAAGTTGTTTTGCTAGCGTTTCTTTCCGCGGAAGAAAAAGCCGTGTAGCGACGGCTTGAGGCCGCGGTTGGCGCGACGTTCCTCAACGCGCTCGTGGATCGAGGCGACGCGCTCGATGACCTCGTCGGGAATTGGCACGTCGGGATTCATATTCTCGACCTGACTGACCTCGGCGGCGGCGACCTGATCAATAATAGGTACATTTTCGCGCGAAATAACGGGCGTGGCGTCTTCCTTCATCTTGCGATAACGCTGCATCATGTCGGTCTGTAGCTGTTGTGCCGAAGGCGGCGTCCAGATGATGGCGTTGGCGCCGGCGGCGATGGTCTCGCGAATGCTTTCGGGCGTCTTGCCGCCCGGCGCGATGAGCGGCAGGTTGGGATAGTGCTCGCGCAGCTCGCGCAGGACCTGCGGCGTGTTCTTACCGGCTGCGATGTTGAGGATCTTGGCGCCGGCGCGCACTTTGGCGTGAGCATCGTCGTCGCAACGAACGACCGTGGCGATGACGGGGATGTCGGCGATGTTGGTGATGTGCTCGACCATCTCGGCGGTGGCGGGGGAGTTGACCACGCAGCCCGCCGCGCCCTGCATCTCGGAGACGGCTGCCATCTGCACGGAGCGCTTGCCGGTAGTGGTGCCACCGCCCACGCCTACAAAGACCGGGCACTCGGCGACGGTCAGCAGCGCCTGCGTAATGGCGGGCTGCGGCGTGAAAGGGTAGACCGCAAAGACGGCATCGGCATTGGAGTTGCGGATAACCGCGACATCGGTGGTGTAAATGAGCGACTTGATGCGGCGGCCAAAGAGCGTAAAGCCGCTGGCCTCCTCGATCTCATCGGGCATGCGGAGGGCCGCCTTGCGCAGACGCCCGTCGATGGGCAGCGGCTCCATGGGCAAAAGGCCATTGGGAGTTACGGCTACCTGGGGCTCGGTAAATTCGTCCGCAAGCTCGACCTCGGAAAAATCGACCGAGGCGACGATGTCCTCGTGAACCTCGGCGGGAACATCGATGGGGGCTTGGTCGTTTGTCGCGGTGGGCGTGTCGAAGGAGCTGGTGCGGACGAAGGCGTCGACGCGCTCGTTTAGATCGTTGAGGGTATCCATGGAGGCTCGATTCTATGTGATGACGGCCGGCAGGGTGCCGGCAGCGCTGTGCTTGCTAAATCGTTTGACGAGTTGATTTTTCCCCGCCGCGTCATCCGTTAGACCGAAGGGCCGGCGAACGTGAAGGAGCTGTGGTGGCGGGAATCGAGGTGCTATCTTGAAAGTCCCGTATGCAAAAGAAAGGTGACGCGGTATGGAATTCTCGGCAATGTTGGGCTCGATTGGCCTGTGTGTGGGCGCAATCGTTGCCGCCGCGGTCATCTACTTTGTGGTCACGGCCATTAAGGGTAAAAGGGCCGAACGCAAGGAGCGCGCGATGCTTAAACAGCATCGCGACCAGCAGGGCAAACGCGCACGGAGATAGCTTGTTGAGTTTTGGATCCGTGCGCTAGCTGCGTTTTCGGATCAGGGCAATGTAGAAGCCCTCAAAGTCGCGGCTAGGCGGAATGGTGAGCGTGCCGGGCATACCGTTGGCGACGGACGAGACATGGCCGGCGGCGATGGCCTCGGTGAGGGCGTTGGACTCGATACGTGGCTCCTCACCAGCTTCCTGGGCGCGGCGTGCCTCACTTTCGCTTGGCGTGCCGTCGAGGGGGATGAGCTCGCAGTCCATATGCTTGTCGAGGGCCTCTTGCAGGGCATCCTCGTTTTCCTGCGGCAAGATCGAACAGGTTGAATAGACCAGCGTGCCACCCGGTTTGAGGGCCCCCAAGGCGCGGTCCAGAAGCGCGCGCTGCGAGCGGGCGCATTTGTTGAGCAACTGCTCGGTGAGGCCGCGTAGGCTCTTTTCGTTGTCGCTGATAACGGTGCCCGTGCCGGTGCAGGGGGCGTCGAGCAGGATACGGTCAAAGCGGAAGAACTCGTCAAGCTCGCGCGCGTCAATGCGCATGACAGGCACGTTTTTGGCGCCTTGGCGGCCCAAGTTGGCCTCAAGCTTTTCGGCGCGGGGAATGCTCATCTCGCAGGCCGTGAGGTGTGCCTGTCCCTGGGTGAGGGCGGCGATCTGCGTCGTCTTGCCGCCAGGGGCTGCGCACATGTCCAGGATGTCCTCGCCGGCCTGGGCGCCCAGCACGAGCGGCGGCATCATGGACGACAGGCTCTGCAGGTAGATCTTGCCGTCGCGATAGATGTCGAGGCCCCACAGGTCGGAAACCTGGGCCTCGGGCAGGATGAAAGCGTCTGGGTACCATGCGACGGTGCGATGGACGATGCCGGCGGCGTCGAGTGCCGCGGCAATGTCTTCGGCGGATGCCTTGAGCGTGTTGGCGCGCAGCGTGACGGGGCGTGTGGCCGCGGCGCCGAAGCCCTCGATCATAAGCTCGGCATCGGTGGGCGCATAGGCGCCGGCAACCGTGTCGACCATAAAGCGCGGCAGATCGGCGGCGGAGGGTTGGGCGGCAAGCTTGTCGGAAAGCTCGGTAGCGGCAAACTGCCTGAGCTTGAGCTCGGGCTTAACCTGCTTTTTCTGCTTACGACGACGCGGCTTGGACATCCGTCTTTCCTTCCTGTTCCACTCAAGTAGTCAATTTGGGACGGGGCTTTTTTAGCTATCCCGTCTGTTTTGGCAAGCGCTGCAGCCAAGGATGGGACGGGTAGCTAAAAAAGCCCCGTCCCAAATTGACTACTGCGCCTTGCCGGTTGTCTAGTACTGGCTCTCGTGCTTGCTAAAGAAGTCGAAGCGCGGGGGCAGCGGCTTCACGCGGTGCTCGCCGGGCTTCTCGCCCAGGCTCTCCACAAGCTCGTCCGTGGAGGCAAAGATGTTATCCCAGCTGAAGAAGGCGACCGGGTCGACGTCGAAGTACTCGCAGATGAGCTCGCAGCCGGCCGGCACAATGCCGTGCATGAGGACGGTCGCCACGCGTAGCTCGGTAAAGGCGTCGATGAGGGCCTGCGTCATGGCGGCGTTGGTCTCGGCGCCCTCGAGCTTGTTGGCGGCCTTGGAGGCGTCGCTCCAGCGCTTGTTGGCGGCACGCAGGTAGTCGTCGCACACGGCGAGCGCGCGGTGCGTCTCGAACTTGTACATGGCCTGCTCAAAGGCAAGGGCGGCCTGCTCGGCAGCCTCGACCACGGCGGCAGAGGCCGCGCCGGCAGGAATGCAGCCGTTGCGATAGGGGCTCTCGTCGCCTTCCTTGACGGCAACGCCGTAGAAGCAGCTGCGGGCCAGGCGGTTGAACACGCCGGTCAGCAGCGCGCTCTCCTTAAGGGCCGGGTCGATAACGCGCTTGTCGTCGCAGGCGCGCACCTCGTTGCCGTCCTTGTCCTTGCCGGTCACGCGCGTGTCATATGCCTTGGGGCTAAAGCTCACCGGCTTCTCGGAAAGGCCGAGCGACAGCCAGTGCGCACGCATCTGCTCGCAGGTGTAGTGGTTGAGCAGGTCGTCTGCCGGTGGGGGAGGCGTCTGCGAGGACGAGCTGGCCTTTTTGCCCATGTAGAGCAGGTGGTAGCATGCGCTGACGGTGCTCTGCGTGAGGTCCCAACCCAGGGCCTCCCACATGGCGGTCTGCGCGATGCAGTAGAAATAGATGTTGTCCTGACCGATAAACTGGTAGATCTGAGCGTCGTCAGAGCACCACCAGTCGCGCCAGTCGAGCGAGCTGTGCTGGTAGGTGGGCACGGGGACCTGCGTGGAATCGGCGGCTGGCTCGCCCATGAGGGCGGCGTCCTGGGCGGCGACACCCTCGGTCACGCCGGCGGCGCGGGCGTCGCGGGCGAGTATGGTACGGGTGTAGCTGATGGGCGCCCACAGGCTTTCGGGCCAGCACCAGCAGGTGACGTCGGTCACGCCGTCGACCTCGGGCACCGGAACGCCCCAGTCGATGTTGCCGGTGATGCGGAAGGGCACGAGCGCCTTGCCGCTGCGGAAGCGCACGCCGCCGTTGGCGAGCACTGCGTGGGCATCGTCGCGCTCCTTCCAGCTGGGGAAGGTGACGGTAAAGCTGCTCTTGTTGCCCTCGGGCTCCAGGACGGTGTGCTCAGGAAGCTGATCCTCGACGGCATCGAAGGCCTCGCGGAACTTGTTCTGGATGTAGAGCTGAGCCGGCAGCAGCCATTCCTCCATGGTCTTGGAGACCACGGAGCGAACCTGCGGGTTCTGGGCGAGCTTGGCGGTATAGGTCTTCATAAAGTCGAGGTAGGCCGGCAGGTCAAAGTAGAGGTTGTCGACCGGGCGCAACTCGGGCACCTCGCCGGTGAGCTGGCTCTTGGGCGCGATGAGCTCCTCGGGCTCAAACTGGTGGCCCAGATCGCACTCGTCAGCATAGGCCTTCTCGGACTTGCAGCCCTGGATGGGGCAGCGGCCGATAACCTGGCGGCCGTTGAGGAACGTGCCGGCCTTGGCATCGTAGAACTGCAGCGTGGAGCGCTTGGAGATGGTGCCCTGCTCGTGCAGGCGCTCGATAATCTCGGCGGTCACCTCGTTGTGAATCTGCACGGCCGGCTCAAGACCCGAACCGCCGTAGATATCGCAGCTGATGTTGTAGTTGTTGAGGGTCGCGGCCTGGCGGGAGTGATTGGACTCGACATACTCGCCGATGGACTTGTCGAAGCCCTCGTTCTCCTTGAGCTTGCGGTAGCTCTCCATGATGGGCGAGCCGTAGCAGTCGGTGCCCGAGGTGAAGATGACGTTCTCGCGGCCCAGGCGGTCGCGCAGGAAGCGGGCGAAGAAGTCGGCCGGGACAAAGACGCCGCCGACGTGGCCAAAGTGCAGGCCCTTGTTGCCGTAGGGCTCGCCAGCGGTAACGATGGCGCGGCGCGGCCAGCTGGGACGGTCGTTCATGGAGTATTTAGATGCCATGGGACTCCTTCGCATAGGTGAAAGCGCGGCCGGCGCAAGGCCTGGCGGCGCGGTGGTCAATTCGTGCATATCGTTCGACATTATCGCACATGCGGGTGGGTGCGTGGCAGGGGCGCTATCCTAAGATGCTATGAATGAGATTTCCAACATACATGCGTTTGAGGACGAGGATTTTCTGCACGCCTGCTTCGTGTGGGGGATGGCCGTGCTTGGCGTATTTGCCGTGTGCCTGGTGCCGGTGTTTATGCTGCTGGGCGGGCCTGCGGACTTGGATGCGGCCGAAGCGGGCGGCTGGATGGCGGTTGTGGGCTGGATGGTCGGTGTGATCGCGGTTTCGGCGGCGGCATTTGCCGTGCACGAGCTGTTACACGCCGCGTTTTTTAAGCTGTTGGCGCCTGCGGGCGCGCATGTGACCTTTGGGGCGAATCGCGAGACGGCGATGATCTACGCCTGTGCCGAGGGCGTTGTGTATTCGCGCCGGCGCTACATTGCCATTTGCCTGGCGCCCACGGTGATCCTGACGGCGGCGTTTGCCTTGGGGTTTGCATTTTCGGGCTATCCGCTGCTGTGCTACCTGGCGGCTGGCCTGCATTTGTCGGGCTGTGTGGGCGATTGGTATTACGTGTGGACCATTTTGCGCGACCGCCGTATTGTCGCCTGCGAGGACACGTCCTTTGGCGTGCGCTTTTTCGCAAAGTAGTCTTTTTGGGACGGGGCTATTTTGACTACTTTCCTGTTGATGCAGGTATTTGGAACTGCTTTACATCAAAAGTAGTCAAAATAGCCCCGTCCCAAAAAGACTACCCTGGGCAAAGATTGGGAGGAGATGTCCATGAAGCCGTTGTTGCTGCATGCTTGCTGCGCGCCGTGCTCGCTTGAGCCGGTTCGCCTGCTGCGCGAGGAGGGGTTTGAGCCCACGATCTGCTGGACTAACCCCAATATTCAGCCGCACGATGAATGGCGGCGGCGTCTGGACGAGCTGCGCCGGTGGTGTGCCGACGGCGACATCGAGCTTATCGAGGCCGGAGAGGACCGTGAGCGCTGGGAGGCCGGCGTGGCCCCGCTGGGCGCCGATCGGCCCCGTCGCTGTCGCACGTGCTATGCCCTACGCCTGGCCGAGGCATGCCGTGTGGCTCAGGAGCGCGGGTTTGAATATGTAGGCACGACGCTCGCTGTCTCGCCCTATCAGCTGTTCGAAACGTGCAATGATGTGCTCGAGCGCCTGGCTGCCGCCCGCGGGCTCACGCCGGTGATTCGCGATTTTCGCCCGTATTATCCCGAGGCCACGCGTCGTTCGCGCGAGCTGGGCATGTATCGGCAGAACTACTGTGGCTGCCGCTTTTCGGCCGTCGAGGCGGCCATGGACCGCGCCCGCATCCGTGACGAGCGCAAAGCTTCCAAATAGTAGTTCTTTTGAGCTGGCAGCCTGCTAGGATGTAGAGCGGACTTTAGCTATATAAGGAGAATCCGACGTGTCTATGCGTACTGATGATTTTGACTATAACCTGCCCGATGAGCTCATCGCCCAGGCTCCTGCCGAGCCGCGTGACTCCTGCCGCCTGCTGGTGGTGAATCGCAAGGGATCTGAGGCGGGAACGCCGCTGGAGCACGGCGGTACCGTTGAGCACCGTATCTTCCGTGACATCATCGACTATATCGAGCCGGGCGACGTACTCGTCATCAATCAGACGCGCGTGATGCCGGCCCGTCTGATCGGTCGCAAGGCGGGCTCGGGCGGCGTGGTCGAGACGCTGCTGCTTAAGCGCCGCGAGGACGTGGATCCACTGGGTCACGTGTGGGAGTGCCTGGTTAAGCCTGGCAAGCGTCTGAAGCCCGGCGCTCAGATTGAGTATCGTGCCGGTGGCGCCCATGCGCCCGAGGGGGCTCCCGTGGTGCTGACGGCCGAGGTCGTCGACTTTGTTACCGATAGCCGCGGCGGACGCCTGGTGCGATTTGAGCCGGCCGGTTGCAATGCCGCCGGCGACCCGCGCACGCTCGACGAGGCCATCCATGCTGCCGGCCACGTGCCGCTGCCGCCCTACATTACCGATTACGAGGGCGATCCCGAGAAGTACCAGACCGTCTATGCCATGAAGGAGGAGCACTCGGCTGCCGCCCCCACGGCGGGCCTGCACTTTACCCCCGAGCTCATGGCTGCTATCGAGGCCAAGGGTGCGAAGTTCGCCGCTGTCGAGCTCGAGGTGGGCATCGATACCTTCCGTCTGGTGGAGGAGGACGACCCCACGCAGCACGTCATGCACACCGAGCGCTACCACGTGTCGCAGGAGGTTGTCGACGCCGTGCACAAGGCCAAGGCCGAGGGTCATCGTGTGATTGCCGTCGGCACCACCGCAGTGCGTTCGCTCGAAAGCGCCTTTGATGCGGATGCCCCGGTGTTCGATCCGGCTGTGACGGCGCGCTATTTTGAAGGCCGCGAGGACGGCGCCGACACGCTCGGCCGCGGTGACATCGTGGTGCGCGAGAATGCGACGACACAGCTCTACCTCATGCCCGGCTCGACCTATCACGTGGTCGACGCGCTGATCACGAACTTTCACGTGCCGCGCTCTACGCTCATGATGCTCGTGAGCGCGCTTGCCTCCCGCGACCAGATCATGGATGCCTACGCCGCCGCCATCGAGGAGCGTTACCGCTTCTTCAGCTTTGGCGACGCGATGCTCATTTGTTAGTTACGCGGTTCTACGAACCGCGTAACCACCTGACGCTGCCAAAGCATCGGCCTTGCCTTGGCTGTCAATGTGGCACTCATTGGGGACGTACTTAAATGAGTACCTGCGGAATGAGAGTGGATAATCTCCCGTTTTTGGCCCTTCTGCGGGCTCAAAGTGGGAGATTATCCACTCTCATCATTGATTAGTCGTTGGGGACGTTCTTGTTTGACTGGTCGTTTAAGAACGTCCCCAAAGACTACTTGGTGCCCTGCCTACTTGCTTGCGAACAGCCAGACTAGGATGATCACCAGGATTGCGGCGACGATGCAGACAATGGCGCCGGTGAATTTGATGCGGGAGTCGCGGGTACGCTCGCGCACCGCGTCCTCGGCGGCCTCGAGCTGGGCGACTTCTCGCTCGGTCTCGGCGTGCTCGGCTTTGTCTCGGGCCAAGGATCCTGCAAGCGACTCAGTGATCTCTGGGTGGTCGTGCACCTCGGTCGCCTGTTCGATGATCGACTGCGCATGTGCGGCATCTGCTTGGGCATTGGCGATGGTCTGCTCCTGGTCACGGCGTGCCTTGTCCTCGGCAGTGATCTTCTCGCGCAGCTCGCGCTGACGAGTCGCGGCGGCCGTTTTCGCCGTCTGCAGCTCGTCGCGCGCGGCATCGGCTTCGGTCGTCACGGCTTGGTGCGCGCGCTTTGCGTCGGCGATAGGGGCTTGAGCCTGCTCGACGGCCTGCTCGGCTGCGGCAAGCGAGTGCTCAAGGTCGGCGGTGATGCGCGGGACATCTTCTTCGGCTTTACGCAGGGCATCTGCCGTGTCGGAGATCTGCATCGAGAGCTCGCTGGTGCGTACCGTATAGTTGGCGGGATTTGCCGAGGGATTGCGTTGCAGCTCGGCATACTCATGACGCAGCGTCTCGAGCTGGGCGCGCGTGGCGTCGACGGTTTGTTGTGCGGCCGCAATGCCGGCGTCTCGCTCGGTCTTCACCTTGTCGCGGATGCGCTTGGAATCCTCAAGACGTCGAACGAGGCGGTTGCCGGTCTCGCGCGAGCTCGCCTCGCGGGCCTCCACGGCGTCGAGCGCGGCCTTCAAGCGGAGTTCAGTCGCGTCATCCTCTGTCTTCATTTCTTCGAGCTGGCCCTTGAGCTCTGTCGCCTTGGCGGCGTGGGCATCACGGTCAATCTCAGCAGCCGCTGCAGTCTTTTGGGCCGTGGCAATCGCCTGGCGCTGGTCGGCGACGATCTGGTCGTAGCGGCCTGCGATATCCTGGCGCGTCTCGAGTTCCTCGGCCTGATCGGCAATGCGCTGCTCAAGTTCGGCCAAGTGGGCGCGGGCGTCGGAAAGTGCCTTTTTCGCGGCGTTCATCTCACGCATGGCCGAGGCGCCCTGGGCGATAAAGGTGCCCACGGCGTTCGCAGTGTTCGAGACAGCGGTCCCCAGATCGCGGCTCGCGGCGGGGGAATGCGGGGCGGTCGGGCGAGCGGTGTCGGCAGCATCCGCATCGGCAGCCTGCGGCGCGGCGATATTGCCGGTACCGCCCTCGACCACAGAAAAGCCTGCTGCGTGCGGATCGACCGCGTCGGCGCCAATCGTGGGGTGCTCGAGCTGCAGAAACGAGGGCATGGTGCTGCCCTGGTCGGCGACCGGAGTCTCGCCGGGCACGAAGGTCGAGGCCGCCTCGGCGGCCTCCTCTTCCTCGGCATCAATCTCGGCATCGGCGACGGCGTCTTTCATCGCTTTGACAGCATCCATCATGGAGTCCATGACGGCATCGAGCTCTTCTTCCGAAGACACCTCGATGGGGCCCGCTGCCTGTGGTGCGGGTTCCGTGTCGGGTTCGGCATGGCTCAGCTCCGGCTGCTCGCTTTCGTCATGCTCGACAGTATCGTCTGTGTCCGTTGCCTTGTCCGCACCGGCGTGCGCATCGGTGGAGGCGTCGACGCAGGTAGGAGTATCGCAGCCGTCGACGGCGTCTGCTGAATCATCAATATGCTGTTGAGTCTGGGGGTCCAGCTCGTCTGTCATAGGCATGTGCTCCTCATCGTTGTTTGTCACCCTATGATAAAGTTTCGCGCCGACATCCTACGTGCCGCAGCAAAGTTTCAAAACGTGTTCGATGGCTCGATCTGATAACAATAACTCGGCCGCTTTATCCAGTTTTTACTTGACAATCCCTTCGCCGAACGACGTGGTGCCGTTCGCCTACCGCGGTCTTTTATTTTCGCTTGAACACGCTAAAGTTACATTCCAGCTTTTGGCGCGTGAATTTGGATGCGCGCAGTCGGCGGGCGTGTCCGCCGCGATTTGAAAGGACTTTATATGGGACTTTTCACTGGTAAGACCGTAATCGTCACCGGCGGCGGCAAGGCCACGCTTAAGGACGGCTCCGCTGGCTCCATCGGCTACGGCATCGATATCGCATTTGCCAAGGAGGGCGCAAACCTCGTCATTACCGGCCGCAACGTTGCCAAGCTCGAGGCCGCCAAGGAGTCCCTCGAGGCGGAGTACGGCGTCAAGGTGCTGCCTGTTCAGGCCGATGTCTCGGCTGGTCAGGACAACGAGGCCGTCGTGCAGAACGTTATCGACAAGGCGATTGAGGAGTTCGGTCGCATCGACGCCGTCGTCAACAACGCTCAGGCCAGCGCTTCGGGTGTGACCATCGCCGACCACACTATGGACCAGTTCAACCTGGCCATTTACTCTGGCCTGTATGCCACCTACCTGTACATGCAGAAGGCCTATCCGTACCTGAAGGAGACCAAGGGCTCCGTGGTCAACTTTGCCTCGGGCGCCGGCCTGTTTGGCAACTATGGCCAGTGCAGCTATGCTGCCGCCAAGGAGGGCATCCGCGGCCTGACCCGCGTCGCCGCCAATGAGTGGGGTCCCGACGGCATCAACGTCAACATCGTGTGCCCGCTTGCTTGGACCGCTGCGCTCGAGAACTTCCAGGATGCCTATCCCGAGGCGTTCAAGGCCAACGTCCACATGCCGCCGGCGGGCCACTACGGCGACGTCGAGAAGGAGATCGGCCGCGTGGTCGTTCAGCTCTGCGGCCCCGACTTTAAGTACATGAACGGCGAGACCGTCACCCTCGAGGGCGGCATGGGCCAGCGGCCGTAGGGTTACGCGGTTTTACCAAACTGCGTAACAGCTCGACGCTGCGCGGGCCGCATTTGGACAATCTGACGTTCAACTTCAAGGGCGCGACCAGAAGGTCAGCGCCCTTTCGTTTCACGTCACCTTGCCTCAAATGCGGCCCGCTCGCTGACTTATGCTCAACCTGCGGCACCATTTTGCTTGAAGGCACCTTGCTCACTTTGGCGGGTTTTCGCTGGATGTAGTCGTTGGGGACGTTCTTAAATGACTAGTTGAGAGGGACGCTCTTGCCGGCACTTGGGGACAGTCCCTGAGTGCCGGCAGATTGGGGCACTCCTTTGTCAGGCTGCCCTGAAGACTGTCCCCAACAGCTAGTCGTTTAAGAACGTCCCCAACGACTAGTCGTTTAATGCACCAGTTTCTGTCGAGTCGGTGCTTCTTGCGGGTTGCCCGTATAATGGTTTGCGTATGAGCCGCAACCAAGGAGTTCCAGTTTATGGACCAAAGCCTCTTTAAATTCGACCTGATCGCCGAGGACCCGACCACGCACGCGCGTGCCGGCGTGCTGCACACCCCGCACGGCGACATCGAGACGCCGATCTTTATGCCCGTAGGCACCAAGGCAAACGTCAAGGGCATTCCCACCGAGACCGTCAAGCAGCTCGGCGCCCAGATCGTGCTTGCCAATACCTATCACCTGTCCATGCGCCCCGGCGAGGACACCATCGCCGAGCTGGGCGGACTGCACAAGTTTATGAACTGGCACGGCCCCATCCTCACCGACTCGGGCGGTTTTCAGGTCTTTAGTCACAACGACGCCGTCAAGCTCACCGACGAGGGCGTGCGCTTTATCGTCAACGATTACGACGGCCGCCACGTGTTCTGGACGCCCGAGGACAACATGGAAATCGCTATGAAGCTCGGCTCCGACATCTGCATGCAGCTCGATCAGTGCCCCGGCTATCCCGCCACGCGTGCCTATGTCGAGCGCGCCGTGGAGCTGTCGAGTATGTGGGCCGAGCGCTGCTACAAGGCACACACCCGCGATGACCAGGCACTCTTTGGCATCGTCCAGGGTGGCATGCATCTGGACCTGCGCCTGCGCTCGTTGCGCCATCTGGAGGAGTGCGGCGACTTCCCCGGCTACGGCATCGGCGGCTACTCGGTGGGCGAGGACCACGAGACCATGTTTGAGACGCTGGCACCGCTCGCGAGCGAGTATATGCCCAAGCACAAGCCGCGCTACCTGATGGGCGTCGGCAACCCCACCACCCTTGTGCGCGGCGTGGGCGTGGGCATCGATATGTTCGACTGTGTGCTGCCGACGCGTACCGGTCGTATGGGCACGGCGTTCTCCAGCGAGGGTCGCCTTAACTTCCGCAACGCGCGCTTTGCGCACGACGACGGCCCCATCGATCCCACCTGCACCTGCCCGGTATGCACGGGCGGCTACAGCCGTGCGCTCATCCGCCACATGGTCACGCAAAAGGAGATGCTCGGCGGCATTTTGCTCTCGATGCACAACATCTACTACCTGCTCAACCTTATGCAGCAGGCCCGCCAGGCCATTATCGAGGGCCGTTACGGTGCGTTTGTGAGCGACTGGATGAACAGCCCTGCGTCGGTGGATTACTAAGAGCTCCGGGCTCGCTTACGAGCTGTTCGCGGCCGGCGGCGGGCATTGCATTCGCTGGCATCGGCTGCGCGACCGCTGACCGATGGCTTGCAAGCACTTGATGCATCGTGGGTACCATACCGAATGGTTGATGTTCGGGCGGGTGTTTGGCGCATGGCGTCGACCCCGCCCGTTTTCTTTTTCTCGATAGGAGTACCCATGATTAAAAATGAGAACGTCGAGGGCGAGCCTGCCTACGACGAGACGTACCGACGCGGCCCCGTGGTCATGCGCGGCCCCATGATTCCTAAGGACAACACCTACGCCAACCTGCTGGCACCCGAGGAGTCGACCGACTGGCTGCATGCCGATCCGTGGCGTGTACTGCGCATTCAGGCCGAGTTTGTCGACGGCTTTGGCGCGCTTGCCGAGCTCGGCCCTGCGGTGACCATCTTCGGTAGCGCCCGCATGCCCAAGACCGATCCGCTCTACAAAGCGGCACGTACCGTCGGGCGCAAGATCGCGCAACGTGGCGTGGCGGTCATCACCGGTGGCGGCCCCGGCATCATGGAGGCGGCCAACAGGGGAGCGGCGAGTGCCAACGGCAAATCGGTCGGCTTGGGGATCGAGCTCCCGCACGAGCACGGACTCAACAAATATGTAAACCTGGGCATGGACTTCCGTTACTTCTTTGTGCGCAAGACCATGTTCGTCAAATACAGCTCGGGCGCCATCGTGTTTCCCGGCGGTTTTGGTACGCTCGACGAGATGTTCGAGGTGCTCACGCTGGTGCAGACGCACAAGGTCAAGCGCATGCCGCTCGTGCTGGTGGGCAGCGAGTACTGGCAGGGCCTGTTCGACTGGCTCAACGGCCCGGTGATGGACGCCGGTATGATCAGCCCGCTCGATCCGGATCTAGTACACATTACCGACGACCTCAACGAAGCCGTCGACATTGCCCTGAGCGGGCTGATATAGGGCGAGCGTACCTGTTGTTGTAGTAATGAGGGTAGTAATGAGAACGGCAGACTGATGCTATTTAACATCACTCTGCCATCTAAACTGGGTATACTGATGCAAAAGACGAGGCGAGGAGGTCGCGTATGTCTACTGCAACGGTTAAGCCTACGACGGTTCGCATCGAAGAGGGGCTCAAGGAGCAGGCGACCGAGTTCTTGGATTCGGTCGGCCTCAGCCTCAATTCCTATCTCAATCTTGCCGTTCGGCAGCTTGTAAATCAGCGAAAGATTCCTTTTGAGATTGTAGGAAGGGCGGAGGTGCCCAACGAGGCGACGAGGCGTGCCATGGTGATCGCCGAGGCTCATGAGTTGGGGATTCTGCCAGACGACGGCCCGTCATTCAATAACGCTGATGAGCTTATATCGTTCCTCGATGAGGGCTAGCGATGTTTGAGATTGAAGTCGAGGCTCAGTTTAAGGCGGATTACAAACGGACGATGCGCATCCATCCGCAGCTAAAAACCGAGTTTAAGGCGGCAGTTGCAGAGCTTGCGGCTCACGGCTCGCTTCCCGCGGAATATGGTGCCCACGAGCTTTCAAACCCGGGCGGCAACTACAACGGTCACATCGATTTCCATCTATCCGATGGCTTGGTCGACATGGTCGTTCTCTATTTGCCGCATAAGACTAATCCTGTGATCCGGTTGGTCAGAATGGGTTCGCATGACGAACTGTTTCAGGGTTCGCACGGCTGATTGCTCGCTTATGATTCGCGAGGGAATAGTAATTGATTCACGAGCGATTGACCAAGGCAGCTCCTATTCCACCGCAACAGCTGGGGACGTCCCGTTCGTGGCTGCGACCTCCGGTTCTCCTCTTCGCTGGATTTCGCTTAAAAGCTCGGCTGCAACTTCGCTGCTTTTGAAACGGATGCTGCAGTCTTCTTTCTTAGGAAAAGCCAGTAATGGAATAGCTCCGTACCAGACGGTTTCCTCGTCAATTACTGACGCGCACAGGCGCCCTTCGGCTTTGATGGAATAGTCGACGTTCATCTCGGCAAAAATCGCTTTTACGTCATCGCGCGGAGTCGAGGCAATTGAAATCTCAAGGGCAATCCCACGGACAATAGCGCTCGTGAGCGCGGCGGCGAGCTTCGCGAGGCATGCGGCGGATGCGTAGGGCGCGGCAATAAAAATGCTTTTCGTTGCGCTTGCGATGTCGTCCGCTAAAGCCTCCACGGCTGTTGCCGACCTAACGAGGATGTTTCGATCGGCCTGTTTGTTGTCATTTGCTGCAAAGACTTCATACCCCAGCTTGGCGTAGGTCTTGAGTCTCTTCTGGTACATACGCGCGAGCATGGGTATCGACAAATCAACATAGTCGAATATCTCAACCCGCTGCTTGCCCTCGTGACTTCTATGTAGTCTGCCTGCCTGCTGCGTTATGCTGCCGTCCCAAGATATCGGTGTGGCAATGAGCAGAGTGTCAAGGTAAGACAGGTCGAAGCCCTCGCCCAGAAGGCCTTCGGTTGCGATGATAATTCGATGCTCATGCTCGAAGCCGGGAAGGCTGTTCAGTATTGCCTTTCTTTCTTTGGCGTCGATTTCTCCGGTTAAGAGTATGGGTTCGTGTCCGCGGCTTTGAAGCAGCCTACATAGCTCTTCGGCATGTTTTTTCCTTTTGGATAGCACAAGCGAATGTCGACCGTTTGACGCGGTATCGAGGGCATCGTCGACAATTGCTTCGTTTCTCGCTGTGTGCGCACACAGGAGATCGAGAACTTGATTAAAGGACGCCCCTGGTTTGTAGGCGGGTAGTCGAACTCCGGTAAAACGCGGCCTAACAACGCGCTGAATTCCCTGTTGGATTGCTTGCGTTTTTGGATCAATGACATGGCGAAGCGGGCCGCAGAGCATTGAGAGTGCTCGCGTGAGACCGTCCGAGCGTTCGGGCGTCGCAGAAAGGCCGTATACATATTTGGCTGGAGCGGACTTGAGGACAAGCTCAAGCTGTGGTGCGGCTGCATGGTGACATTCATCACAGATGACGAGGCCGTAATCACGAACGAACTCCTTGGCTATTGGTTCTCCGGTCTGGGGGTCCTTGCTGGACAGAGACTGGAATGAAGCAATGTCGATGAGATGGCTTATGGCGGTTTTACCTCCTCCGATTTGGCCAATGAGCGGCGGCTGCCTTTTACTGATTCGTCCTTTTGGGGTTCGGACTGGCTTTCTGTTATCAGTAATGTCGATAAACCGTTCGAGCTGGGATTTCCATTGGGCAATGAGCGCAGTCTTGGGAACGATGACGAGCGTTGGAAGACCGATGGTAGCAATAAGATAGGCTCCGATGACGGTTTTGCCGAAACCCGTCGGTGCAGACATGATTCCGTCTTCATGGCCGAGCATCTGTTCGGCGGCAATTTGCTGTTCAGGGCGAAGAGTCCCTTTAAATGCCATCACAATTGGATTGCCAGACTTGCGCTTGTCAGAATAGTGGGCAGCAACGCCGGCTTCTTGAAACAGCCACTCAAGCTGAGCCTTGCAGCCTCTGGGAATCGCGACGCAGCTGTCTCTAAGTTCGCTGAGGTCTATGTACCGCGGTTTGCCGAATACCGATTGATGCATAGATTGCGCGCGGAAGAATTCTGGGTTGGCAAATGTTGCAAGCCTGCGAACTTCCATTTGAGCTGCGGGACTCAGAGATTTTTCGGGGATATAGAGCATATCGGCCTGCGTGACGGACAGCGATGACGGGAAGTCCTGCGGCGTGAGCGGAAGCCGCTTTCGCGGCCTCTGAGAATGTGGCGCGGCGGTGTTTCCCACCACTGCAGCAGATATTCCATGCGGTTTATTGTCGATGCTCTCAATCAGTTTTTGCACTGTTGCATGTGGAATCAGCTGAATTTGCGAAAGGTAAAGCCATTGATCGGGAAAGGGCTCAAATTGCTCGTCAACAAATACACTGTTCCCTTTTCGCTGCGCTTTTCCTTGAAAAGGCAGTGCTATGAGATTTCCAAAGCCGCCCTCAGGAATGGTGGACTGCGCGGGCAGCATCCGGTCAAAAGCTTCAAAGGTGATTGTCTTGTTGAGTGCCGCTGCTTTGGTGATAAGGCTGCTTCCAAATTCTCGTGCGATCTTTGCGCTGGTGAGCTCTAGGAAGAAAAACCAGACATGTGTGCCGTTACCTGATCTCGATCGCTCGACCGCAGCATCGATTCCATGGTTTTTTGCGACACGCCGAATGGCGTTTGTCGCTTCTTTCCAATCGGCTCCGTCAAAGTCGATGACCAGGACTTTTGTGTTGCTGTCATTATCGAGAACATATTGACCTATGACGTCTCGGAGTCTGTCGTCACTGCCCTTGAAATGGGAGATGATCGCGGTATCGCTCAACTCGGGGAAGACGCGGTTGCCACATTCAGCGCATTTGGTTTTCTGACGATTTGCTTTGGGACAAATGCCTGACTTCCACTCGTTTGCGCAAGCGGGCGTATAGCCGATTCCCCCGTCTTTTCTGCGGTACCCATGGGCGTAAACATCTTTGCGGCCAGTAAAGAGATTGCGAAAGAGCTCGAGTTTGTCGCGCGCTGGACTCGCACTGGTGACGATACCCTCGACCTGCGTCCGTCTATCGAAAGATGTGCCAGCTTTCTCCCATTCTTCGAGCGTTGCGTAACGGATGTCTGGGCCATTGCTGCAGATGACGATTTGGCCGTGCGGCTCAGATACATGAACGACTGCTTCCTTGAATTGGAATACCGTGTCCCCGATGAGGGCGTATTGATGCGTGACGGTGCTCATGTAAATGCCGTTCTTGTTGGGGTTCATTAAAATGAAAGTACGTTATTTTGGTTTTTTGGGCATCCGATTCTGATTTTGGTTCGGTGATAGTGGAGTGCGGCTCCGTGAGTGGTGTTTGGCTGGTGCTAAAATATGTGGCAGCTGTTATTGAGTGGGTTTTAGCGGCTGCGGGGCGGGCTGGAGATCCTGGGAACTGCCTTCGAATAGGACCGGTGGGCAAAAAATGGCAAATATGAGTACTGTTGTTGCGACAGTATCATATCATCTGTAAAGTATTTAAGACCAATCGAGTGAAATCGAATATAACCAACCCTCTAAACATGACGATTTGGGGCATTATGGCGCTCGAAATTGGCGGTGAGATGCAAATCCAGCCAGATTTCGCTGCTACTAAATTTGTAGCAGTACTCATATTTGCCATTTTTTGACCAAGGGGTATCGCAAGGGGGTTGGATAAAGCATCGATCGCCTGCAATGGCTCAATTGGGCAGTTGTGCGGCAATTGAGTTGCGGCGTAATGGGAAGCTATTCGCAGCCTTTCGACTAAAACGGTCCCTTTACCGCCGCCATTCCTAAAGAGATGCCGGCGCGCCTTAAGTTGGGGCGCGCCGGCGTGATGGCTTTGCTGTGGCTGGGTGTACCTCGGCTGTTCGACTGTCCCAGCTTGTCCTGTCTAGCTAGGCAGACCTTTCTTAGCGTTTAACGTTTGCCCAGATAAAACCTGCCAAAATAAACCTGTCCCTAATTGGCAGGTTGGTAGCGGGGGCAATAGCTGATGGCGATGGCGTCCACGCCCACGTGGGTGGCGATGGTGCAGCCGATGGGACCGGTGCCGGCATCGACGTAGTCCTGGCCCGCGAGCACTTCGTTGACGAGCTCCTGCTCTTCGGTGGCGCCGGTTGTGAGCACGCGTACGCTCGCGCCCGGATGCTCAGCCAAAAAGTCGAGGCAATCGGCCATGGTGTTGGCAACGATGCGCTTGGCGCCGCGGCCCTTTTTGATGACTTTGATCTCGCCCGATTTCCACTCCGGCGAAACGGCCAGGCGAATGTTGAGCATCTGCGCGAGGTGGCCGGCGAGCTTGGGCGCGCGGCCGTTCTTAACAAGGTTCTCGAGCGTGCGGGGAATCAGTAACAGGTGGGCGTCAGGCAGCGTCGCGCGAATCTGCGCCTCGGTCTCGTCCAGGCTGCGGCCGTCATCGCGCATGGCGAGCGCGTATTCCACCAGCAAGCCCTCAGCGCCCGAGCCGGTGCGCGAGTCGACGCAGCGCACGTCGAGCTTATGGGCGTCAGCTACCAGACATGCGTTGGCATGGCAGGCGGACCACTCGCTGCACAGCGAAATGAAGATGGCACTGTCGTGGCCGTCGGCGAGCACGCGGTCAAAGAGCGCCTTGAACTCGCCAGCGCTCGGCTGCGAGGTGTGCGGCAGCTGCTTGGAGCCGGCCATGCGGGCGACGTACTCCTCGGCGGTAATCTGCACCTGGTCGAGCAGGTCCTCGCCTTCGATAATCACATGCAGCGGAATCACGTAAATGCCGAGTTCTTGGGCGCAGGCGGGGGAGATGTCCGACGTGGAGCCGGTTATGATGGCAAAAGACATAATTGCACCTTTCGTCGGGGCGCTTGTGCGCCGCCTTCTGAGAGCAAAGTGCGACAAGTATAGTGGAGTCATTCCACATTGCTAGGTTTAATTGTTGAATAGTCAACAGTTCTTAATGTTGGTGTGGAAATCATCAATTGGGGAAGAGGGGGTGCCGGTGGAGGCACTGGAGATAGGTAAGCGCTCGGTCGTGCTGTTCGATTTTGACGGTACGGTGGCCGATACGGGCCGGGCGGTGATGACCTCGACGCGCAAAACGCTTGCTGTGCGCGGGTTTTCGGAGGCGCAGATGGGCGACCTGCGACGCATGATCGGGCCGCCCCTGTGGAAGAGCTTCCACGACTTTTACGGCTTTACGCGTGAGGAGTCGCTCGTGGTGGCCGACGAGTACCGTGCCTTTTTTGACGAGCTGGGTCCGGAGGAGTATCCCGTGTTCGATGGGATCCCCGCGCTGCTCGATGGTCTTGCCGCTCAGGGACATCGCTTGGCCGTGGCGACCTCTCGTATGGAGGCGAAGTGCATCGACATGGTGCATGAGCTGGGGCTTTGCCAGTTCGAAGCCGTGGTCGGCATGAATCCTCCGCAGGGGCGCGAGACCAAGGCCGATTCGATCCGCGACGCCCTGGCGGCGTTAGGCGCGCGCGCCGACGATGCCGTGATGGTTGGCGACCGCTTTAACGACGTCGAGGGCGCGCACGCAATGGGCGTGCCGTGCATCGGCATCTATTCGGGCGCGGCGGCGCCGGGCGAGCACGAGGCGGCGGGTGCAGACGCGGTGGTGCACTCGGTGGCCGAGCTTGCTAAACTTTTCGCTATCTAGGGACTTAATGTGAGGGGCGGGCGTGCTCGCCGCTCATTGGTAAGGAGGTCGTCCATGAATCAGGTGGAGCAGAGTGTTGCCGAGTACGTCGACGAGGTCTGGGAGGACGTCGTCGCCGATATCGAGCAGCTGGTGAGCTACCCGTCTGTTGCCGTTGCTGCCGATGCGGAGCCCGGTGCGCCGTTTGGCCGCCCGGTCCGTGACGCGCTCGATTGCGCGCTCGGCATCGCACAGAACCTCGGCTACCAGACGAGCGACGACGAGGGCTATGTGGGCATTGCCGATATCCCCGGTCGCGGCGACAAGCAGCTCGCGACCATCTGCCACGTGGACGTGGTGCCCGCCGGCCCGGGCTGGAACACCGACCCGTTTGCGATGGAGCGTCGCGAGGGCTGGCTGCTCGGCCGCGGCGTGATCGACGACAAGGGTCCGGCGGTACTGTCGCTCTACGCCGGCGCCTATCTGCTCAAGCACGGCATTACCCCGCGCTATACCTTCCGCGCCCTGCTGGGCTGCGATGAGGAAGTGGGCATGTCCGATGTTCACCATTATCTGGAGAACCACGCAGACCCCGACTTTTTGTTTACGCCCGATGCCGAGTTCCCGGTCTGCAATGCCGAGAAGGGCCAGTTTGGGGCGACGTTCGTGAGCTCCAAGATTGACGGCGGGCGCATTGTGTCCTGGGGCGGTGCCGAGGCGAGCAACGCTATTCCGTCGCAGTCTATCTGCGAGCTTGCGATTGCCGCCGATGAGCTGCCGGCGCCCGTTGAGAACGCCGACCGCCTGGAGATCACGGCGCTCGAGAACGGCCATGCCCAGATTTTCGCGCACGGTATCGGTGGCCATGCTTCGATGCCCGAGGGGACGATCAACGCCGTTGGCCTGATCGTGACGTACCTGCGCGAGGTCGAGGACGCGTTTGCCGCACGCGACGAGCGCTTGCTGACGCCTGCCGAGCATGAGTTTGTCAAGTTTCTGGCCTTTGTACATGCGGATGCCTATGGCCGCGGCCTGGGTATCGACGCGACGAGCCCCGCGTTTGGCCCGCTCACGTGCAACCCCGGCGTCATCCGCGTGGCGGATGGCCACATTGAGCAGGTCATCGACGTGCGCTTCCCCGATAGCACGAGCGCCGATACCATCCGTGGGCAGCTCGAGCCGCTCGTGGGCCGCTTTGGCGTGACGTATCGCGTCGGCCGCGCCAAGGTACCGTTCTCGGTCTCTGCCGATGATCCGGCCGTGAAGGCGCTTATCGATACCTATAACGAGTTCACCGGCAAGCATGCCGAACCCTTTGCCATGGGCGGTGGCACGTACGCACGCAACTTTGCCCGCGCCGTGTCGTTTGGCCCCGAGGAGACCGGCCTGGAGCTGCCCGCATGGGGTGGCCAGATGCACGGCCCCAACGAGTGCGCCAACGAAGAACAGCTCAAGCAGGCGCTCAAGATCTACATCGTGGCGATCCTGCGTCTCAACGAACTCGAACTTTAAGGTTACGCGGTTTTACCAAACCGCGTAACGGGTCGACGCTGCAAACGCCCCTAAGCGGCAATCTGACGTTCAATCGTCGGTCGCGTACCGAAGTACGCTTCCCTCCTCTTTCACGTCACCTTGCTCGCTTAGGGGCGTTTTCGCTGACTTATGCTCAACCTGCGGGGTTTCCAAGGTAGTCGTTGGGTGTTCCTATAGTTTTGTCAACCGTCGGGGCTACTCCCGGTAGGGCACCCGGTCGCGCATCACGGCGTATATCGCCCTGAGCCGCTTCCTCGCGACGGCCTTGAGCGCCCGCCCGTGCCCCATTCCCCGTGCCCTGCAGGCCCGGTAGTACTCGCCGTAGCGCCCCGAGGACCTCACCAGGCTGTTGCACGAGAAGATCAGCAGGGACTTGAGCTTCGCGTCGCCGCGCCTGGACGCCCTGACCGACCTCACCGACGTGCCGGAGCTCCTAACCCTCGGGACTATGCCGCAGTACGAGGCCAGGTGGTCGTGGTCCGGGAACCTCCCGATGTCGACCGACACCGCGAGCCGCGCCGCGGTCCTCGGGCCGATGCCGGGCACGGTGAGCAGGCACGCGTAGGTCTCGTCGCCCTCGAGCAGCGCCGCCGTCTCGGCCTCGAGGGCCCCGGCCTCGTCGTGGGCCTCCGATATCCGGGCGGCCAGGA
Organism: Collinsella sp. AM28-11LB; assembly: GCF_003469895.1. Taxonomy (NCBI): domain Bacteria; kingdom Bacillati; phylum Actinomycetota; class Coriobacteriia; order Coriobacteriales; family Coriobacteriaceae; genus Collinsella; species Collinsella sp. AM28-11LB. Next base: position 168,333 of record NZ_QSKJ01000004.1, read on the forward strand.
ACCTGACCTGCCTGTTCTCGGCCTCGACGATCGCCGGCGGGGGCGCGGTGGAGGCGGCCGCGGCCTCCCCGGCGGCCTCGGCCTGCGGGCCCCCGGCCCCGGAGCGGGCGATCCCCCACACCCCG
>NZ_QSKJ01000005.1:0-162863 GCF_003469895.1 Collinsella sp. AM28-11LB
GCCTAGGCTAGCCCCTTGTCACACAAACTACCGAAGCCTCTTGTTTTTTCCGATATGGATGGAACACTGTTGACGAGTGACAAGCAGATGAGCGACGCCACCTGGACGATGCTCGACGAGCTCGCACGTCGCGGCATTGAGTTTGTACCGTGCACGGGGCGTCCGCTGTCGGGCGTCTTTGAGGCCATCCTCGCCCATCCTGCCGTGCACTACGCAGTCTGCGCCAATGGCGCTAGCGTCTGGCAGCTCGACGAGGATGTGCCCACCGATGCCTCACGCGCCACGCGCATATTGAGCCGACCGCTCGACCGCGCCATCGCCCACCGCGTCCATAGCATTGCCGCCGGCCACGATGTGACCTTCGATATCTTCGCGGACGGGCGGTGCTTCCTCCCCCGCTCGCTCTACACGCGCCTGGACGAATTCTGCGGCGGAGATCCTCACATCGCGGCTTCGCTCAAGCGCACGCGAACGCCGATCGACATGGATATCGACAGCAAAATCGACGAGGTCGAGGTGCTCGAACGCATCGCCATGTACTGGCACGACTCAGCCGACCGCGATGCTATCGTGGCGGCGCTCGACACACTCGAAAGCATTGAGGTCACGCGTTCGTACGCCATGAATATCGAGGTCATGGGCGGGGGCGCCACCAAGGGAACGGCATTGGCTTGGCTATGTGGACATCTGGGCGAGCCTCTCGCCGACGCCTGGGCGTTCGGCGACAACATCAACGACATCCCCATGCTGCAGGCAGCGGGCCACGGTACGGCGATGATCAATGCCGAGCCCGAGGACCGCGAAGCCGCCGGCGCCATCACCGAATACGACAACGACCACGACGGCGTCGCCCGCGCCGTCATGGCCGCCCTCGCCTAGCAGCAGCAACCCGGCAGGGTAGCTAATTTGGGACGGGGCTTTTTTAGCTACCCTGGTCACAGTAGTCGTTGGGGGCACTCTTCGCGGGGCGCTGCAAGGACTGTCCCCATCTGCCGAATTAGGCGAGACTCTCCAGCACGCGACGGAGCTCCTGCTGGACGGCGTGGTCGCGGTTGCACCCCACCACGCGATCGGCGACTGCCTTGAGCGCGGGGCGCGCGTTTTCCATCGCGCAGCCCGTGCCGACAAAGCGAATGATCTCGTAGTCGTTCATCGAGTCGCCAAATGCCATGATCTCATCGCGCCCAATGCCGTAATGCTCCGCGAGCTGCGCGATGCCAGAGGCCTTCGACACGCCGGGCTGCATGGCATCGATCCACGCGTTGCCCGAAGGCGCAAAGGTAAAGAACTGGCCGAGCTCGCGCTGCAGTACGTAAGCGCTGTCCATAACGGCACCATCATCGCAAAAGATACTCGCCTTGATGATATTTACGCTGGGATCGGGCAGCTCCCAAATGCGCTCGGCATTGGGAAGGTCCTTATCCACCTCGCGCACGAACTTACTCTCGTCATCGAGCAAGAAGGACTTGGTTCGGTCAAAGAGTGCAAGATGCAGATTGGGAAACGTCGCGACGGCCTGGGCTAGCTTTCGAATCGCCAGGTGCGAATACACCTCACGGCCTACCATTTTGCCGTCGGCGTAGACCTGGGCACCGTTAGCTGCGACAAAGTCCATTTTGTCGCGAACGGGCGCAAAGAACTCGCACAGGCGATCGTAGCGGCGGCCTGACGACGCGGCAAAATGCACGCCATGCTCGCGTAGTGCCAGGATCAGTTCGTAGGTCTCGGGAGGCACCTGGCCATTTTCGTCAAGCAGTGTGCCGTCCATATCGGATGCAATCAGCTTAAACATAGAAAAGCTCCCTTCGGGCTTGCTGGAATCGAACGTGTATCCGATTCCAACGTACCCAAAGGGAGCTCAAATAAGACCCCGCAGTCATAAACGTTACATAGACCTGGCAAATAGCTCACGCGCACCAGAGAGCCCACGGTCGCGGCGTCAGGCGACACGCCAAAGAGTGTCCCCAGCGACTAGTCGTTTAAGAACGTCCCCGATGATTAGTCGGCGTAGGTGAAGGTCGTGACGTCGAACATGCCCTCGGGGCGGATGCGGAGCGTCGGGATGACCGGCAGGGGCAGGAAGATGATGCCCATGATGGGGTCGAGCGGCGGCTCAATACCCATGGCGCGCGCCTTGACCATAAAGTCGTCGTGCTGCGCTGCGACATCCTCGGCCGTGCCCTCGCTCATCAGGCCACCGAGCGCCAGCGGAATGCGCGCCACGACCTCGCCGTTGCGCACCAGCACGTGACCGCCCTGGCCCACGGCCTCAACAGCAGCCATCATATCGGCGGCGTTGTCGCCCACCACGCACACGTTGTGCGAGTCGTGGCCGATCGTGGAGGCAATGGCACCACCGGTGATGGTGAAACCGCGCACCCAGCCGCGACCGATGTGCTTGTCAACAAGACCCAGGCCCGCAGGACCATCACCGTCGGCGCCCTCGGCTTGCAGCGACACGCCGCGGCCGTGACGTTCGATCAGCATAATGCGGCGCAGGCCCTCGTCAGTCTCGGGACGAACCATGCCCGTGATAGCCATGCCCGGGATCACATCAATAACCGCCTCGCCCGGCTTAAAGGCATAATCGAACACGTCAAGCGAAAGCTTCGGCAGCTTAACGGAGGCGCGCAGCTCATCGGCAAGGGCCGCAACCTCGGCCATCTCGGGTGCAATCTCGCCCACAAAGGCGCCGTCCTGTGCCACGAGCGCACCGGCGGCATACACGAGATGCGGAGCCGCGACAAACGTCAGGTCGTTGAGCACCAGCAGGTCGGCGCGCTTGCCCGGGGCGATCGCGCCGCGGAGCTCATGCGGGTCACGACAGCCGTGGTCCAGGCCAAATGCCTCAGCCGTGGAAAGGGACGCCATGGAGATAGCGACCACCGGGTCGATGCCGGCCTCGATGGCCACGCGGCAGGCATTGTCGATCATGCCGGTCGAAAGAGCATCGGAGGGAGCGCGGTCGTCGGTCGCAAAGCAGCAGCGGCGGGCGCGGGCAGGGTTCTCCAGCAGCATCGGGGACAAATTAGCCAGGTCGTGGCTGCACGTGCCCTCACGCAGCATCACATACATGCCGCGGGACAGCTTGTCGAGCGCCTCCTCGGGAATCGTCGACTCGTGGTCGGCAATGATGCCTGCCGCGGCATAGGCGTTGAGATCCTTGCCGGCAACGAGCGGGGCGTGACCGTCGACCTGCTTGGACGGCGTCTGGTTGGCAGCGTCGATACGAGCACAGGTCTCGGGATCGGCCATAAAGACGCCCGGCAGGTTCATCATCTCGCCCAGGCCAAAGACATCACCCGGATGCTCGGCAAAAAACGCCTGCATATCGGCGGCCGAAATAACGGCACCGGCCTGCTCATCGGGCAGCGCGGGCACGCACGAAGGCATCATGTACTTGATGGAGATGGGTGCGCGGCGACCATCCTCGATCATAAAGCGCAAGCCGTCGAGACCGGCAACATTGGCAATCTCGTGGCTGTCGGCAATGGCGGTGGTAGTACCGCGCGTCGCGGCCATGCGAGCATACTCGGCGGGACGGATGTTCGAAGACTCGATATGCAGGTGCCCGTCAATAAAGCCGGGAGCAAGATAGCGGCCCTGGCAGTCGATAACCTCGGTCGCCTCGTAGGTGCCGGCGGCATCGTCGCGACCGTCGTAGAGCACGCCGACGATTACGCCATCCTTGACGGCAACGCTACCGGGTGCCACGCGCTGGCCATATACGTCGACAATCTGCGCATTGGCAAACAGCGTGTCGACGGGCACGCGACCCTCGGCAGCGTCGATCACAGACCTCATGACCTCAACGGACATACATACTCCTTTAACCGTAGAAAAAAGCTGCAGGGCGGACAGACCTTCACCGCAGCAAACCAATAGCCATTGTATGCCCAAACGATGGGACAGCAATACACCCCCTGCAAATGACGAGAGTGGATAATCTCCCACTTTGAGCCCACAAACAGGCCAAAAACGGAAGATTATCCACTCTCATTCTGTGAGGTTGACTTACTCGTTAGACCAACTTAAATCCTTTGCGCTTGCCTACGGAGAGGGTGTCGCCCAGCTTGAGGGCGCTGGGGTCGATGTTGTAGCTCTTGGGAGCCACGGCCTCGCCGTTGATCTTGACGCCGCCGCCGTCGATATCGCGGCGGGCCTGGCCGGCGCTGGCCGAAAGACCCAGGTCCTTGAGCAGGCCAGCGAGGTAGATCTGGCCCTCGTCGTTGACGGTCAGCTCAACGTGCTTCTCGGGGAAGTCGGCAAGCTGCCCCTCCTTGAACACGCGGTCGAACTCGGTCTGAGCCTCGTCGCCGGCACCGGCGCCGTGGTAGGTGTCGCACAGGTCGCGGCCCAGAGCGCGCTTGAGCTCGTAGGGGTCGGCAGAGCCATCGGCCAGAGCAGCATCGATCTTGTCGACCTCGGCCGGGGTGAGCGAGCTGGCCAGACGATAGTACTTGCCAATCATCTCGTCGGGGATGGACATGGTCTTGCCGAACATATCCTTGGGAGCGTCGGTCAGGCCGATGTAGTTGCCATAGGACTTGGACATCTTACGCACGCCGTCGGTGCCCTCGAGCAGCGGCATGGTAAGCGCGATCTGCGGCTCCATGCCCATCTTCTCCATAAGCTCGCGGCCGGCGAGCAGGTTAAAGAGCTGGTCGGTGCCGCCCATCTCCACGTCGGCCTTAATCTGAACGGAGTCGAAGGCCTGCATCACGGGGTACAGGAATTCGTGCAGGGCGATCGGCGTCTGGGACTGGTAGCGCTTGGTAAAGTCGTCGCGTTCAAGGATGCGGGCGACGGTAAACTTGGAGCACACCTGCAGCAGGCCGGCCAGATCCATCGAAAGGATCCAATCGCCGTTGTGCACGATGGTGGTCTTCTCGGGGTCCAGGATCTTCATGGCCTGGCTCACATAGGTCTCGGCGTTGGCCTCGATCTGCTCCTGCGAAAGCTGCGGACGCGTGGAGTTCTTGCCCGAGGGGTCGCCGATCAGCGCGGTGCCGTTGCCGATGATAAGGGTGACGTTGTGGCCCAGGTCCTGGAACTGGCGCATCTTGCGCAGCGGCACGGCATGGCCCAGGTGCAGATCGGGGCTGGTGGGGTCGACGCCGAGCTTGATGTTGAGGGGCTCGCCCTTCTCAAGCTTCTTGCGAAGGTCGGCCTCGGGGACGATCTTCGCAGCGCCCGAGGTGATGATACGCATTTGCTCGTCAACAGACAGCATTGGGTATCCTCCTTTTGCTATAGCACCCTCACCGGATACGGCGGTGCTGGAAGTTCATAAACTCACTTATGATAACCAAAACGGCGCGACGCGGCACCTATGACAGGAAAATCCTCGTCCTGCCGCGTGCATCGATGGCAACTGGCAAACGCGTGCCATCCCGCTCAACCAGATAGCGCGCCTGCCGACGACGCATGCAATCGTGACAACATGCCCCGGCTTGCGCCGCATCGGTGGCGCAAGCCCCCTCGGCGGTCAGCAGGCAGTGCTCGCACACCATGAGCTCGGTGTGGTCGGCATCGACGGGGCCCAGAACACCAGGTTCGGCCGTCAGTTCGGCAATACGTTCCGCATCATTGCCGAGCAACTCGGCCGGCAAGTACACCCGACCCGCGCCGAGCCCACGTAGCCAGGCAAGCGTAGTCCGGTTCGCACAGAACACCGGCGCCGCCACGTCAAACGTCACGCCCAGCTCTCGAGCGATCACCACCTGCCCCAGGTTGCGGCAGACGACGCGCCCGGCACGCTGCATCAGTGAGCGGGTCCGGTCAGCGTCACCCGTGCGGCACACTTCGTCGAGCACCACAACGGCGTCGGACAAATCGAGTTCTCCGCGCGGGTCGGCATCCATCAGCTGCCAAGCAAAAACCATGCGAGCGGGAACCGCGCACTCCACCAACTCCGTCGACGCACCGCCATCCACCGCAACGTCCTCAAAGGGCAGTACCTCAACGGCACGCGCAACGGGCGCAATCGCATCTGCCTCGGCCCGCATGCGCTCCAACACCGCCGCCGTCTGATCCAACATGCCGGCGCTGCGAATCAGGTACACCTCGCAGCCCGTGTCCACCTTACGCTTGCAATGCACGACAACGCGTTCCCCCGCCGCGGCACTCACCGGGCAGGGCACCTGCGGCCAGCGCTTGGGCACATCGGGACGCGCGTCGACACCCGGATAGAACCGAATCTCGAGCGTGTCACCCGCCGCCACGGCGGCGTCGAGCTCAACGGCCACCTCTTCGTGGCCCACAGCGACCAAGCGCCCCACGCGCACGCCCTGGTTGATTGCACGCTCAAAGCTCATAAGCTCGGCGCCCGAACGCCCTCGCAGGTACGCATCGGTAAACCCACGGTTAAACGACCTTCCCAGCTCTCGTTCAAGCGCCGGCACCGCATTGGCATCCCACGTGCCGTCGCGCAGCATATCGAGCGCGTGACGCCACGCCCTCACCACGTTAAAGACATAGTCGGGATTCTTCATGCGACCCTCGATCTTGAGCGACGCCACGCCGGCGGCAACAAGCTCGGGCAGGTGCGCAATGCTCAGGTAATCACGCGGACACAGCAGACGGTCCCCCTCAACGGCGACGACGCTCTCCCCCGCCTCGTCCACTAGGTCGTACGCCAGGCGGCACGGCTGTGTGCAGTCCCCGCGCATCGCCGAGCGCCCGCGTCTCAGGGCTGAGAACTCACAAGCACCCGAGTAGCCAATGCAGATGGCCCCGTGGCAGAACACCTCGATAGGCACGCCCGTACCGCACAAGGAGGCAATCTCGTCGACCGTCAGCTCGCGTGCCGTCGTCACGCGCTCGACCCCCAGCTCATCGGCGGCAAGCCGCACGGCGCCTTCGCTATGAACGCCCGCCTGCGTGGACAGGTGAATCTCGACGCCAGGAATCGCCGCACGCAGCGCGCACGCCAATCCGGCATCGGCAACAATCAGGGCATCGGCGCCCAGCTCCAGTGCATGAGCTCCCAACGCCGCCGCGTCGGACAACTCATCGTCAAACACGAACACGTTGAGCGTCACGTACACACGCACGCCATGGGCATGCGCCACGGCACAACCGCGCGCAAACTCGTCATCCGTAAAGCCATGGGCGCTCACACGGGCGTTAAAGTCGCCCAACCCCGCATAGATGGCATCGGCGCCCGCGGCGATGGCCGCAAGCATCTGGTCGAGTCCGCCCGCCGGCGCCAGCAGCTCGGGCAGCGCCGCACCGGCACCATCCAATCCAGTCTCGTATTGTCCGCTCGGCCCCATCGTCCGAATCGCCATCGGCAAACTCCTTACCAAGGTATGCATTCACTCTGAAAAATGCCGTCTTCCAGCATACACGAGGCCTCGCGCGCCCCGTTTGGTTTATCGTGTAATAACTTATGTCCATCCTGCCCCGACGGCACATCCACCGTCCGGCACGACATACCTGGAGGTCAATATATGGGTCCTCGCCAACGACAGGGACGCAGCCGTTCAAAGACGCATGCCCTGCCCATAATCCTGCTCTCGTTTTTGGGCTTTCTGCTTATCGCGGGCGTGGCATTTGGCATCGGCATGGTCGGCAACGTCAACCGCTGGCTGTCCGATCTGCCCGACTACACCGACGCCAACGCGTATCTGGTGAGCGAGCCCACCGAGATCGTCGACTGCAACGGCAACAAGATCGCGAGCTTCTACACGCAAAACCGCAAGTCCATCACCAAGGACGAGGTCTCCCCCTACGTGCTGCAGGGCACCGTTGACGTCGAGGACGAGCGCTTCTACGAGCACGGCGGTATCGACCTGTGGGGTATCGCGCGTGCTGCGGTGGCAACCCTCGGCGGCGGGCACGAAGGCGCCTCGACTATCACCCAGCAGCTGGTGCGCAACACCATCCTGCAGGAGGAGCAGTTCGACTCGACCATCGAGCGTAAGGTGCGCGAGGCCTACATCGCCGTCAAGATGGAGGACATGTACTCCAAAGACGAGATCCTCATGATGTACCTCAACACCATCTATTACGGCCACGGCGCCTACGGCATCGAGGCCGCAGCCGAGACCTATCTGTCCAAGAGCGCCGCCGACCTCACCCTCAGCGAGGCCGCGCTGCTCATCGGCCTTCCCAACTCGCCCTCGCAGTACGACCCCACGGTCAACCCCGACCTGGCGCTGTCCCGTCGCAACAAGGTCCTTGACAACATGTTGCGCCTGGGCCACATCACGCAGGAGGAGCACGATGCCGCACAGGCCGAGCCCATCACCCTCAACGTGACCGAGATTTCGGGCAGCGGCGTCGACATATACTCGCAGCCCTACTTTGTCGCCTATGTTAAGCAGCTGCTGGAGCAGGAGTTCTCGACCGACGTGCTCTTTAAGGGCGGCCTGACCGTCAAGACCACCATCGACCCCACCATGCAACAGGTGGCCGAGGAGGCTGTGCGCTCGCAGCTCGACACGCTTTCGCTCGACGGCCTGGACATGGGCATGGTCGTCGTAGACCCTAAGACCGGCTACATCAAGTGCATGGTGGGCGGCTACGACTACAACGCCGACGAGAATCACGTGAACCACGCTACGGCAAAGCGCCCCGTGGGCTCCACGTTTAAGGCCTTTACGCTGGCAACTGCCATCCAAAACGGTATGAACCCCAACGTCACCCTCAACTGCAACTCGCCTCTTACAGCCAAGGGCACTACGACCAAGGTGCAAAACTATGCCAACCAGAGCCATGGCAACATCACGCTTAAGCAGGCAACGGCATACTCATCCAACACCGGCTACATTCAGGTGGCAGAAGCCATCGGCAACAACAAGATCATGTCGCTCGTCAAAAAGCTCGGCATCGATCCCGCCAAGGACAATATCGAGGACGTTCCCGTCATGACGCTCGGCACCGGGTCCATCTCGCCGCTCGAGATGGCATCGGCCTACGCCACTTTTGCCAACGGCGGCCATTATCGCCAGCCGATCGCCATCACCGAGATCGACTCGCGTACCGGCTCGGTTCTGTACCAGCACACCGACAATCCCACGCAGGTGCTCACCGAAGGCGAGGCTGCCGCGGTTACCGACGTTCTATCCGGCGTCATGCAGGGCAGTGGCACGGGTGCCGCCGGCGCGCTGAGCGTCAACCAGCCCTATGCCGGCAAGACAGGTACCACTGACAACACCACCAACCTGTGGTTCTGCGGCTACACGCCGCAACTGGCATGCGCCCTGTGGACCGGTTATTCCGCAGGCGAGATTCCCATCCAAAAGTACGGTACGGACCTGCTGGGCGACAGCACCAACCTGCCCGTCTTTAAGAAGTTCATGAACACTGTTTTGGCCGGAACCGAGCGCGAGGAGTTCCCGACCGGAACGGCGCCCACGTACAAGAACAATAACGTCTGGAAGTTCTACGGCACCAACAACACCAAGAAGACGGAAAGCGACGAGGACGAAGACAAGGACGAAGAGGAAACCACCACCACGACGACCACAACGACCACGACCACCGAGACCACAGGCGGCGACACCACCGGCGGCACCGGTACGACCGGTGGCTCGACGGGCGGCTCCACTGGTGGTTCGACCGGCGGCGATGGCGGCACGCCTACGCCCACTCCCGACCCCTCGCCTACGCCCACTCCCGACCCCTCGCCCACGCCTGACGATACGGTCGGCTAGAAATCATCCGGCCATAAGCAACAAGGACCCCGAGCAGCTTATTAAACTGCTCGGGGTCCTTTTAGTTTAAAGCGACCTGGTGGGCGGTCTTTATGCCTGCAAACAAAAAAAGGGGGTACCGACCAACGTCGATACCCCTTACAAGCCACTATGTCAGCGCACGCAGGGCCAAGCGCACGACCCGCACGCCTACTTGCGAGAATTGCTCAGCTTATTGATCAGCGCCTCGAGACGCTCGCCGTCCTCGGCCGTCTGGGCAATAACCAAAATCGTATCGTTGCCGGCAAGCGAGCCAAGCACATCGGGCAACTCTGCCGCATCAACGGCGGCGGCGATGCCGGAAGCCGTGCCAGGCTGAGCCTTGATCATAACCAGATTATCGGTGCGCAGAACGCCCGTTACGAGCTCGGAAACCATACGCTGCAGGTGCAGGTCCTCTGCCAGAACATAGATGCCCTCAGGGAGCTTACGCAGCCCCATATCGGCAATATCGCGAGAGACAGTCGCCTGCGTGCAATCAAAGCCCATAGCGCGGAGCTCATCGACCAGCACGCGCTGCGTGCGGACGTCCTTATTGCGCACAATATCTCTAATGGCATCCTGGCGCCCATTGCGTTTTTTAGCCATACAAACCCTCACTCCAAAAGATGGCGGAGACGATCAATCAATGATTGAATAGTTTAACGCTATTTGAAAGTTTTTGTGTATAAGAACGCATTTCGAAACAATTCCATGCAAGTTTGTTTTGAAATGAGCACCCCTAGGCAGTTTTGGCACCAGTTCGGTTAAGAAAAGCAGCCAAATGCGTATACATCACGCAACGCGTAGGCTTCGCGCTTGCAATTGGCCCAAACAACAAACCGAGTCCGCGGTGGTCATCCTTAAGCGCCGCAACCATCTGACGAGTTCGGGGTGCCTCAAGCATATCACGCATACGGGCGGAGCGTTCAATTGATGACACCCCATGCGGGCTCAGACACAAATTCTCGATGCAGGCGACCAGTCCGGCAAAGTAGAACTTCTGGCTTGCCAGCATGAGCCAACCACCGCTATCTGCTTCCGAGAGTGAGTCCGCAAGCTCATCGAGCGCTCGGGTGTCATCGGATACCTTGGCATACATGGTGGGATCAAAGGCATCTGTAAGCTTAGGCGCCGCCGCGTGGAAACAAGCGTCGCCGCATCCGGAGACGTGCTGTGCCTGCGAGAGCGCACACGCCATAAACCCAACAGTGCGAAACGTCTTATCGCACAAAAGGCATGCCTCAAACAGCGGACGGGTGTACATCACGCCAGAGACTTGAGCAACCAGGCCGCCTAAAATCAACTGAGGCAGCCCGGCGACCATCGATGATTTGCTATCAATGGAAATATGAGTAGCATCCAAGACGCGCGAATGGCGCTCTCGATGTGCATCATAGCGGTCGAGCGACACCGTGGGGAAGACTATGTCTGCCGCAGTATCGCACGCGATATCGACCATCTTGGAAAGGGCGTGCGGAGCAAACCACTCATCGGCGTTCATGGCGATGATTTGAGAGCCGCGCGAGGCATCAAAACCGGCACGAAGACAAGCGCCGCGCTTAGCGTCCTCGACGTCAATCAAATCAATATGGATGTCCCTGTCGGCAGCAACTTGAAGCGAATGGCGCACACCGGGCGCAGCATCGCGGCAGACAACGACAATCTGCAAATCATAGAGGTCTTGGCTCTGGATACTCTCGAGCGCACGCATCGCATAGCTGGGCGAACCTTCTACCACAAGGATCACCGAAAGTCGCGGATGCGAGCCACGTCGAACCAAGTTATCCGTCCTCTCGTCAGCAGTGAATCAAACTGTCGTTCATGGTACACCCCGGCAATAAAAGCAATGAGACACCGGTTGTATTGCACGCCAAGAACAGATGTTGCACACGCGCAGCCCACAGATGACAGGTGTCGACGCACGACGCGTCGAGCCCTCCCCTAGTCGATCACGACAAGCTCGGCGGGATCGTAATCCACGCCCATAAACGTAAGGCCGCAGGCAGGAGCCGTGGGGCCCGCAGCGGTACGGTCGCAAGCATCGATGACCTCACGCATCCACCCAGGTTCATGGCGATGCATGCCAATCTCGACAAGCGTGCCCACGATCGTACGGACCATCGAATGCAGAAACGCATTACCCTCGATGGTGAACGTCAGGATGTCCTCGCCAAACGCAACCTCATGGCCAAACTCGGCACGCATCACGCAGCGATGCGTGGGCTTGCCAACGGCCGAGGCAACCTTGCAAAAGCTTTTAAAGTCCTGCTCGCCCAGCAGCGCGGGACAGGCAGCAGACATTGCCTCAACATCCAAGGGATAGCGATGCCACCACACCGCACCGCGGGACAGCACGGGGCGCGCATCTCGATCGGCAATACGGTACGTATACGTACGGGAACGCGCGTCAAAACGTGCAGAAAAGCCTTTACGGGCCTTGTAGACCTCGTTTATGGCGATATCTTTGGGCAGCAGGGCATCCATAGCCCGCAGCCACCTACGGCGCGTACACGCGAGCTCAGCGTCCGTTACGGGCACGCTGATGTACTGAGCCACGGCATGCACGCCGGCATCGGTACGCCCCGCGCATGTCAGATCGATCGGGCGGCGAAGCAGCGTCTCGATGGCTCGACGCAGCTCACCCGCAACCGTCGTCTGTCCCGGCTGCTCGGCAAACCCGCTATACGACGAGCCGTCATAGGCGACGCGGAATACAAGGGTGGCGTCAAGCTCGAGAATCGAATTGATATCAGACGGCGCAGTCATGGGCGCTCCCAACAAACAAGCAACAGTATCGCGACAAAAAAAGAGGGGTACGCGAACGTACCCCTCGAATATAGCCTATGCAGACGGAATGTCTACTCAGCGGTCTCCTCAGCAGGAGCCTCCTCGGCAGCGGTCTCCTCGACAGCCTCGACCTTCTTGGGAGCAGCGGCCTTCTTGGGGGCCGGAGCAGCCTTCTTAGCCTTAGGCGTGCAAGGCTCGGTGACGAGCTCCATGATAACGATGGGAGCGTTGTCGCCCTTGCGGTTACCGAGCTTCATGATGCGGGTGTAACCGCCGTTGCGGTCCTGCCACATGCCCTGAGCAGCCTTGTCGAAGATCTCGGCAACGAGCTGCTTATCGCCGAGCTTGGCGATAGCCAGACGACGAGAGTGCAGGTCGCCCTTCTTGGCCCAAGTGATGATCGGGTCGACGACCGAACGCAGCGCCTTAGCGCGGGTCTCGGTGGTCTTGATGCGGTCGTTCTCGAAGAGGGCCTTAGCAAGGCTCTTCTTCATGGCCTTGGTGTGGCTCGCATCGGTGCCGAGCTTCAGGCCCTTCTTAACGTTGTGACGCATGGTCTAGTTTCTCCTCAAATATGCGAAGCATTAAGCCTTCAGGCTCAGGCCCATGGACTCAAGCTTGTCCTTCACTTCCTCGATCGACTTAACACCGAAGTTACGGATGTTGAGTAGATCGTTCTCCGAGAACTCAACGAGCTGACGGACCGAGTGAATGCTGGCGCGCTTAAGGCAGTTGTAGGAACGGACGGAAAGGTCCAGATCCTCAATCTGCTTGTCCAGCTCGGCGTTGTCGTTGGTGACCTCGGGAGCGAAGATCGAAGCCTCCTCCTCGACCTCGGGGGTCTCGGCAAGGTTCATAAAGGCGGCCATATGCTGGTTGATGATATTGGCAGCCTGGACCACGGCGTCGCGCGGGGCGATGGAACCGTTGGTCTCGATCTCGAGGACAAGGCGGTCGTAGTCGGTGTGCTGACCGACACGGCAAGCCTCAACGAGCTTGGCGCAACGGGAAACCGGCGAGTACAGCGAGTCGACGTGGATCACACCGATGGGATCGTTGTCGCGCTGGTTAGCCTCGCCAGAGACATAGCCGCGGCCATAGCCGATGCGCATGCTCATGGTGAGATGGCCACCCTCGGTGAGCGTAGCAATGTGCTGCTCGGGGTTGACCAGCTCAAACTCGGACGGAATAAAGAAGTCCGCACCGGTGACCTCGCAGGGGCCGTCAACCGAGATGGTGGCGGTCGCCTCGTCGGTCGTGCCGAGAGCCCTGAAGACAAGACCCTTGACATTCAGGACGATGTCGGTGACATCCTCGACCATGTTAGGGATGGTCATGAACTCGTGCTGCGCACCATCGATCTGAATAGCCTCGACGGCGGCACCCTCGAGCGAGGACAGAAGAACGCGACGAAGGGAGTTACCCAGCGTATCGCCGTAGCCACGCTCGAGCGGCTCGACGGAGACACGAGCAGACGTCTCGTTGATCTCTTCGACCTGAACCTGAGGCCTAATGAATTCTGACATGTATTACCTCCAGCCTCAGCAGCCCGGATGGACTACTTAGAGTAGAGCTCGACGATGAGCTGCTCGTTGATATCACCGCTGATCTGCTCACGCGTCGGCAGAGCGAGCACGTTACCAGACAGCTTCTCGATATCGACCTCGAGCCAGCCAGGGACCTCAAAGCGCTCGGAGGAAATCAGGGCCTCCTTGATGGGGAGGAGGTCACGGAACTTCTCGCCGACAGCGACGACGTCGCCGGCCTTGACGCGGTAGGACGGGATGTCCACGCGCTTGCCGTTCACGGTGAAGTGACCGTGACGGACGGACTGACGAGCCTCTTTGCGGGTGCGGGCGAAGCCAAGACGGAAGACGACATTGTCGAGGCGAGACTCAAGGATAATCATGAGGTTCTCACCGGTGACGCCGTTCATCTTACGGGCCTTGTTGAAGTAGCCGTGGAACTGCTTCTCCAGAACGCCATAGATGAACTTGACCTTCTGCTTCTCGCGCAGCTGCATGCCGTACTCAGATTCCTTGCGACGGCGCTTGGGCTGACGGATAGATTCCTTCTTGCTGCTGTAACCGAGCTCAGCGGGATCGATCCCGAGCTGACGGCAGCGCTTAAGAACAGGAGTCCTGTCGATTGCCATATTGATACGATCCTTTCAGTTACACGCGGCGACGCTTCTTGGGGCGGCAGCCGTTGTGCGGAATGGGGGTCTTGTCCTGGATGCTCGAGACCTCGAGGCCAGCAGCCTGGAGGGAGCGGATGGCGGTCTCACGACCGGAGCCGGGGCCCTTGACGAAGACGGAAACCTTCTTCATACCGTGCTCCATGGCCTGCTTGGCAGCAGCCTCGGCAGCCATCTGGGCAGCGAACGGCGTGGACTTACGGGAGCCCTTGAAGCCCACCTGGCCAGCCGACTTCCAGGAAATGACGTTGCCCTGGGGATCGGTGATCGAAACGATCGTGTTGTTGAACGTAGAACGAATGTGGGCCTGGCCCACGGAAATGTTCTTACGGTCCGCGCGCTTCAGACGGGCAGCGCGAACGTTCTTCTTAGCAGTAGCCATCTATCTAGCGCTCCTTATTTCTTCTTCTTAGCACCGATCTGACGCTTCGGGCCCTTGCGGGTACGAGCGTTAGTGTGGGTGCGCTGGCCGCGGACCGGGAGGCCCTTGCGGTGACGAAGGCCGCGGTTGCAGCCGATGTCCATAAGGCGCTTGACGTTCTGGTTGCGCTCACGGCGGAGGTCGCCCTCAACCATGATCTGGTTCTTGTCGATATAATCACGGATGGCGTTAACCTCATCTTCGGTGAGGTCCTTAACGCGCGTATCCACGTTAACGTTGCACTCGACGCAAATTTTCGTCGCAGTGGTGCGGCCGATGCCGTAAATGTAGGTCAAACCGATCTCAACGCGCTTCTCACGCGGGAGGTCGACACCATTAATACGGGCCAACGTAGTCTCCTCTCTTAACCCTGACGCTGCTTATGACGGGGGTTCTCGCAAATGACGAGGACCTTGCCATGGCGCCTAATGATTTTGCACTTATCGCACATCTTCTTGACCGAAGGACGTACCTTCATCGTTCTTCCTTTCGGTAGCGCTCAAACTACTTCCCTACTATCTACTCGCCCAGCCGCAGGCGTTTAAAACTATGGCTGGTCTTCACACACAATCCGACCGTAGGTTGAGCTAAGCCTGCAGTCGGAAATGGAGTGCGTGTATGCGTGCCGCTATTTGTAGCGATAGGTGATGCGGCCGCGGGTCAGGTCGTACGGGGAAAGCTCCACGACAACCCTGTCACCGGGGAGAATACGGATGTAATTCATTCGGATCTTGCCAGAAATGTTGCACAGAACCGAATGACCGTTCTCGAGCTCGACCTTAAACATGGCGTTGGGCAGCGGTTCCTTTACCGTACCCTCGAGCTCAATTGCGTCTTCCTTCTTCACAAGCAATCATCTTTCTCTAGAAAACGACAGCGATTGAGTATTCTACAATACGTATGCACGCATCGTAATATCTTCGTAATGGCTCCACAACTACGTGGAACTTGTTACATTTGAAATGTAAAACAAAGCCGTTCCCTGATGCCCAAGATCGCCTTGAAATGAGAAGGAATAGACCTTGGGGTCATGCCTTCGAAATTGAAAGGCGAGGTTGGGCATCAGGGGGCGGCGACTTTTACATTTCTCCGCCCTGCAGGGAGCACCAAGCACCTTGCGCGTCCGTGGTGAGAATCACCGGACCGTCATTGGTAATGGCGACGGTGTTCTCGTAGTGCGCGGCGGGCAGGTGATCGTTGGTCGTAACAATCCAACCGTCGGAGCCCGAGCTCACATGGTTGGAACCCATCGTAACCATCGGCTCAATGGCAATGACCATGCCGGTCTGGAGGCGCACGCCCCTCCCCTTCTTTCCATAGTTAGGAACGTTGGGGTCCTCGTGCATCACACGGCCAATGCCATGGCCCACATAGTCGCGAAGCACGCCGTAACCGTGAGACTCAGCGAGGGACTGAACGGCATAACCGACGTCGCCGATATGGTTACCGGGAACAGCCTGCTCGATGGCAGCCTTAAGGCAATCGCGCGTAACCTCGCACAGGGCCTTGGCCTCAGGCGTAGGGGTGCCGACGAAAAACGTCCAAGCGTTATCGCCAACCCAACCGTCGACAACGGCTCCCGTATCGATGGAGATGATATCGCCATCGCGCAGGATCATGTCGGGGTTGGGAATACCGTGGACCACAGCATCGTTGATCGATGCGCAAATAGTCCCCGGGAACCCGCCGTATCCCTTAAAGGCAGGGGTGCCGCCATGCATGCGGATAATCTGCTCCGCGAGCTGATCGAGCTCAAAAGTCGAAACGCCGGGGCGCACCATGGCTCCAACGTGGCGGAGCGCCATCTTAGATAGCGCTCCTGCCTTCTTCATCTGCTCGATTTGCGTTGCAGACTTAATCTTGATCATAGACCGAGGGCCTCTTTGACATCCCCGTACACGGTCTCGCGAGCCTGGTCACCGTTGACCGACTTGAGCAGACCCTGGCCACGATAGTAGTCGACGAGCGGGCTCGTGGACTTCTCGTAGACGTCGAGACGGTTCTTGATGGTCTCGGGCTTGTCGTCGTCGCGCTGATACATCTCGCCGGCGCACTTGGGGCAGGTAGCATCGGCAGCGGTGCCGGTGTAACCGCAGGCGCGGCAGGTGCGACGCGAAGACAGACGATCGATAATGACCTCGGGGGCCACGTCGACCAGAAGGGCGCAGTCGATCTCGCGACCCATCGCGGAGAGCTCGGAATCGAGCGTCACGGCCTGGGCGGTGTTGCGCGGGAAGCCGTCGAGGATGAAACCCTGCTGGGCATCATCGGCGGCAAGACGCTCCTTGACAAGATCGATCACGAGCTGGTCGGGAACGAGCTCGCCAGCGTCCATGTACTTCTTAGCCTGAATACCAAGCTCGGTGCCGCCCTTGACGGCAGCACGCAGCAGGTCGCCCGTGGAAATGTGAGCGACGCCAAACTCGGCGACGAGCTCCTGTGCGACGGTGCCCTTACCGGCACCCGGAGCTCCGAGCAATACGAGGTTCATGAGCAATCCTCCTCTAGCCTATTTAAAGAATCCATCGTAATCATACATCTTGATCTGGCCTTCGAGCTTATCGACCGTGTCGAGCACGACGCCGACCATGATGAGGATGGACGTGCCGCCAAATGCCTGGATCAGCTGGTTACCCGTGAAAGAGAAAATGATCGAAGGCACGATGGCGATGAGCGCCAAAAAGACAGCGCTGGGAAGCGTGATCTTGTTGAGCGCATTCTTGATGTAGGCCGCGGTAGCTCTACCCGGACGCACGCCCGGAATAAAGCCGCCCTGCTTCTTAAGGTTGTCGGCCGTGTCATCGGGGTTGAACACCATGGAGGTGTAGAAGTATGCGAAGAACACGATGAGGACAACATTAAGCACCCAGTTGAGCCAACCGGTCGAAAGCGCAGAGGCAACTGCCTGAATCCAGCCGATGCCGGGGAAGAACACGGCAATCTGAGCCGGGAAGTACAGCAGCGCCGAAGCGAAGATGATCGGCACGACGCCCGCGGTGTTGACCTTGATGGGCAGGTAGGTGGTCTGGCCACCCATCATGCGACGACCCACGACGCGCTTAGCGTAGGAGACCGGAATGCGGCGCTGGCCGCGCTCAAGGAAAACAATCAGCGGGATAACCAGCAAGATGATGGCGCAGATGATCACCATGGTGATGATGCCACCGGCATTGCCCTCGGTGCTGGAGAAGATCGCCTGCGGCAGACCGGCCATGATGTTCGCAAAGATGATCAGCGACATGCCATTGCCGATACCGCGCTGGGTGATGAGCTCACCAATCCACATGATCAGCATGGCGCCCGCGGTGAGCGTGCCGACGATCATGAGGTCGAAGATGATCTCGGGAGCGCCGGCGCCAGTAAAGCTGATGCCGAAGCTCTTAAAGAGGAAGAGGTAACCCACGGAGTTGAGGATTGCCAGAGCCAGGGTGAGGTAACGCGAATACTGCGTAATCTTGGTCTGACCGACCTCGCCCTCGCGGGCAAGCTCATGCAGGGAAGGCACAACGGCCTGGAGCATCTGGAGGATGATCGAGCTGGTGATGTAAGGCATGATGCCCAGGGAGAACACCGACACATAGCTCAACGCGCCGCCAGAGAAAAGATTCAGGAGGGCCATAGCACCTGCGGCGACCGAATTGTTATCGGTCGAGAAAAGGCCCAGCATCCCCTGGAAGGGAATGCCGGGCACAGGAACGTGCGCACCAATGCGGTACACGACGAGCATAGCTATGGTAAAAAGAATCTTTTCACGCAATTCTTTGATGCGGAAAGCATTCTTAAGACCATTTAGCACGGCAGCTCGACCTTTCCGCCAGCGGCCTCGATCTTGGCCTGCGCAGAAGCGCTGACCTTGTCGACCTTGACCGTGAACTTCTTGGTGAGCTCACCATTGCCGAGCACCTTGACGGGCTCGAACTCGCTCTTGGTGATGCGAGCGGCCTTAAGAGCGGCACCGTCGATCACAGCGCCGTCCTCGAACTTACGCTCGAGACGCTCAACGTTAACAGCGGTGTACTCGATACGACGGGGGTTGCGGAAGCCCGGAAGCTTGGGCAGGCGCATAGCCAGCGGAGTCTGGCCACCCTCGAAGCCGGCACCCTTGGTGCCGCCAGAGCGGGAACCCTGGCCCTTCTGGCCGCGGCCAGAAGTGGTGCCGTGACCCGAAGAATTGCCACGGCCGACGCGCTTGCGGTTCTTGGTGGAACCGGGCGCGGGAGTAAGATCGTGAAGCTGCATTTGCTACTCCTCTACAATCTCGACAAGGTGCTTGACCTTGAAGATCATGCCGCGGACGGACTCGTTGTCAGCAATCTCGCGAACCTCGCGGATCCTGTGGAGACCGAGGGCACGGACAGTACGGACCTGGTCCTGCTTGCAACCGTTGGTGCTGCGGACCTGCTTGATCTTGATGGTGTCAGCCATGCTTAGTTCTCCTTACCGACGAACATCTCGGAGACCGTCAGGCCACGGCGAGCCGCGACGTCCTCAGGGCTGGAGAGCTCCTTGAGGCCCTCGACGGCAGCCTTGATGATGTTGAGGCCGTTGTCGGTACCGAGGGACTTGGACAGGACGTTCTTGATGCCAGCAAGCTCGAAGAGGGGACGCACAGCGCCGCCGGCGATAACGCCGGTACCCTCGACAGCGGGCTTGATGATGATGCGGCCGGCACCAAAGTGGCCGAGAACCTCGTGCGGGATGGTGCCCTGCTCGGTCACCGGCACGTGGAACATGTTCTTCTTGGCATCGAGAGACGCCTTGGAGATGGCCAGGGGCACCTCAGCGGACTTGCCCATGCCAACGCCGACGTTGCCCTTGCCGTCGCCAACGACGACGAGAGCGACGAGGCTCATGCGACGACCACCCTTGACGGTCTTCGACACGCGGTTGATGTAAACGACGCGCTCCTCGAACTCGGAGGCCTCGCGCTGCTGCTTCTGATTACGAGCCATGTGCTACATACCTCCTAGAACTCGAGACCGGCGGCACGAGCACCGTCGGCGAGGGCCTTGACGCGGCCATGGTAGATACGGCCACCGCGATCGAAGGCGACCTTGGTGATGCCGGCCTCGATGGCGCGCTTGCCAACGAGCTGACCGACCTTCTCCGCAGCCTCCTTGTTCGAGGTGTGGGTGCCCTTGAACTCGGCCTCGAGGGTCGAGGCAGAGACGAGCGTCAGGCTGGAGCCCTTGCTGTCGTCGATGATCTGGGCATAGATGTTGGCGTTAGTACGGGTCACGCGAAGACGCGGACGCTCGGAGGTACCCGAGACCTTGCCGCGAACACGACGCTGACGACGCTTGAGGCCTTCCAGCTTCGCCTTATGCTTGTTCATACGTAAACTCCTAAAAAGGTTGATCTTGCCAGCACCTGACGGGGTGCTGGTCTTATGCGAGTGAGTCGGTTACGACTACTTGGCGGCCTTACCCAGCTTGCGGCGGATGTGCTCGCCAACGTAGTGGATACCCTTGCCCTTGTAAGGCTCGGGAGGACGATGGCCGCGGATCTCAGCGGCGATCTGACCGACCTGCTGCTTGTTGATACCCTTGACGTTCACGTGGGTGTTGTCGGGAACCTCGAAGGTGATGCCCTCGGGAGCCTCGACGATCACGGGGTGCGAGAAGCCCAGGGAGAACTCGAGGTTCTTGCCCTTCTGCTGCACGCGGTAACCGACGCCGGCGAGCTCGAGCTTCTTCTCGAAGCCCTCGGAAACGCCAACAACCATGTTGTGGATGAGGGCGCGGGTGAGGCCGTGGCGGGCACGGGTCTCACGCTCGTCGTCGGGACGGGAAACGGTGAGGACGTTGTCCTCGACGTTAATAGCGAGCTTCTCAAAGACATCGAGCTCGAGCTGGCCCTTGGGGCCCTTGACGACAACGTTGTTGCCGTTGACTGCCACTTCGACTCCGGCGGGAATCTGGACAGGCTTATTACCGATACGAGACACGGTGATCTCCTTTCCTTCTACCTACCGAGCGAATTACCAGACGTAAGCGATGATCTCGCCGCCGACGTTGTGCTTGCGAGCATCGCGGTCGGTCATGACGCCATGGCTGGTGGAAATAATGGCGGTACCAAGGCCACCGCGGACGCGGGGCATGTCGGCAACGCCGGTGTACTTACGCAGGCCCGGCTTGGAAATGCGGCGGATGCCGTTGATGACCTTAGCCTTCTTGGGACCATACTTAAGCGTGATGTGCAGAGTCTTCTGGGGAACGGTGTCCTCGACATCGTAGCCCTCGATGTAGCCCTCCTCGTGCAGAACACGAGCGATCTCGACGAGCTTCTTGCTGCTCGGCATGGAGACCGTGGCCTTGTTCACAGAGTTAGCGTTACGGATGCGCGTAAGCATATCTGCGATCGGGTCTGTAAGGTTCATACAGATTCTCCTTCGTTCTTGATGAACACGTGCTCTTGGTTCTTCGCCGCCCTTAACGGCAAAGCCTTTTTAGCGCGTTTTCCCTGTTCCAAACTGATGCTTGAAACGCTGGTAGTGACTTACCAGCTGGCCTTCTTAACGCCGGGAAGCTCGCCCTTGAGTGCAAGCTCGCGGAAGCAGACACGGCACAGGCCGAACTTGCGGTACACAGAGTGCGGACGGCCGCAGCGCTGGCAGCGCGTGTACTCACGAGTAGAGAACTTCTGCTTGCGATTGCACTTGACGATCATCGATGTCTTAGCCACTTATATCCTCCTCACATAGAGTATTGTTCGCCCCAAGCGCCGCCCCCTTGTGGGAACGGCGCTTATAGGGCAGGTGAACCTATTTCTTGAACGGGAAACCGAAGGCGTCCAGAAGGGCCTTGGCTTCCTCATCGGTGTTGGCGGTGGTCACGAAAGTGATGTCCATACCACGCTGGTGATCGACGGAGTCGAAGTCGATCTCGGGGAAGATGAGCTGCTCGGTGACGCCCATGGAGAAGTTACCACGGCCGTCGAAGCTCTTGGCGGAGATGCCGCGGAAGTCGCGGATACGGGGGATCGCGACGGAGGTCAGACGATCGAAGAACTCCCACATACGGTCGCCACGCAGGGTAACCTTGCAGCCGATCGGCATACCAGCGCGCAGGCGGAAGGTAGCGATGGACTTGCGGGCACGGGTAATCATCGGCTGCTGGCCGGTGATGGCGCGCAGGTCGCGCACGGCACCGTCGATGGCCTTGGAATCGGTAGCGGCCTCGCCGACACCCATGTTCACGACGATCTTCTCAAACTTGGGGATCATCATGACGTTCTCGTACTGGAACTTGTCCTGAAGCTGCTGCTTGACCTCGTTGTTGTACTTGGTCTTCAGACGCGGCACATACTTCTCTTCTGCCATTGTTCACTCCTTCTTGGGGTTTTAAGCACGGGGCGTGGCCACGATGGGTTGTCCTCGTGCCTCCTGGCTGCATCCGCGCCGCTCATGGCATTTCGCGGTTTGGACTCGACGCAGCAGGAGCCGACAAAACAATCGGTACTATACGCGCATCGGGAGCGTATTACCAGAAAAACCTCGTCTGCCTGCACAACTCCACAACTCCCCCGCACAAATATGACCCGCATGTGCCAGGGGTAGCTAATTTGGGACGGGGCTTTTTTAGCTACCCTGCGACAAGGCAGCTAAAAAAGCCCCGTCCCAAATTAGCTACCCCTGGGATGCGACTAGCGCTTGCGGGGGACGAGCTTGGTGCGGCGTAGGTGGATCATCTCGGCGGCGATGGAGATGGCGATCTCCTCGGGGCAGAGCGTCTCGATGTGCGCCGCGGGAATCTCGGAGGCCGCGTTGGTGTAGGTGACCTTACTCCCCTCCTCCACCAGCGAAAGCCTGGGGCAGCCCACAATGGTGTGGCGCGATTCCTCGCCATGGCACTCGGCCACATCGCCCTCGAGCACGCTCGCGATAAACGGTTCAAAGTCGATGACGAAGTCGCCGATACGTCGATACGCCAAGACGTCGGCAACCGACTGGAACAACGGCGCCTGGGTCGCGTCCAGGTGCAGATAGCACAGGCAGATGGCTCCGCCGTAGATCATGCCGGTATCGGAGTTCTCGCCGCCCATGGTGTAGCGGACCAGACGCGATTTACCCCCGGCCAGCAGCTCGCGAGCCTCGTCCAGCGCAAAGAGCTCGATTTTGCCGCCGCCGACCGACGTCGCCTTGTCCGAAATATAGTTGATATAGCTGGCATCGCCGCGCGGGTCGACGTCGGCGCATTTAAAGCCCTCAGTCACCTGCACGCCGTCGGCCAAAAGGCCGCGCAAGCAGCCGTCAATCTGCGTGACCATGTACGGTTTGAGCAGAGCAAAAGCGGTTCGACCGCTAAGCAGCGACGATCCGCCATCCTTGCCCTTAAGCCCCATAAGGTCGGGAAAGAGACTCGCAGGGAACAGCACCGGCGAGGCGGGTTCACCGTTTAGGGCAAGACGCACGGGCGCGACGCCGCCGTTGGCCTTAAAAGCGCTTATCCCGCACGCCCACGATGCAAAAAGGGGGCACCCCGCCGGTTGGCAAAGTGCCCCCTTTACATGGTTTACCTCAACCCGGCTTTAGGCCTGGAACCAACGGGCGGCGTTGACCTCGCCGTGCTCGCAAGAGGCGCCTGAGATGTCGGCGGTCTTATAACGCAGCGACGCTTTCGTTATTTGCGAACAAGTGTGGTTTATGGCACAGTGAGCCCAAACTAATTTTTAGGAAGGCACCCATGACCCCCGCACAGATTGAGTTCTACAAGCGCCTTGCACACGGTCTGGCGCTCCAATTTGGCCCCAACTGCGAAGTCGTCGTCCACGATCTGGAAACCGAGGACGTGGACCACTCCATCGTAGTGATCGAAAACGGCCACGTCAGCGGGCGCAAACTGGGTGACGGCCCCAGCCATATCGTGTTTGAGTCCATGCACGAGGGCACCACCGACGTGCACGACCGCGGGCCATACCTCACCAAAACCACCGACGGCAAGCTGCTCAAATCGTCGACGATCTTTATCCGCAACGACGAGGGCAAGCCCGTCGGCATTTTGGGCATCAACTTTGACATTACGCTTATGAAGGCTTTTGAGCGTTCGCTCGACGCCTTTACCGGCACCGGCGGCACGGGCTACACCGAGCCCGAGCCCATTACCAAAAACATCGGCAACCTGCTCGAGGACCTGCTGCACGAGTGCGAGCAGTTTGTGGGCAAGCCCGCGGCGCTCATGACCAAAGACGAGCGTATTCGTGCCATTGGCTACCTCGACCGTCGCGGCGCCTTCCTCATTTCAAAGTCGAGCGAGCGCGCCTGCGAGTTCTTTGGCATCTCCAAATACAGCTTCTATAGCTACCTCAACGAGGCCAAGGCGGCGGCCGGCGACAAATAGTCAGCGCGCCTGCACCCCTCCCCTTTTTGGGCGCGAGTTCTGGAAAGCATGAATCCAAGACCGAGCCGCTTGGGAAGTTCCATATAATCGATGTCATTGGTATTTCGAAAGGGTGGAACAGAATGGCGTTGAGCAAGGCATCATGCACCGGTCGCGGATTGATTCCGGCAATTGATGGACATGTGCACCGCATGTTCGATGAGGGTGAAGACAACCTGTTTTCGCTGAGCCTTGACGACGTGATGGATGATCGCCCGTGGACCGCCGACGAACTCATGGGCGGCGGGGCTCGCCCGTCAAGCCCCAATCCCGCACTTGCGCCTAAGCCCGCATCTGCGCCGACTCCTGCGCAGTCGCCTGTTTCGACGCCCGCGCCTACGCCCGCACCCACTTCGGCGCCCACTCCCGATCCCCGCCCCGCAAGCGACCCGACCGAGACGGCGGCATTTCTCGCTGCAGCGACGCAGGGCAAATCGGCCGACAGCACCGTCATGTTCAGCGCCCAGCAGTTGCCTGTTCCTGCGGCACGCAAGCCTCAGGTCACAAGGCTCGATGAGCCCGCTGCCCATCAGGTGGCCTACGATTCCTGGGCTGCAGCCGATCTGGATGAGACCTCTACCGGCATGCTGACGCTCGACGTTCCAGTTAACCCGCTTTTTGCCGCCAACACGAGCGCCGCGGACTATGAGGGCGATGCGGCATATTCCGATTATTCCGATGGCTATGATGGCACCGGTCGCATCGAGACCGAGGATTATGGCACCGCATCGAGCGATTATCTCAACGATTCGTACGCTGCCGCGCCTGTACCGGAATATGACCCGGAGGCCGCGTCCGCACCGGCGTATACCAAAAGCACGGGCGAAGAGCTCTTCGCCGGTTATTACGCCGAGGAAAAGGCACTGCGTTTCTCGGAATTTCCGCAGGCAGTCAAGGTTGCCTTTATCGCCATTATCATTGCCCTGCTCGGCGTCATTGCGTTTGAGGGATTCCAGCTGTTCCGCGGCCCCACCCAAGCGGAGTCGGAGACCCAGCAAAAAGAGGACGATAACGAGTATCTGGACATCAACACCCTCAAGGGCGACCCCAACGACGGAGACGACGAGTAGCGAGGGTTAAGTGAGGGCCGGAAGAGTCGACGGCACGTTACGGCTCCAAAAGCCCTGCCATAAAGATGGGCAGATACAGCACGTCACCATCGCGGTGAAGATTGCATTCCGCAAGTACCAGGGCGCGATCGATTCCGTAGCCCTTCGTTGTCAGTGCGTTACCGAGCGCCGCGTGGCACTTAAAGCTCTTGCCCGATTTGACCTCGATGGCAAACACTTCCCCATCGAGCGTCTCTTCCACAAAATCGAGCTCACCGACCTTTTTGGACGTAAAGTAGCGCAATCTAAACCCATGAGCTTTGAGCTCTTGGGCAACGAAGCCCTCAAACGCCGCCCCCATGTTCATGCCAAAGGCGCCTTCCGCCTCCCCATCAAAAACGCCTTGGGCGACCCTTTTGGAATACGACGACATGAGCATTCCGGTGTCCAGGTAAAACAGCTTGAACAGATTTCGTTGCTCCCCCAATAAAAGGGGTGCAACGGGCGCCGTTACGTTATACACGGGAAGCGCGACACCCGCCTCCGATAACCAGAGAAAATGATCTATCACCTGCGAAAAACGTTTGACACCGTTAATCGATGACAGTTTGAATCGCTTGTTTTTGGAGCCGGCCTCGCTGGGAATCAAATCATAGATATCGCGAATAACCAAGCGTAGCTCGGGCGGAGCGTACTTTGCGATGTCATCGCGATACAGGGCGTGAAGATCGCGGTGGATGTTTCGAACCTCGTCGACATTGCGCGTCGCCAAGAAGGAATTGACCGCGTCGGGCATGCCTCCCACCACCACATACTGATGGAACAGATCGAGCAAGCGGTCATACAGATAGCCGGGGAGCTCCCCTTCATCCTTTAGACAGCCCCTGAGCATGTCAAACACGCTGGCACCAACGCCATTTGCCCAGCAAAACTCCTCAAAGTCGAGCGGGTACATCTGGACCTGCTCGACATACCCCACCGGCAGGGAATCGATGCCCTCGAGCTCAACGCCAAGGAGCGATCCGGTAAGGATGTATCGAAAGTCGCCACGTTGGACCAGGTATTTGATAAACGTCACCACGTTGGGGCATCGCTGTACCTCATCGATAACCACGACGGTCTTGTTCGCAACCATCGGCTGCGTTGCAGCAATAGACATGCGCATAAGCAGGTCGTCCGCACTTTTCGCCGCCAAAAACGAATCGCGCACGGACGCGTCGGCGATAAGGTCGAACGTCACGATATTTTCGAACGATTCGCTTGCAAAGACGTTGACCAAATATGACTTTCCTACCTGTCGGGCGCCCTTGACCAAAAGAGCCTTGTTAGGCGACGAGGCAAGCCAAGATTCAAACTGTGCTTTCACTTTTCTCTGTAGCATAAGCATACCCCTTATTACGTGCTGTTTTGGCACTAGGATACACTTTTCCGTGGTTGTTAGATGCTTATTTCGACACTTTTTCGGGATTTTGAAGTGTGTATTACGACACTTTTCCGTACTTTTACACGTGATATTTCGACACTTTTTCGGATTTAAGCCTAACAGCAGCCGGCGAAATCAAGCGCCGCCCGCGCGTCATTTCGCAGGCGGCGCTTGATTTGGAGCCAGAGGGAGTACGAGCTGCTGAGTGCGGCGCGTGGGGTTGCTATGGCGTAAGCGAGAGATCTCAGCAGTGTCACTAACGAGCAGAATCGATTTTTGCAATCAAGTCGTTCGCCCATGCCACGGCATCATCGACAGTCGGCAAAACGTTAAGTCCTTCCGCCTGGGAGAAATACAGTGAGTCCCAGCCCACTCCCCTCGAGATCATTGGAGGCCACTCCTGCTCCGCACGATACGCAAAGAGTCTGATACAGACCTCTCGAGTTTTTAGGCAATCAATTACTCCGTTGGAAATTGCAATCTGGAGATCTATCAGATCATGGGCGCGCTCGCTGCCGGGGCTGCTCGCAGCATGAAGTTTCTGGGCAATCTGATGCTCTAGCCTCATGCACGGAACCGGCCCCGGTTCAGGAAACCCGAGACCTTTCAATATTGCCGCAGCTTCAGGCGAGGAAACCATATCGGGATCGTCGGCGTCGCCGATTTCGTTATGACCGACCTCAAGCGGCAGCGTCATCCACGATTTACCATTGTAGGCAATCTTGATTTCGAACGGACGCATGACGTAAGCAGTTGGAATTCCCTTCGGAGATGCTGGCTCCCTCGGAACAATGGCGCCCGAGAATCCGTTCCAGCCTATAGTGAGCGAATCTTCAAGCTTCGTCATGTAATCGTTCAGTGAGGATGCCCTGGCGGTATCGAGGTCGCGCGAGAACCGCGTGGCATCCTTCCCAAAGCGAATCTTCAGGGCATTTCCACCCTTTGCGGCTCCATCGGGTAGCATCTGCCCAACAACAACGGCCGCAATGAGCCTTTTAACGCGGCCCGGTTCTTCGCCCAAATCTGTGCAGAGTCGGTCTATCGCTATGTCAAGGTTACGTCTGCTGGTTGGCTTCTTGACTTCCTTCACGACAGCTCCTTCATCAGTCTCTCATGCTCATTGGAGGTAATAAGACCCTCGGCTTGAGCGTGCTCGGTTGCCTCGATGAGGCGTTCGGTCATAACGGATCCTTTACAAGCCTCAATCGCATCGGCAACGCATTGAGAAGGGATTCCTTCATAGAACGTCGTTTTCGCATTCTCTGGAGCGGGCACTGTTTTTACCCAAGCTGGCAGCTTGCGGCGAATACGCTTTGGTGTTGCCACGGTCACGGCACGAGGATCAACAAGTGCAAGTGCGTGCATAGACAGCACTGATTCGCCCCACAGGAAACCCTCGTCACCAACAAGAGCCACTGCCTCCGCAAAGACGTCACGGGGCGTCGGAACCCATTGGGTGAGCTTGTACACCCCATGTCCTCGGCGCATCAATTTCCCAGTGGCACACCATCGGCTCAGTTCTCCGGTGGTTACGCCAATCTCGCGTGCCTGCGCAGCAGTCACGATGCCGTAGCCATCTGCCGCCAGTTCGAATATTTCATCAAAGTGTTTCATGTCAAAAGACTAACACTTTTGTATGTCTTTTGACACAGACATGGTCTTAATCAAGCATTAGAGATCTATTTTAATTCGTATAGCATTGCAATCGCCCTCTCTGAATTCGAAGTCCGCGCCGACAGCATGCGGAAGTAAAAAGTACCGGCAAGAACGATATCGAATGAAATCGCTCCCGCTGGCATATATCTTACCATATAAACGAACACGTGTTCGTTCTCATCAATTATCGATTTATCCCACGCCCGCTTTAGCCGCTGTCCGCGCGAATCGTCTAGCCGATAGCTCTTCGCCGACAGCGCGTGCATCGCAAGCGGCTCGGGCGCCTTTGCACGTGAGTGCTTCTGCGAGGGAGCCGAAGTGTCTCTGGACCTGTGCCGCGACGCCGTGCGCGCGGCCGAGCTGCACCAGTGGAGCCAGAGGGAGTACGAGCTGCAGAGCGCCGCGCGCGGGATTGCGGGGGTGCAGACAGGCGGATGAGCCATCGACGATTTTGAGCTGGCAAGGGCCGAGAATTTGATTCCCGGCCCTTGTCTAGCACTGCTTTATGAGATCGAGCACCGCGGGAATATCGTCAGCGCTACGGAGTGCAACATAGGTCGGCATACCCGGCCCAAATCCGCCCTGCGTGCGTTTGTCCTGGCACATGGCCTCCGGGTCAATCAGCTCGTCCACACTCTTTGCCAGACCGACGGCAATCCAACCACCGTTGCTGGTCCTGCCTTCTAACACGGCATGCAGTTTTCGCTTGCCCGACCTAAAGCCTACATAGTACTTGGCTATATAGGACTCCCACGAAGGGTTACCACTCAGAACAGACTCGCACACCTCATCGAAAAGCTTCTGGTTGAGTCCACCTTCGGCAAAAGTGGGGTGATTCTCCTGCAGGGTCCAAATAGGCGCCTCGTCAGACTCCCCGCGAGAGGGGCGATACTTGTCGACGACATCTGCCGGAAGGTCGGGATATTTCCATATCTCACACGCCTCTTTCGCCAGATCGTCCGCGCGCTGCCTAATCTCCTCCTCGCCCCATTTTTCATGCGAGGCGATCGACTTGTTTAGGTAGAGCGGGCTGCATTTAAGTCCCACGTTCGGAAGATTGAGCTTATCCGAGAACGACCGGTTTGAGTACTCCTGGTTGTAGCCCGTCAGCGTAAGATTTCCCAAGTTGTTGCACAGCCTGTCATGAATGTCTTCCCAGTTCTCGCCAAGCGATTCCTTCCAGCCGTGCTCACCATCGATCGTCTGGGGCATGACGTGCTCGATTTGGTAATTGTCAGCCGAGATGGGCTCCTTCGGGTGGTGCCAGTTCTCCATGCGCTCCAGGTAATAGCGCTTTTTAGAGAAGCGGTTGTAACAGTCACGCGTCTTAAACTCCTCGACAAAATGCTCGTCTGTCGGGAAGTACGCAGTCATACCGCTGCTGTGGATGAGGAGCATCGCCGTAACGTACTCCTCTATATCGTCCTGCTGCTCGAGGTTGCGATACATGCCGGCAAAGAAATTATTTAGGCCCGTGGTAAGCCTGCCGCAAACCGCCCGCCTGAACAGGAACGACTCGATAGTCTCGCAGATACGCAGAAACGCATTGCGGTTTAACATATTTCCCTCGTAAACCGAGTAAAGCAGCATCAAAAGAGGCCTGATCTGCTTCACATCAAGGCTTACGATTCTGCCGAACACTCGGCGCAGTCCGTCGTCCTTCTCCTTACCAAGGAACAGACTAGCGTATCTATGTGCATACCCGCGCAGCTCCTTAAGCAGGCCCTCGGTGTCACCATCGTAGTCGTCGGCGAAATAGCGCTTAAACTCGTAGTAGGCCTCGTTCTCCTTCGGCATCCTATTGGGAACCTTGAGCCACAGCCAGTACCAGATAAATGCATTGAACTCTTCCTCGCCGCCTTTTCCGAACAAGCGCTCGAGCGGATGCCAGTAACCCTCGTAGAGCTTGGTCTGCTCGTCGTTGGGGAGCGACATAAGAACGTAGTTACGAATGAGGTCAATAGGCGTGAGCGGCTTGCCCTTGGAGTTCATGGACTCAAATATGAGCTGGGCATTATCAACGCCAGCGGCAAGCTTAGTGTCGATGACCTGCACGCGGTTTAGCCCCGCCCAAAGCCTTGCAGGGTCGAATGATTTCCCGTGCATCTTTTCACGGAAGAACGCATGGTTCTCGACAATGCGATCCGATTTTTCATCTGGCACGGGAGACCTAGACACGATGGAGAACAGCGTCTCTTTATCGTCCTGCGAAAGCACCAGCTTGTAGCGCGCCAGGCCGTTGTAGTCGTCATCGTTAAAGAGGTAGTTCTTCCGCAACGCTGAAATCTTGAGATCGCCAAGGAAGCCGGCCTTGTCGGGATTACCCTCCAGATAGTCAGCCAAGGCAGCGATCATCAACGAAAACGTCGTCATGCGCTGCTGTCCGTCAATCAGAAGCACGCGCGAAATACTCGTGGCAGAGCTCTCGGACTCGGGGATATAAAGCATTGACCCCACGAAGTGCGATACGTCATCACGGCCCGCTCGCATGACGTCGTCCCAAAGCACTTCGCACTCTTTTACACTCCACGAGTAAACTCGCTGGTACACGGGAATGACGAACTGCATCTTCGCCACGCCCATAAGGTCGAGTAGATTTGCCTCGGTTGCTTTCATTTGCGATTGCTCCCTCTTTTTGTTCTTATGACCTTAAATGAGTCTTCGACGGGCGGCGGACGCTAAAGATGGGCTTGCCGCCCGACTATAAATCAAGGCTCGCCAAAGAAAAAGATTGTCCCAAGGTGTTTCTTGGCACAACGTTGTCGGTGGCAACCTTAGCCTTACGACGCAAGAACGCTACCGATAGTCAAGCCTAGCCGCCTCGTCTCCCAACAACCGCTCAAAAATAATGCGAAGATCATCCTCGTCTAAATAACCGTCCTCAAGGTAGCCACCGTCGATGGCGTCGAGCATTATCTTCTCTTTCTCCTTTAGGCGCTCGTAAATCACCTTATCCAAGGAAAAGGGTATGCCATCGCTTTCAAAGATCGTGCGCATAAAGTAGTAGCGGGTCTTCTGATCATCGGGGAGTCCAAGACGATGAATGCGGTCCTTAGACTGCAAGAGATGTACGAGGTTATAGCTGTACTCAAAGTACACGGCGTCATGGCACACCGAATGCAGGGAGACAGACTCGGCAAGCGTCTGTGGATTGGTCACCAGCACCGTAAAGCGTCCGGCGCGGAAGTCGTCCAATATCGCGCGTCGATCCTCTTGTGGCGTTCCGCCGTAAATCGCCCGAGCGTCGACTCCCTTTTCGGCAAGTCCGCGCCGCAAATTGCTAATGCTGCGCACAAACAGGCACCACACCACAACAGGGCGGCCCTGAGCAACAATACGTTCAATTAGCTGCTCGCACGCCAAGAGCTTTGAAGTCGGCCGAGCTCGATCAATGGACTCGTAAAATGTTTGCGAGAAGTCAACATAGTCGATATCGGAGAACTCCTCCCCAACCTGATCGAGCACATACTCCAAATCTTCTTGATCGATAGCCTGCTCGAGCATGGCAGGGTCGCTCTCAAGCTGCAGCGTACGGATGATACGCGAAAATGGGCTAGAACATGCACTGGACAAGATATGCAGAAGCGAGTTTTCGTCAGCAGTCGCTTCGACTTCCACGATTTCGTCGGGCTCGGGCGCAGGAACACCAAGCTCGTTCTTATTTGTGCGGCAGAAGAAAGGCGCAAGGCTTTTGTTTAGCTGCTCAATCTCATCCGCCCCGGGAGACTTAAGTTCACCCGGCTCATAGCCAAAAAAGGTGTCGTAGTCCTCGGGATAGAGAATGTGCAGCAGGTTGTAAATATCCTGGTAGGTATTAGGTATGAGTGTGCCCGTAAGTGCAATCACGTACTTCGCGCCCTCATTTGCCTCAAGTGCCGAGGTCGCGCGCCTGCCCTTGATCGCCTTGATGCGATGAACCTCATCAAATACAACGAGTGTTTGGTTGGAAACGATGGGGTGCAGCTCCCTCACATAGCCAGCAAGGGCTTCGTAGTTGAACGTAAACAGATTGCACGAACCGCTGTCCAGCGAAAGCGCATTTCTGCGCCGCTCGGTCGACATTGCTGCTATATGCGGGTCTCCCAGCGAAAAACAGCGCAGGGGCAGTTTGTCTCCAAAGGATGCCACCCACTCCTTTTCCCATGCTTCAAAGCCGTTTTTTGGACAGACGACCACGATGCGCTTTGCAAGCCCCAAATGCCTTAAATATGCAAATACGCCGAGCACGGTTGCGGTCTTGCCCGCACCAGGCACCGAGAAATCGGCGGCGCGGCCGACGGCGGCCATAAAGAACGCATCGAGCATCTGCCGGTCGCGCAAGGGACGCACCATCGAGGCGTTCACTATGTCGCGGAACTCCCGGAAACGCGGCCCCAGCTGGGGGTCGTCGGCTATGCCCTGAGCAGTCTGGGCCTTAATGGCAAGACCCACTTCCGAGCGCTCTCGGATGTACGTCTCCGTAGCGCTTGCATACGCCTCGAAGCTCCGATCAACCGCAACCTCAACGCCATGCTCAGTGGCCTCCTGCACCGCCTCGAGCATCTCCTGGCACTCGCGCAAGCCCATGGCGCCATCGAGCAAAATGCAGTCGCCCTCGGTACCCACCACAGCGCTTGCG
The DNA here is from genome assembly GCF_003469895.1 of Collinsella sp. AM28-11LB. Lineage (NCBI taxonomy): Bacteria > Bacillati > Actinomycetota > Coriobacteriia > Coriobacteriales > Coriobacteriaceae > Collinsella > Collinsella sp. AM28-11LB. Next base: position 33,212 of record NZ_QSKJ01000005.1, read on the forward strand.
GGATAGTAAAGCCAGGCGCGCCACACCGTCGAAGCCATGAAATCCGCAACGCTCTGCCCCTCGATACGCAAGAACATGCCTGGACGGGCATCGTCGTAGCCAACGATAATCCTAGGAGCGGTCATCGATTTCACCGATCAGCTCATCGGCCTTATTCCTCACGGCAACAAGGTTAGCGCGCACTTTCGAAAGTTCGGTTGCATTCAGTACGTCGAGCATCTCGGGAAGGATCTTATTAAGATCGGAGAGGCACTCGGCAGACTTCTTAGCCGGAGTATCCATAAGCTTGGAGCGGCGCACGACCTCTCGAGCCCTATCGCCCGCACGCGAGAAGCTATCGACCAGATCTCGGTCCGCGCGAAGCTCACTCACCTTTTCGCGAGTAAGGGGACCGGGCCCCATCTTCTCGAGCAGCTCAGACATCGCCTGCTGCTCGGCGGCCTTAAAATCCGCCTCGGCAGGGGTGCCCGCCACGTTTCCAAAGTCTCTGACATAGCGAGTAATGTCGCCCTCGGGCTGCACGACCATATTCGAGAACATCGCGCGCTTAACAAATTGCTGGTCGCGCTTGTTGCCATACTTCTTCAGGACACGGCCGAATTCGCCCAAGGGGCCGTCGACCTTAAGGGCACGGGCGAGATGGTATTGCTCGGGAGCTTGACAGAACTCGAGAAACTCCTCCATGAACTGGGCGCGGTCGACGAGCTTCTTGACCTCGGCTTCGGTCATGCCCGTCGCGGTTCCGTACTCGGCCGGAGTGATCAGGTGGTTCTTAACCACGTCGCGGTACACGCCGACAAGACGATCGACGGGATCATAGGCGACCTTTTCCTCCTCGCCAATCTGAATGGCGAGCTCCAGCAGCTTGATGCGCTTGGGGTCGCTGCCGGTGGCATCGTCGATGACGGCTGCCTCGAACCAGCCGGCCTCGTTGTTTTGGCGCGCAAGGCGACGAATGCACGTCAGACGGCGGTTGCCGTCAATGACGCGGCCGTCGTTAAGCACGATGCCCGGCCTCAGCTGACCGCGGAGCGCAATGCTCTTCTCGGTCTTCTTAAGCGCCCCGGGGTTGCTCTCGACGATAAAGCCCTCGATGGCCCCGTTATACTCTTCGCGACCAAGCGCAAGCAGATCCGCATCCTGCGCGGCGTTGTACTCACTTACCCACGTTGCGATGCGATCGTTCTGGTCGTTGTAGAACAGCAGGTCGCACTTGATGCGGTAGATGTCGAAGTCGCGCGTCACGTTGTCGATGGAGTGCTTTTCTTTGCGTCCCGTCGGCAGAACGTTGCCGGTTGCGATTCCTTCCTCAAGCAAGCTCATTGCGTGCCTCCCTTTTCCATGCTTCCATGGATGAATAGTATGCGTCTTCAATGTCATCGTAGTAGACATCGGAATTATGAACGGTCGTCGTCAGGAGCGGCGCCGGACAGGCTATGCCAAAGTCGCTCGCAAGCAGACGCGGCAAATCGTCACGTTCGATTCCCTCATGGCGTGCAACAACCCACTCAATAAGATCAGTGGCAGAGAAGCGTCCCTCGCCGCCGACAACAAACACTTTAATGCCGGCAAGCGTGCAGCTCCGAAATAGCCCGGCCACGTCGAGCAGCCCTTCGTAAAAGTCATCGGGCATATCCAACCCGTACAACGGGTGCACAGTCGCGCCACTCGCACGCAAGCTCGCTATTGTGAAGGGCTCTCCCTCGCGCGCATCAATACAAACCGTGGACGCATACGACTCAACGTCGGCCATACGCAGGCCCAACACGTCGTGCAGCCGCGTGAACGAAATGTAGCTGTCGTCTTCGTAGGCAAGCACGCGATGGTCCGAAAGCGCCTGGCGCAGCACGTAACGGAAGGCAGGATGTTGCCACACGGCATTCTCAAACCCGGTTTCGCCTTTCGCAAAGGACGGATGCGCCGCCAATAGCCGCGTGAAGTGGCCGTTCGGGGCGTCCCCTTCTTGGAAGAGCAGGCCGTGGTCCTCGTAGTAGCCCGCGGCATCGATACCGCGATCGAGCGTCTCGGGCTGCTCGCTGGGAAACTCGAAAGCAAAACGTCGGCGAACAAGACCCGCGTCACAAATCTGGTTGGCAAGCTCCCGAGCGAGGAAGCCCTCAAGGGTGAGCGCCTTGCATTCGACGTTGTCCCTCCCAGGCGCCTCCGAGCAAGAGACCGGCACGTCCGTCGGGCGCTCAATAGACTTGACACCAAGCCACTCCGAGACGCTCACGTCCGCAGGCTCGGCGAACAGGTCGAGCCATATCGCGGCGACACCGGCGCTAAAGCCATATTCGCGCTCGTAGGCCTTCGCCAGAACGTTTTTGGGTTCGCCCGCATGACGCTCGGCAAAGGCGCGCACCTGGCGACGGCGATCGACCACGCCGAATCCGACAGAAAGGTGGTCCCCCAGAGTGACGCCTTCGTCGACATTCCAAAAGACTTGCTTCAGCTCGTCATAGAGCACGGCGGGCGTGGTGATCCCCGCGCGCCTTAGCTCATTGCGCGAGACGCGAAAGACCAGGCGGGCGCACAGTTCGGTATCCTCACGCCGCGCCACACTCACTGCCGCTCGCGCAGCCTCCGCACGCCCATCCCGTTGGCTGTCGACTACGTCTGCCACGCGCCTATGCCTCGCCCATCTTAGGCCCAAAGACGCGCTCGACGTAGGCGTCCAGCGTGCCCTCCTTGGCAAGCTGTGCAGAATCCGCGAGCTCGAAGTTCGAGTCGCATCCCTGGCCCACCTCGTCGTGGAAGCCCAGGATGAAGTGAGTGGCGATCTCGTAGATGATCTTGGTGGGCGCGATGCCGAACACCTGGTGCTCCAGGATATGGTCCAAACGCTCGCGGTCATCCGGGAAGGTAGCCTTCATGCCCTCGCTTCGGTACAGGCGCTTGATGATCTCGGTGATGTAGAGGCCCGACTTCATGTACAGGTCGGCGAAGGTGTGGCTCGGGTCGTCGAAGCAGCCCGGGTTCTCCTTCTCGAAGAGGTCCACCATCTGAACCACGACGTTGCGCGGCGTGAAGATCTGGTTGGTCTTCTGGGGCGGCACGTAGTCGAAGATGTCCTCCGTCTGGGACTCGTCGAAGTAGTTGGCCAGGCGCTCGCGCAGCTTGATGAACTCGCTCACGGAGTCGTTGAACACGACCTCGTCGAAAAGGTGCCCGACGAAGCGCTTTACCTCGCCGGTCTCGCCATCGGTGTAGTCGCCGCCGTCGCGCAAAAAGCGGAACTCATCAACGGTGATGCTCGTGACGTCCTGGAAGACGTCGGCGGGGATCACCGTGTCGAAGTTCGCGAGCGTCGTGCCCTCCTCACCGTATGCCATGAGGAACGACGGGATGGTACGTGAGAAGCCGCGCAAGTGGGCACGCACCTTGTCCTCGATGCCCTGCTTCTCTTCCTCCTTCTTCGTTGTCTCCACCTCGCGCACCACGGTCTCACCGGCGCTCTGCACGAGCTCCTCGCGGGAGTCCTCGAGCTTCTGGGTGAGCGCCTGGAACGCCTCGGCCTTCTGCTCGTCATGCCGTTGGTTCACCTCGGCGCGCTCGGTCTCGCTTGTCGCCGCCTTGAGCTCGTCCTTGCGCGACTGCTCGATGCGGCGCGCCTGAATCTGGTAGTCGCCGACCTGACGGTTGAGCTGGATGTCGGCGTCTGCCTGGACCTTGCGCTCGATCTGCTGTTGCTGGCGCGGTTTAAGCTCGCTGCCATAGCTCTCCTTGGCGGCCTGAACCAGCGGCGCGGTCACGCTCTGTTTGAAGGCCTCCTTGAGGTTCTCGAGCATCGCCCTGTCGTCGTCATCGGCTGCGTGCGCCTTCGCGATATCTTCGACCTGGCCCGAGAACTCAACGACGACATCGCCGTAGACCTTCGGCCCAAAGATGTCCGCTGCCTTGCCTACGACCTGCTCGTCGGGAATCTCCACATCGCCCTCGTCGTTGATGGAGAGCTCGTCGGCCGTGCCCTCGTCGATCTCGACCTTGTTCTTCTCGGCATTCTGCGCCTTGCCCTGCTCGTAGAGATCGAAGCGCTGGATGATCTCCACGACCTCAGCTGGCGCGCGGAAGACGCTCGCGATGTTCTGGAACAGGAAGTTGCTCATGAAGCCGTGCTTGACCACCTCGCGGGCATGGATGCGTCTCGGCACGCTGAGCACCTGTTCGGCGTCGAGCTCGACCATCTGCCCCTCATCGTCCTCGCCATAGACGGGGAAGAAGTTCAGCAGCTGGCGGATATGGCGCTCGCGCGTCTCCACGTCGCCGCCGCCGCGCGCGGTCTCGCCGTACAGGTCGTTGGCGAACTGCTCGAAGATGGTGAGTGTGCGCGCCGGGTCGAAGTCGAAGACGTAGGCGTTCTCCTTGCGCGCGTAGTTGCCGCCGCCCAGGTCGAACAGGCACGGGTTCTGGCTGCGGAAGGCCGCCTGCATGTACAGTGCGGGGCTCGCCATGTTCGAGAGCATGAGCACGGCAGTCCACTCCGGCACGGTCACGCCCGTGGTGAGCTGGCCGACCGAAAGGGTGATGGTCCTGTCGTGGTCCTTGATCGCGCGGCGCACCTTGTCGAGCGACTTCTCGTTCTCGTCGTCGGCGTCGATCTTGCCGTCGCCAGCAGCGAGTACCACCTCGTAATCCTTGAAGACGGGGTGCGCCTGCAGTTTCTTGGCGAGGGCGCGGGCGGAGTCGACGCGGCTGAGCATCCAGAACGTATGGCGCAGCTCGTCGCGCAGCCCGGGTGTCGAGAACGGGAACTTCTCCTGCGTGGTGAGCGCGTCGAGGAACTTGTCCACGTCGGCGTCATGCACGAAGCCGCCGTTCTGCTTGGTCGAGAAGAACTCGTTGAGGTCGAAGGCGAACTCGGTCTGCTCGCCGTCGATCTCCATGCCGCCGCGGGCCTCCCGCTCGACGATGTCGCTCATCTGGTAAGTGAGCAGGTTGAGCTTGGGGAGGTTGGCATAGGGGTTCGGCTGCTCGGAATCGGCGGGCCAGTCGCGCTTGGCCTGCTGCTCGTCGGCATAGGTCCAGTTGTAGATGGCGTCGTCGGCGAACTTCTCGTTTGCGATGGCCTTGAAGGGCGTGCCAGAAAGGTGCAGCGTGAAGCGGCGCTTGATGTGGTCGAATGCCACGTCGGTCTTGAAGGTGTCCACGCCCTCGTGTGCCTCGTCGATGATGAGCACGTCCCAGGTGAGGTCGGCCACCTCGTCGAGCTTCTGGTATACGCCGCCGAAGCGGATGGAGCCCTTGAGGTCCTGAAGGCTCACGAACTCGATGAACCCCTTGGGGCCTTCCGGGTCGTTGCGGATGGCGCGCAGGTACTCCTCGCGGCTGAGGCAGTAGGGCTTGCCAGCCAGGGCGTCCACGCCGCTGATGAAGCGGTAACCGCCCTCCAAGCCCACGAACTTCACGTAGTCGTCGTACCAGGAGTTGGCGATGGCGGGGCGGTTGGTGACGATGAGCACCTTCTGCGCGCCGATGCTGCGGCAGAGATCGTACGCGGTGAGTGTCTTGCCGAAGCGCGGCTTGGCGTTCCACAGGAACTCGCCACCGCGCGCACCATCCTCGCCCCAATGGGCACGAGCATAGGCGCCCGTTTGTTCAACAGCACGCTCTTGCTCGGCGCGCAGGGTATAGGATGCCGCCCCAGGTGTGTCCAGCACGCCATCGGTATCGCGGAAACGGTAGAACTGCTGGTGTGACTCATCGCCACTAATCTTGAACCATTCCTTTTTGGGCTCGCGCTCGATGCCCTGCTTTTCCAAATAGGCATGGAAGTCGGTGTCGCGGAAGGTGCCCGCGCGGTGCTCCCACGTGGCGTTACCGCTCCACTCCAGATGCCACTGAACATCGGCAGTGTGCGTCTGCTGCTTGATGCGCTCGCGCACGTCCTGCTCGGTGTAGCCGATTTTGGTCCAACCGTTATGGCGGGCGATCTCGGGCGTAGTGTAGGCGTAGATCCGCGGCACCGCGGGAGCGGTGGTCTCGATGATCTGGGAGATGTCGATGCTCGCCATGGCTAGTCCATCTCCTTCACATGGGATTCGATGAACTGAATCTCCTCGTCGTCGAGGCCGTACTTTGCGTAGAGCTGGCGATCGATGTCGGCCACGGACTGCGTCCAGTCGATGTCGGAGTTAGAGGTGAAGTCCTGGAGGGGGACATAGGCCCATTTCTCAGGTGGATTATGCTGAGTGATCTTAAGAACGCCTAGCAGTGTCCTTAAGAATTTTGATTTAACGTACTTAAGGCAGTTTTCCGCTTCCAGGCCATCTTTAAATCGTCCAATAGAAATAAATGTTTGAGTATGTCCGACTAATGGTTTTCCAACCAGCGGCGTAGAAAGAGCTTCGCCAAGAACTCCAGAACCATTTGACGCCGGAAGTATAACCTTATAGAAATTCAAATTATCAGGCGCATCAACGTACTGCGAGTTTATCCATCGGTACACCCTTTTACCAGCAACTAAGCCAAGCAGTTCAATGTAAGAACAGCCGTCAACGGGATTTTGCTCAAAGAAAAGCTCATGCAGATTCTCGAATGCATTCGTGCGTAAACGCAGGCTCTGAGGATCTGGATCTGCTTTGGACTTCATTCTCGGAAGCAGCTCACGATGCTCCTCGGTCATTGCGGCCGTAGCCTTGTAGCTCAACGCGGGGTAGACGATGTCATTGAGAAACGAGGCGCTGTTCGCAAGTGTTTTCTTCACTATGCTGTTTAGCTCGTTATAGGCAGTAAAAATGGAGATAGCGCCAAAATCAGCATCGGCATCGCGTAGCGTAACGGCAACGCCGCCTTTGATATCGGTGTTGGGGAAAACCTCGTCGCTCTTTTGCTTGTAATCCAGCACTTTCAAGTGCGGATCGTCCAGCATTTTTCTATTCCAAGCTTTCGGGGTGTAGCCTGCATTAAACAGAAATCTCGCAGGTGTAATTAGCTCGACCTTATCGGAAACCCGATAACTCTGCTCCATGAATTCATGGTAAATCGGCGGCATTCTTGTGCTCTCGCTGTCGGTTTGCTCCTGATAAGGCGGGTTCCCAATCACCGCATAGAACTTCTTTCCCATAGCTGCTGCCTTGCCTTTCAATGTGGCGAACTCGAAGGGCTCGCCGTTTTGCCAGTCGTATATCACGCAGAGAGGAACCGTTTCCTTCGGCTCCTTTTCCTTGGTCTCTTCGGTTGTCTCGTCGGGGAATACATCATCGAACAGGTCGAAAAGCGACGGTTGGATCGGCTCCGGCTCGGGCTCCTCGAAAGTCCCCAGGGTTGACTCCACCTTGGCGCCCATCTTGTTGGTGGGCACGGCGCCGGTGAAGCCGTTCATCTGCCAGAAGTTCCAGGAAACGATCCACGCCGCCCGCTCGAGCTCGTCCTGTTGGGGGTCTGAACCCCAGCGGTTGCGGAGATGCTCGGCGAACGTCTCGAGCACGTTGATGCGAGCAATGAGCAAGTTGTCACCCTGATACTCAAAGCCATATGTCGCACGCAGCGCATCGAGGGCTCGACGTACCCACTCCTTGCGAGTTTTGGTCTTCTCGGTCACCACGCGCAGTTTGCGATCGAGGAAACCCACGCGCTCGGAAACGGGCAGCTCGTCTCCTGTAACAGCATCGTAGCGAGAGCACACGAAAGGCGCCTCGCCGCACGTGATTTCGAGCCGCAGCGCCTCAACATAGGCATGCCAACCGTGCCCCTTCGACTTAGGAAACGCAATCGGCTCGTTAGTGGATACCCACGTCTTGGCGTCATCATCCGCAACGGCCTCGGTGTTGAAGACGTCGCGTCGGCCGAACCAAACCTCGTCCAGGTCATTGTTCATCTGATTGCACAGCCATGCCGGCGAGAAAACCTCGGCACGGCTCTTGGTGCGCAGCGACTGCTGCTCAACGGCCTTCGCAATACGCGGCCTGATGACATTAACGTTTGGGCCCGTGATTTTCTCGGCGGTTATCTCGTCGTCGCCCATGTAGCCGTCACCCAGAGCTTCGTACTCGTTGTCGGCCCAGATGATATTACGCCCTGTCGTGCGGTCGCATAGCAATGTCTCAAGGATAGATAGCGAGTAACGATGGGCGAAAGCTTCCATGAAACCCGAGCCCGGGAAACTGACCGCAGCGCATGTGGACCCCTCAGCGGTTACGGTTTCCGAATCGGCTTCCGTCATGTCGTGACACGTCCTTTTCTGGGCAGGCCCTTCACCGGCATACCCCTCATTAAAAAGAGGATTAACATCTAGATTGCATGCATTTTATCAAAGATGTCATTTTGAGCGTAGCTGGGTGGAGGCTAACCCTGATAGGTTTCCCTATGCCATGCGCCACGCAGTTGGAGCCTGCGCGCAACGTCGAATGTACGCTGCCGCCGCAACTGTCGACGCGATTTCATCGTCCGCCAACGCTGTCAAGACGACAATTGAATTGCCAGCCAACGAGCTCATCAACGACAGTAAGAACTTCCAGGCTTGCTGCAACCGCTACAGATAGGCCGCAACATCCCAAGCAGTGATAATCCCGAGAACCTTCTCGCTGGGCTTACCGCTATGCGTGATAAACACCATGCCAATGCGGTCAGCACGGCGCATCGCCACCGTGAACATCTCCGCAACCTCTGCGAGCGTTATCGTACGTGGCACGAACCTAAACGATTCAGAGGCATGAGCGTCCACTGGGAGCAGCTCGGCAAGCGAAGAGAATGTCGTCTCGTCATCAATGCAGACAACCTCTTCACCGTATAGGTAGGAGAGCAGCGTGTTCTCGCTAAACACACCGCGAACGATGCCATCCTCCAGGATAGGTACGTGGGTGTAGCATTTTTCCGCCATCTCGCGCAGGACGGGTCTCACGCAGTCCTCCGCAGTTGCCGAAAACACATTCTGCATGGACACGGCGTGGTCGATTGCCTTGGGAGGATTCTCGACTGCAGCAAGCGTATTGCGCAGGAGTGTCAGCATCGAGTCGCTCGGCTCGACGGCGTAATCGCCATCGACGCTCTCCTGGTGCGAGAGCAGGTTGCGAACTTCCGCGCAATATTTGAGAGCCCCGGCAACACTCTTGAATGCCCTGCCGGGGTTTCTGCCAAGCCAAGCTACAGGACCGTGTTTTTCCGGCACGTCATAATGCTCACGGATACACCCCTCGAGCTTTCTATAGAGATCAAGGAACTCGCTCGCATTGTCACTTTTGCCCATACCGAAACCTCCTGCAAAAATAGCTTCGGGACGCATTTGCACAGCTAAACAAGCGCAATTATACGTGTGATATCAAGCGCCTTGCATTCAGTCTCGACAAGCGGCATCGAACGCAAGCCTACCGGCATGGGCGCCCGTAGGAAAGCTCATACGGCTAACGCACCTCGACCGTCAATCGGCCTCGTACTACCGCTAATCCGTTCCGTCCCAGCAGGTCACACAACGGTGAGATAATGCCCGCGACTATTAATGTAAGCAAGGAGCACGCTATGGCAGACAACGAGATCAAACCCTCGACGGACGGCAGCCGAGAGGAACTCGTGGCAAAACAGCTCGCATCCACCAAAATCCACCTCGCGCTCACCCAGGAGCGGGTGGACGTCTCCGGCGCCATCAAGCTACCGCTCGAGCGAATTCCCCAACTCGGCGTGGCGTTCGCCTCGCTCCCCTCGATGTTTCGCACCGTCACCAACACGGTGAGCGTGCCCACGCTGCTCCAGGCGACTGACAAATATGGCAACCCGCTCGATCCGACGAAACTCAACTCGTTCAAGGACGGCAGCGGTCTCACAGGGGGCTACCGCGACGCCGCCAAGGGCTTCGGGCAGGCGCGCTTCCACGTCGTCGAGGGCGACATCGCCACAAGCGTCACGCAGGTGCCTTACGATCCAACGTCGCTATTCATGGCAGCCGCAATCGCGCAGATAAACCAAAAGCTCGACTCCATCCAGGAGTCCGTCGACGAAATGTTCGACTATATGCGCCAGCGCGACAAGGCCAACATGCGCGGCAACCTCAAGACACTTGCAGACATCCTCAACAGCTACGGTCTCTACTACAACAACGCTATCGAAATGACCAGCGCCCATATGAAGGTAATCGACATCATGCATGCCTCCGCGCAGGACATGGAACTCTTCCGCTCGCAGGCGCAGGCGGATCTGAAAAAGAAAGGGTTCATCGAGGTGCGAGACGGCTTGGGCAGACGCCTCGACAAGGTGCTCGACTACCTCAAAGACTGCCAGCTCGCCACCTACATCCACGCGTTCTCGCTGTTCCTCGAACCCATGCTCGCCCAGAACTTCGAGCCCGCAAAGCTCGCAGACGCCACCGCGAAGATCGAGGCCGATTCGATTGCGTATCGCGAGCTCTACACCGAGTGTTACGACGCCCTCGAGGCGGGAACTGCCGACACCGTCGATGCGGCACTGCTGGGCGGCATCGCGTCCGCGGGTAAATTGCTCGGTCACGCCATCGCAAAGACCCCCGTGGGCGACCACACGCTCATCGATGAAGCACTCGAGGGTGCAGGAGAGGACATCGGCAGGTTCAACGACAGGCAATCCGAAAAACTCCTCGAGAAGCTCCATCAGGCAAAGACGCCCGACGTCGCGCCGTTCAAGCAGAGCGTAAAGGAGATCGACACCCTCTATAACCGCCCCACGCAGATCGCCGTGGACGCCGAAAACGTCTACATCTTGCCTGCCAAGCAGCAGGAAGAGTAGCGATACGCGACAGGCACGCGCCACGCAGACAGCTAACGCCTCCTACCTTCCCTCTGCCTTCAGCCTCAGCAGCAGATCGCCCAGCTCGGGGCACTTGTTGGAAAGGCGCGTCTGGGGTCGCTCGCCCATCCCCCACCGTTGGCGGACTTCCCGGGCGCGCGGACTCACGTGATAGTCCCCCTCCATCATCTGCTTGAGCAGTTTAGCGGTCACGCGTGCATCGGCCAGGGCGCTGTGGGCGTGGCCCGTCGACTCGTCGAACTCGATGCCGAACCACGTTGCCGCGTCACTCAAAGAGACGCAACCGTGGCTGCCCACGTCCATAATCGAGGTGTAAAACGCCTGCAGGTCGGCCCAGTCCGTAGGAAATGCGGGAAGGTCGATGCGCTTTGCCTGGCACTCGGTCAAAAGCTGTCGACGATCCGTCCCGCTCCAGCAAACTATCTGGGCAGAGTAGCGACCAATCCAATCGCTGAGCCTTTTGATCACCACATAGAGCGGATCGGCCATCGCGGTATCCACGGCCGATATCCCTGTGAGCTCTCGGACGGGAAACGCAACGCCTTCGGTAAATTCCGTCTGCACAAACTGCGAGAACTCGCCCATAACGTTGCCGTGGTAATCGAGCTTGACGGCGCCGACCTCGATAATCTCGTTGCGCAGTCCACGGCGCTGGCGCTGCTTTGGCACCGGCGCAAACTCAAAGTCCAGCACGATCTGGCGCGCAAAGTTCGTCGTATCGATAGCCGAGATACCCGGCGTCTTTTCAGCTGACACGGTTAGGGCCTTTCTCCGTTGCCTGCCGCTTGCTACATAGGCGGCTACATTGCCGTAAGGATAGGCGCCTGTGCGGACATGAAAGCGGGGCGCAATACCATGCGCCGGGCGCACGCCATGCAGACGGCCCCAAGAGAGTCGCCCGCTCTATTCAAATGCATGAAAAAGATTTAGGCCCGGTGACTTGAATCAGCGGTCATCCCGGGCCCATCAATATGCAGTGTACCTACAGAGGGCTGGTTAATCAAACGGGCTTTCGGTGACGAAGACCTGCGCGTCTATCCCCAATCGCCCAGCGTCGTCTTCTGCCGCCCTTACGAAAGGCTGCTATTCGAGGGAATCACGTTGCTGTTATTATCGAACATATATTCGTATTTATGACCGCGCTTTGATAGAATGGCAGTTGTTGACGGCAGTTCCATGTGCCGGGCAGCGCCCTCCATGCGACGGGAGGTGATGCCCATGACCGATCTGATTGATTTCGTGAAGCTCCTGACCGCTTTGGTCTCGCTCCTCACGGCGCTTATCGGACTTTCCGAGGCACTTAAGCAGCGTACGAAGCAAAAGAAGAGGGGTCGACGCCGTTAAGGCATTGACCCCTTGAACTAAGTAACGGCGCTGCCCAGCTATCACCCTTGGGCTGCCGTCGACTTTATTCTACCCACGGTTGCCAGGTTTAACAAATGAATTTTCAGTAATGGAGCCTCGGAGCCCGCTCGCTCAACCACCTGGCCATCGGATTAGCCGGATTCTGGGACACGCCTTCCGTCCCAGGCCTCTACCGGAAAATGCGTCCCACCCTGAGGCTCGATTCCGGGACACGGTTTCCGTTTGAAGCCCCGATGGGAAAGCGTGTCCCGTTCCGAGAGCTCATTCCGGGATGCAGTTTCCGCTAGAGATGCCACCGGGAAAGCGTATCCCGTTTTGGAGCCGAATTCCGGGACGCAGTTTCCGCTTGAGGCCCTATCCGGAAACGGCATCCCACTCTGAGGCCGAAATCTGGAACGCACTTTCCGCCAAAGGTCGCAAAAGGAAAGCACATCCCATTCCCAGCATCAAATCAGGACGCGCTTAGTTATCTCCGCTCGCACATCTCGGCAAACGAAATCAGCTTGGTATCTCCCCTGCTCTTCGCAGCTTCCTGACATCCTTGCGTAAAGCCACGCTTCGAGAAGATCACGTAGCTTTTTTGCTGCCGCCTAAAGAGCTCGCTTCGATGCACGAGCTTTTGCAGCACGTCTTCGCCCACCGGCTCATTGCGCCATTTGCATTCCGCAAACAGCGCAGCGCCATCACCATCATCAACAATCAAGTCGATTTCTTCCTGCATATGCGTGCGATTATCCGTCCCCCACCAACGCCCGACGCTCGCTGGAACCACATCGAGCTGGTCCGCGCGCGCGAGTTCGTACACGTATTGTCTGCATATAAGCTCAAAGACCGTACCCATGTAATCCGATACGTGCGGCTCAATGCGCTTATACGCCATCTCGGCCATATCGTTTTGAATCAGCCCAATGTTCTGCGGCACAAACTTATACCAGAACCTAAACATCTGGTCGCTCAGCAGATACACGGCTCGCTTATTGCTCGTCTCGTTTAGGGGCAGCTCGCGCTCGACAATCCCAAGCGACGCCAGCTTATCCACATAGCTCTTTACGTTGCTCGCAGGGATTCCCGTAGAGCTCGCAATCTCCGAGATCTTCGAGCGCCCCTGAGCAATTGCTTGCACGATCGCATCATATTGCTCGGGATTGCGGCACTCTTGCAATAGCAGGTTACTCGGCTCCTCAAAGAGATAGCCCGTAGGAGTAAGAAAAAGACGTTTGATGTTGTCCTTGAGCGGCGCGGCAGGATCGACTTTCTCGATATACGCGGGAATGCCGCCCGTCATGCCATAGCAAACTGCAGCGTCTTCGCGACTCATGCTCTGCCACAGGCCGAGGGTCGTCGTAAAATCGAGCGGCATGATCTTAAACTGGGCCGTACGCCTACCGTATAGTGGGCTCTCGTAGCCCAACACCTGTTCCTCCATAAACGAAAGAGACGAGCCGCATAGAATCAGCATGAGCTTGGTCTCTTTGTACAAGTGATCGATCTTGTCTTGCAGCAACGAGCTAATCTCGGGATTTGATTGAGCGAGATAGGGATACTCGTCAATCACGACAATCAAACGTTCCGCGCGGGCCATGGTGGCTAACGCATCGAATGCCTCGTCAAAACTACGAAACGACACACCCGCAGCACCAACCGAGCCCGCAAGTATCGCCTGGCTAAAGCCGTGCAGGTTTGCCTCTGCGTTAGTACGACGAGCTTGAAAGTAAATAGCCTTCTTGCCTTGGATGAACTCTGTGATAAGACGCGTTTTACCCACACGACGACGGCCGTAAATCACAGGCATCTCAAAGGAGCCCGTGCCATACAGTCGATTGAGCTCGGACATTTCCGCTGTTCTTCCGATAAACATAGGGCCTCCCTTCCTTTACGTTATAGTTAGCTATATTATACCTTCCTATAATATAGCTAACTATAACGTAATATGGCAATCGGCACGCATGCGAAAGAGGCGGCGCCCCGCCACACGTGGAATGTCCCGGAAGCACCGGGGCAAATCCGCCCTACGAGCGCTTGTCGGACTTTCCAAGGCACTCAAGCAGCGTTCGAAGAAAAAGAAGAGGGGTCGACGCCGTTAAGGCATTGACCCCTTGATCTAAGTAACGGCGTCGCCCAGCTTTCCACCACTTGGGCTGCCGTCGACCTTATTTTACCCGCGGCACTAATTTAGGACAGCTCGGCAAACGAGATCAGCCCAACGTCTCCCCTACTCTCCGCGCCATCCGAATTCTCAAAACGCAAGGCGTCCCCCGGCGACAAGTGGTCAATCACCCCTGCGATGCGCTTGGCCATTTGTGGTGCAGCTGGCTCATATCCGTGAGCATCCCAGTAGCGCAGATAATCCGCGAACTGGCGCGTGGTCGCATAGTAGAACAGGTCATAGTCGAGCTCGGCATCGGAGCAGTTGGGGCGAGCGTTCGCCATAATGCGAAAATCGACGAGCGCGCACGCACAGAACTCATCGAAGCCGTGCCCAGGAATCTGCGACGACAGAATGGCATGGTACTCCGCTCGATGCTGCATTACGTGTTCGAGGATATGCCGCACCATGTCCTCCATGTTGCACTGCGAATCACGCAGATCGTTCGCGAGGATTCGAGCATACATCGCGGTATGCTCTTTGACGAGCGCGGCGGCGAGCGCATTTTTGTCCGAGAACTGACGGTAGAAACCCGTGCGTCCGTAGCCGCTACGACCGATGATGTCACTCGCCGTTATCTTGGAATACGACTTTGTTCGCAGTAACTCGACAAGCGCCTCTAAGTATGCTTTCCTCGAGCGATTCATGGATTACCGGCTTCGCAAAATGAATGATGGTTAATTATGTGTTCTCTTATGAACACTTTTGGATATTTTATCCCCTAGTAATGCCGAATGAAATAGACCAAACTTAGTTTATCAGCGGTTTTGATACCGTAATTCGCAACATAACGGAGGGAACAGATGGGCAAACTTGATGGAAAGGTCGCAATCGTCACGGGCGCGACGTCGGGCATTGGCCAGGGTGTCGTCTGGTGCTATTGCGAGGAAGGTGCCAAGGTCGTTTTCTGCGGTCGACGCCGCGAAAAGGGCGAGGCATTCGAAAAGGAGCTCCGCGATGCTGGGCATGACGCGACCTTTGTGCAGGCGGATATGACAAACGAGCAGGATGTCGATATGCTCTTTTCCGCGACCATCGAGGCGTATGGCAAACTCGATATCTTGGTCAACAACGCCGGCATGATGACTAACTTCCAGGTCGAGACCATGGACATCGCCAACGATTTCGACCGCGTGATGGCCCTCAACCTTCACAGCTACGTCTATGCCACGCAGCTTGCCGTCAAAGCCATGACGGACGGCGGCGCAATCGTCAACGTCGCAAGCATCGGCGGCCTTGGCGGTTGCCCCGGTATGAGCAGCTACGGCGCCAGCAAGGCTGCCACGCTCTCGTTCACTCGCTCGATGGGCGCGGAGCTCGCTCCCAAGGGCATTCGCGTCAACGCCATCTGTCCCGGAACGATCTTCTCCGAGATGATGCCGCGCGACGGCGAATTCACCCAATACACGCTGGCAAAGATTCCCATGGGTCGCGGCGGAGAGCCGCGTGAGATTGGCACGGTCGCCGTGTTCTTTGCGAGCGATGATTCCAGCTACGTAACGGGAACGCAGCTCATCGTCGACGGTGGCATGACCGCCTAGACATGGTTGCCGCACACACCGCGGCGCTTGGGCGATTGAGCGATGCGGCGGTTTTTTGGTTCTGCCTCATATAATCCAATGCCTCCTGCCCGGCCCTTCGAAAGAGGGGTCGGGCTTTTGTTGTGACCGAGGGGCGATGGAAGGCACGGCATATACAGTTGATGTTGAGCGCGGACGATCTGTCAGCAATGGCCGTCCGCGCTCTACCCTAGCCGCGGTGACGGACGCGGCTGTAGGGCGTATCCACCATGGGCAGATCCGGACGCAGCTTGCCATCAAACGCGCGATAGGCGTTCTGCACGGCGGGCGCCGTGGGGATCGTTGCGATCTCGCCGATGCCCTTGCCGCCGTATGCCACGGGCAGCAGCTCGTCCTTCTCCACGTAGATGGCGTGGATATCCGGAATCTCGGGCGCACGGAACAGCCCAAGCGTACCGTACCTTGCCTGGGGTACGCAGTCCTTGAGCGGCCAGTCCTCGGTAAGCGCATAGCCCATACCCATGAGCACGCCACCTTCGATCTGACCCTGGATGGAGATGGGGTTGACCACCTTGCCGGAATCGTGCGCGGCATAGACCTCGCTCACGCGGCCGTCATCGTCCAAAATGACCACATGTGTGGCAAAGCCGTAGCAGATGTGGCTCTTGGGGTTGGGAACATCCGCACCCAGCTTGTCGGTCGGCTCCAGGTACACGTAGCCAAACTCACATCCCTCGAGCGCCTTGATGGCGGCCGCGGGATCCTGAGGATGCATACCCTGGCCGGCGACGAGCTCCTGCGTGTGCAGCTGATAGGCGCGACCGTCGTCGTACTCGATCTTGACGCCGTCGCCATGCGCATTCACGGGAGCGGCGGGCGCAGACTTGCCGGCCTCGATGTCAAGCATGGCATCGCGCAGCAGGAAGGCGGCACCGCGCACGGCCTCGCCAGTCACGACCGTCTGTCGCGAGCCAGACGTGGTGCCGGAGTCGGGAGCGTTCTCGGTGGAGCACTCGCCGTTGGCAATGCAGTGAAGCGGCAGGCCACATGCCTCGGCAACGTCCTGCAAAAAGACGGTGTTGCAGCCCTGGCCGATGTCGGACGTGGCGGCGTAGACCACGGCGCGGCCATCCTCGACGCGAATCTTGCAGCGGCCGGCATCGGGCAGGCCAACGCCCACGCCGGCGTTCTTCATGGCGCAGGCGATACCGGCGTGTCCGGGATGCGCATAGTGGGCATCCTTGACCTCGAGCAGTGTCTCCTTCAGCGCCGTGGAGCAGTCGGCAATCTGACCGTTGGGCAAAACCTCGCCCGGCTCGATGGCGTTGCGGTAGCGAATCTCCCACGGATCCAGGCCGACCTTCTCTGCCAGCAGGTCGATCAGGCTCTCGAGCGCAAACTCGGACTGGCAGACGCCAAAGCCACGATACGCGCCGGCGGGCGGGTTGTTGGTGTAGTAGCCAAAGCCGCGAATGTCGGTGTTCTGGTACTTGTAGGGGCCGACGGCATGCGTGCAGGCGCGCTCGAGCACCGGGCCGCACAGCGACGCGTAGGCGCCGGTGTCAAAGTTGATCTCGCAATCTAGGCCGGTAAAGTTGCCCTCGGCGTCGCAACCCAGCGTAAAGGTACCGTCCATGGCATGGCGCTTGGGATGGAACGCGAGCGACTCGGCGCGCGTGAGCTTGCACTTCACAGGACGCTGGAGCTTATAGGCAGCAAGCGCGGTGGTCAGTACGCACGCCTTGACGGCCGCACCGTCCACATGGATGGTGCAGGTACCGCAGGCACCCTCGGAGCAGCCGTCCTTGGCGGAGTGAATGTGTAGGTCATCGCGCAGATGGCGCAGCAACGGTTTGTTTTGGGTCGTCGTGCGCTCCACGCCGTTAACGGTAAAAGTGAATTCCTGTGCCATGGTGATTCCCTTCTACACGCCGGCGGCGATGCCGGTGCGATCGTGGATGGCTCCATGAGGGCAGACGACGGCGCACATGCCGCACGACAGGCAGTCCGCACCGTCGATATGGGCGCAGTTGTCCTCGATACGGATAGCGCCGGCAGGGCACTTTTTGGCGCACATACCGCAACCGATGCAGCTCGTGTCGCAGATCTTACGCGCGATGGCGCCCTTGTCGGTGTTGTTGCAGCGCACCAAGATGTTCTGGTAACCGGGAACGAAGGCGATCACGCGCTGTGGACACGCCATGCCGCACAGGCCGCAGCACGTGCACTTGGAGCGATCTACGCGGGCGACACCATCAACCAGCGCAATGGCGCCGTGGGGGCAGGCCGTGACGCAGGCGCCGCAGCCAATGCAGCCTTCGCTGCAGCGGGCGTCGCCGCCTGCGGAGGCGCAACCGCTTCCGCAGGCAACGTAGGCCACGTTATGTTGAATGGATTTGGCCATAAGAGACTCGCCTATTTCTTAAGAAGGTACGAATAGTTGTCGCGCACGGCCTTGATGGTCAGGCGGACGGCCTCGGGCAGACCGGTGTTGACGGCATCGACCGAGACGGTGCGGACCGTACCGGCGACGCGGACCTTAAAGTGGTCCTCGTCCACGGCCAGGAAGCCTTCGTTCTCGGAGTTCTCCATGTCCTGCTCGCTCCAGAACAGGGTGAGCTTGTCCTTGTAGGGACGACCCTCCTGGTAGGGGCAGAACACGGCGCAGTTGCCGCACTCGTTGCACATTCCGTCGACATGTACGACCTGATACTTGGCCAGGCCCGGCACCTTAATGGCCACGTTGGCGCGGTTGGGGCACACGTCGCAGCAGACCTCGCACACCGAGCCGCAGCCCAGGCAGCGAGTCTTGGTGCAGTTGCACTTGTCGCGGCACAGCAACCCCTTGCGCTCGTAGCAGGTGTCCTCGCGACCGGCCTGCTCGTTGCAGTCGGCGTACCTGTTAAAGTCCACACCGGCGATGGCACGGGCAACCTCGGCGGCATCGACGATAGTCTCGACCACGGTGGCCGGACCGCGGCGGCAGTCGCCGGCAGCCCAGACGCCCTCGACGCCGGTGGAGGTGGCGGCAAGGCGGCCGCGACGGTCGTGCTCGACGCCCGCGGCATCGTACAGGCTGGCATCGTTGCCCTCGCCCACGGCGCAGATCACCGTGGTGGCGGGAAGCTCGACGGTCTCGCCCGTGGCGACGGGGCTGCGACGACCGCTTGCATCAGGCTCGCCAAGCTCCATAACGTCGCAGGTCAGCACGGCGCCGTTGAGCGCCTTGGGCGCCAGCAGCTCGCAGAACTCAACGCCATCGGCAAGAGCAAAATCGAGCTCTTCCTCGTCGGCAGGCATCTGCTTCTTGGTGCGGCGATACACCAGGCGCACGTTCTTCACGCCTGCCAGGCGCTTGGCCACACGGGCAGCGTCCATGGCGGTGTTGCCGGCGCCGATGACTACGACGTCCTCGCCCAGCTCGAGTTTCTCGCCCTTCTTGGCGGCCTCGAGGAACTCCAGCACGTCGAGCTCGGCACCCTCGCCCAAGCCCGCAGAGCCGGGCATCCAGGCGCCGGTGGCCACGACCACGTCGGTGAAGCCCTGGGCCTTGAGCTCGTCGATGGAATCCACGCGAGCGTTGAGCTGCACCTTGGCGCCAAAGGCCAGGCAGAGCTCGGCGTCGTGGGAGATATCGTCGCTGGCGATACGGAACTCGGGGATCACGTGACGGACCACGCCGCCGAGCGAGTCGCGGGCCTCAAAGATGGTGACGGGCACGCCGGCACGCGTCAGGAAGAACGCCGTCGCCAGACCGGCAGGGCCGCCGCCGATAACGGCAACGTTGCGCTCGCCGTCGTTGGCGATGGCCTGGGCGCGCAGCTTGGGCAGCACGGCGGTCATGGCCTCGCGGGCGGCCTTGAGCTTGCTGGTGCGGATCTGGGCGCCCTCGGGCTCGTAGAACGCACGCTCGCAGGAACGGCCGCAGGGATGCGGGCAGATGGTACCGGTAATGAACGGCAGGGCGTTGCGCTCGATGATGATGTTAAGCGCGTCCTCGTAGCGGCCCTCGTCAACAGCCGCCAGGTAGGCGGGAATATCCTGCTGGATGGGGCAGCTCGTACGGCACGGCGTGGTAAAGCAGTCGGAAAGCGGGCTCTTGCCGGCGACCTTGCGGTCGGGCAGCGGGCGCAGCGGCTTCTTGTAGAGCGGGTTGGTGAGCGAGTCGGTCTGGATCGCAGTCACGGCCTCGAGAGAGACGCCCGCGAACGGCTTGCCGTCCAGGTCGGTAAACTCGCCGGCCATCTGGCTAAAGCGCTCGTAGCCACCGGGCTTGAGCACATCGGTCGCCAGGGTAACGGGCCAAATGCCGGCATCGTACAGAGCACGGATGTTGTAGACCGTGGCACCGCCGGAGTAGCTGATACGCAGCTTGCCATCGAACTGCTCGGCAATGCGGCGGGCGGCCTCGATGGTCAGCGAGAACAGCGAACGGCCCGACATGTACATCTCGGTGGAGGGCAGCTCGTTCCTCGTCACATCGACGGGGAACGTGTTGGTCAGCTTGACGCCAAACTCCAGGCCGCGCTCGGCGCACAGGGCGATCAGGCGCTCGAACATGGGCACGGCGTCGGCCCACTGCAGGTCCTCGCGGAAGTGCGTGTCATCGAAGACGATGTAGTCAAAGCCCAGCTCGTTCAGACGCTGGCGGGCAAACTCATAGCCCAGCAGCGTGGGGTTGCACTTGATGTAGGTGTTGAGGCCCTTCTCGGTGATCAGATAGGTCGCGATGCGCTCGATCTCCGCCGGCGGGCAGCCATGCAGCGTGGACTCGGTAATGGAGTTGGAGACACGCGCCGGGATGGACTCGACAAACGCGGCATCGACATGCTCAAACTTGTCCAGGTTAGCGAGCGCCCACGTGCGGCACTCGTTCCAGACGTCAGAGCCGCTGGCGTCCTTCATGCCCTCGATGTAGGCGTCGGCCTTGGGGCTCTTAATACCCTCGAGGTCATAACCCACGGACATGTTGAAGACAAAGCCGTCCGGGCTTCCCAGGCCGTACTCGCGAGCGATCAGGTGGCAGGCGAACCATGCCTTCACGTACTCGGCAAAGGCCTGCGGAACCTCGAGCTCGGTCGACCACTCGCAGTTGTAGCACTCGTCCTGCGCCACAATGCAGGGCTTGTTGACGCAGTTGGAGAGCTCCTCGCCATCCATCACCTGAACGGTCTTGAGCTCAAAGAAACGAGAACCGGCCACGTAGGATGCCACGATGTTCTGGGCAAGCTGCGTGTTGGGGCCGGCAGCCGGGCCAAACGGGGTCTCGATGCGCTCGTCAAAAATGGGAAGCGCGCCCTCCTGGTTGGTCGTGACCATCTTGCGCACGCCAAAGATGGCGTCCTGGGTCTTATGCTCCTCGATGATCCAGTTCATCAGCTGCGAAAACGGGATCGGCCTCATGATGTCGCTCATAGTGAGCTCCTCTCTGTAGCGCCCGGCGAGACCGCGCGGCGGGCGCAAATACGGTGTAGCGCTAGCACAAGCGCCGGCGACCCCGCGGAGGTCGCCTATACGCGCGTCGGATGCGGCGAAACATCCGACGCGCGTGAATCTACTTGTTAATTAGTAGGCGCGATCGTTGAGCGTGCTCCAGAGCTTCTTGGACTCGGCCATGGTCCACGCGTTGATCTTGTCCTCATCAATGCCAACGAACTCGCGATCCTTGTACAGGACGCGGCCGTTGATGATGGTGGTGCGGCAGTTTTTGCCCATCATGCCAAAGAGCATGTGGCCGTCGATGTTCTCCTCGCTCAGCGGCGTAAAGGGCTTGTAGTCCATGACGATGACGTCGGCGGCAGCGCCGGGCTCAAGCACACCGAGCTTACGATCGAAGTACTTGCTGGCCATCTTGGCGTTGTTCTCGAACAGCATGGTCATAGCCTCGCACCAGCCCACGTTGGGCATGGCGGCGATCATGTGGTTGTCGTTATCGCGACGCTCCTTGGCGGCCCACTGGGCAAATTCGGCGTTTTCGGTAATGACCTGGTCGCATTTTTCCTGGCCGCGGCGATCGGAGACCTCGTAGCACAGGCACGAACGCATGCCCAGCTCCTGAGCTGCATCCTTAATGGTAAAGAGGCTACCCGGAATCTCGCAGAAGATCGCATGGTGATCGAAAATCGTGGTGACGCCATCGCGGATGGAATCCAGGATCGTGGCATAGGCGCTGGCCTTGGTGCCGGCGAGGGTCAGGTTGTCGTCGATCTTCCACCACTGCTGCTCAAGATTCTCCAAGAAGTTGGTGGGGTTGCAGCCCTTGATGGCAAGGCCGCGGGCCAGACCCGAGTAGATGTGGGTGTGGCAGTTGACGAGTCCGGGCATGATGAGGTTGCCCTGGGCGTCGACGTACTCGGCATCCGGGTACTTGGCCTTGAGCTCGCACTCGGGGCCCACTTCGACGATTGTATCTCCGTCAATGGCGACCGCACCGTTTGGAATGAACGGAGTCTGAGCGTTGCGGGTTAAAACGGAACCGTTAGCGACCAGAAGCATGGATGCTCCCTTCAGCATCAGGGGCGGGATTTGACACCTCTGACATGGCGGAGTGCGAAGTGCCGGCCTACACCGGAAACGGGCCCTCTCCCGTCAACGCTTCACCAAAGGGACAAACCCATTGAAGTGCGGCCTATCGCCGCATGGCGTCGGCGGACGAGGCGATACGTCCGCCGACGAATAGCACCGAATTGGTTACTTCTTGCTCTCGGGCAGGACCAGGTCCACGGCAGCGTCCTTGGCAGCATCGATGTGCTGAGCCACGACCGGCGTCTGCGGAAGGATCAGGTTGAGCACGATAGCCATGATGACGGTGGGGGTCACGGCGTTGGAGCCGATGACGGTGGACACTCAGGCGGGCATGCCTTCGCCGGCAAGGCAACCGCTGGCCATCCAGATACCCAGGCCAAAGACAACGGAGGTGCCGACGATGGTGGTGGTGCGCTGCGTGAGGCCCTCGCGGGTGAACATGCGCACGCCGTTCATGGTGATGATGCCAAAGACGCCGACGGTCGCGCCGCCGATGACGGGCTGCGGGATAGCGGAAAGGACGGCAGAGAGCTGCGGGAACAGGCCGGCGATGGCAAAGACGGCTGCGATGATCACAAAGACCCACTTGTTGACGACCTTGTTGGAGCAGATGATGCCCACGTTCTGGCCAAGGGCGCTGGTGGGAAGACCGCCCAGCAGACCGCCGACCATAGAAGTGAGGCCCTGGGACACGATAGCGCCGGAGAGTTCGCGCTCGGTGGGCATACGGTCGATGGAGCCCAGGCAGGCGGCGGAGACGTCACCGATAACCTGGATGGCAACCATGGGGAACACGGCGGCGAGGGTGATGCAGACCTCGGGATCAAACTCGAGCGCATAGGGCATGAGCTTGGGAAGGGCGAAGACCTGAGCGGTGGCGACGCTGGAGAAGTCGATCATGCCAAAGGGGATGGAGACGATCATGCCAAAGAACACGGAGCCCAACTTGAGCGTGCCCTTGCCAAAGTTGGCGAGCGCAAAGACCACGACAAAGGTGATAAGAGCGACGCACCAGGCCTGCGGGGTGCCCCACAACGGCGTACCCATACCGCCGGCCATATACTTGACGGCCGTGGGATAGAGAGACGCCAATGGAGAAGATGACCGTACCGGTCACGACGGGCGGGAACAGCTACTTGATCTTGCTGTAGGCCAGACCAAAGAGGACCACAACGGCGCCGCCGACGATCTCGCCGCCCAGCAGCGCACCAAAGCTAAAGCCTTAACGGGAGGCATGCCTTCGCGAGTGAACAGGGCTTCAGTGCCGTTCGTAACCGTCTCCTGGGTCATTTGACCACCAATCCTCGAAGTAGTTGTTTTCGCATCTAACGCTCTATTGTGACGCAGTGCGGGGTTGAGGTTGTGCCTTCGTTGCATATCGCATTAAAGATGATTCTCATTCTCAATAATAATTTTTTGTTATCAGACTAGTCTTCAGCTGAGAAAACGCATTTCAGCAGGTCAGAAAAGTGTCTGGTCAAAATAACATCTAACTTTTCTTTTGGTCGACTGCTTACCGCCAAAATCCTACCGTTCGTCTGTATTACGCAATGTACCTGCGGATATGCGAGATGATGGGCAGCGTGTTACCATGAGAAAAACTGTTATGAACACTTCGATAGAACCCAAAGGAGTTGCCCGTGAACGAGACCGTACGTCGCTTTTTGCCGATGGTCGATTTCTTGGAGCAGGTACTCGGTAAGAACAGCGAAATCGTGCTGCACGATTTCTCGGATCCCGACCACGCCATCGTCGATATCCGCAACGGCATCGTGAGCGGCCGCAAGGTCGGCGGTCCCGCCACCGATCTGGCACTCAAGATCATGCACGACGCCAAGTATCGCGACCTGCCATTTATCACGGGCTACGAGGGGCGCGGTGCTGGCGGCAAGACGTTGGAGTCAGCGACGTACTTTATCCGCGAGAATGACGAGATCGTCGGTATGCTCTGCGTCAACACCGACCTCTCGACCGTGCGTTCCATCAACGCCATGGCACAGCAGCTCATGGCGTGCTTCGACGCGGCGCCGACGCGCACGGAGCCCGCGTCTATCGAGGTCGAAAGCCTTTCGGAGTCCACACAGGAGCTCATCGACCGCAGTATTTCCGAGTTGCTCGAAAGCCGCGGAATGGAAGTTTCTTCGCTCGGCCAAGCCGACCGCGTCGATGTTATCCGCCATCTCAACGGCAACGGCGTGTTTATGCTCAAGGGCGCCGTGGCCTGCGCCGCCTCCGCGCTGGGCATCTCTGAGCCCAGCGTATACCGCTACCTGCAAAAGGTCCGCAAGAAGGGCTAACGAGCAGAATGGAGCGCGGGTAGTCTTTTTGGGACGGGGCTATTTTAGCTACCCTCCCTCTGCCCGTGATCTCGATGAGCCGCAAGTAAAATCAATCTTGCATGTAGGGGTAGCTAAAATAGCCCCGTCCCAAAAAGACTACCCCTGACACAAAGAACCCTGCAGCTTCGCACGCGCTGCAGGGTTCTTTTGCATGTCATGGCTTGTTTTCGCCTACATCTTAGAGAGCGGCGATGACCTCGATCTCAACGAGACCGCCAGCCGGAAGGGCAGCAACCTGGAAGGCGCTGCGCGCGGGGAACGGAGCCTCGAACTTGGAGGCGTAGATCTCGTTCACAGCAGCGAAGTCGGCAATGTCGGCCAGGTAGACCGTGGTCTTGACGACATCGGCAAACGTGGCGCCGGCAGCGGTCAGCAGGGCCTCAACGTTAGCGAGAGACTGCTTGGCCTGGGCCTCGACACCCTCGGGCATCTTGCCGGTCGCAGGGTCAATGCCCAGCTGGCCGGACAGGAACACCATGTTGCCGGTCTGGATACCGGGGGAATACGGGCCGATGGCGGCCGGTGCGTTATCAGAAGAAACAACGCTCTTGCTCATGCTCTTCTCCTTACAAGCAAAAGGGAACGGGAGCGCGGCATTCATACCGGGAGGCACAATTCGGTCTGAATGCCGCGCTTGATTGGATGGTAACCAAGGTTTTCGCGCTGTGCAAGAATTTTATTATTGTGCGAGAAAGATTTATTGCCTAACGGTTTCTCCGAACCGCCGAACGGTTCTCTTCTGGGACAGAAGCCCCAAGCTGCTGAAGACTTTATCCCGCTTGGGCCACGGGCATCTCCTGCCGCGGCGGCGCCACTATACTTTTGAGTATCTGAGCATTTTGAAAGGCAGGATATGACCGCAACCGCCAGCCGAACCACCAACCGCAGGCCCGAGCTTTTGGCCCCAGCCGGAGGCCCGGAGCCCTTTGCCGCCGCACTCGCCGCCGGGGCCGATGCCATCTACTGCGGCATGGGCAGCTTCAATGCCCGCCGCAAGGCGACCAACTTTACCGACGAGGCCTTTGAACAGGCTTGCCGCGCCGCGCACCTGGCCGGTTCGCGCGTCTACGTCACGGTGAACATCGTCATCAAGCAGTCCGAAATGGATGATGCGCTGCAGCTCATCCATCGCTGCTCCACGCTGGGCGCCGATGCCTTTATCATCCAGGACTGGGGCCTGTTCTTTGAGGTCAAGCGCACCATGCCGAGCATCGAGACGCACATCTCGACCCAGGCGAATATCCATGACGACCGCGGAACCATCTGGTGCCGCGAGCAGGGCGCCGACCGCGTAACCCTCTCGCGTGAGCTCTCCATCGACGAGATCGCCGCTATCCACGACGCCGCGCCCGATGTCGACCTCGAGGTCTTTAGCCACGGCGCCATCTGCTTTTGCTACTCGGGCCTGTGCCTGCTCTCGAGCTTTGCCATGGCGGGCCGCTCGGCCAACCGCGGTATGTGTGCCCAGCCCTGCCGCCTGCCCTACGAGCTGATCGACGAGGGCGGCCGCACGCTCTCCCCTGCCGGGCGCGAGCGCGCGCTGTGCCCGCGCGACACCAACACCTCGCAGCTCGTGCGCCGCCTGTATGACGCCGGTGCCGCGTCGCTCAAGCTCGAAGGCCGCATGAAGGCCCCCGATTACGTGTATTCCATCGTCGATGTGTATCGTCATCAAATTGACGATATGCTGGCCGATGTTTCGACCTCCAAGGACGAACAAGCCGCTCGCCAGCGCCAGCTCAAGCGCTGCTTTAACCGCGACTTTACGCATGCCTACCAGGATGGCACCTCGGGCGACGAGATGATGAGCTACGAGCGCTCCAACAACCGCGGCCAGATCGTGGGCACGGTACTGGGCAGTCGTCTGGCAAATTGCGACGTGCGCGGCCTTAAGCCCGACGACCGCCGTCGCCGCGCCGCCATCGCCCGCATTGAGCTGTTTGAGCCCGTCGGCAAGGGCGATCTGTTGGAGCTTCGTCACGACGATGAGTTCGACCAGTTCCTGACCACCATCGCCGCCGATGATGCCGCCGCCGGCGACGTCATCGAGTGCCGTGTGCCTCGCAGCATGCCCGAAGGGTGCCGTGTGCGCGTGATTCGAAGCCAGCGTGCCATTGACGCTGCTGGTGCCGCGCTCAAGCGCGACGTGCTGCGCCGCCGCGCCGTGGATGTTACCGTCGTGGCGCGTCTGGGCGAACCGTTTACCGTCACGCTTACTTGTTGCGACGACCCCGCGCTCACCGCTACCGCCACGGGCTTTACCGTCGAGGCCGCCAAGACCCGCGCCGTCGAGGCGTCCGATCTGGTAGAGCATGTGGGCCGCATGGGTTCCTCGCCCTTTGAGGCCGCGAGCTTTGATGTGGCACTCGATGAGGGCTGCGGCATGGGCTTCTCCGCTGTGCACAAGGTGCGCACCGCCGCCTGCAAGGCGCTGGAGGAGGCCATTCTGGCGCCGTATGAGGAGCGTGCCCGCACGCTCGAGCTGCCGGCGATTGTAACCAATGATTCCCGCCCCGCGCCCGCACACTACCGTGATGAGCCGCAAATCTGCGCCACCGTCACCACGCTCGAGGCTGCCGAGGCAGCCCGCGCGGAGGGCGCAACGCGCATCTACATGACCACCGACGTACTCGATGCGGCCGGGCTCTCCCCCACCGATGCATTTGAGCAGGGTATCGTGCCCGTACTCGACGAGGTCTGCCGCGCCGTTGACCACGCGCGCATTGACCCGTGGGTTGTTGCCGGTGCCACGGTCGCTATTGGCAACATCTCTGAGCTTGCCCTGGCCGCCCAGGTTGGCGCCACGGCGGAGGTCCGCTCTTGCCTGCCCGTGCACAACGTGCCTTGCATGGAGGCACTTGCCGAGCGCGGAGCCGGCGCGTTTTGGCTCTCGCCCGAGATCACACTCGACGAGATCGTCTCGCTTGGCACCGCCGCGCCTGCAGCCTTGGGCATCACCGTGTTCGGCCGCCCGCGCGTTATGACGAGCGAGCACTGCATTCTGCAGGTTGCCAACGGGTGCATCCACGATTGCGCCAACTGCCGCCTGCGTGCCCGCAAGCTCTCGCTCAAGAACATCGATGGCAAGGTCATGCCCGTGCGCACCGACATTCACGGCCGCTCGCGCCTGTACGACGCCTACCCCATCGACCTCACGCCGCAGGTGCCGCAGCTGCTCGATGCCGGCGTGCGCCGTCTTATGGTCGACGGGACACTTCTGGATGTCGACGAGGTGGGCCGCGCCGTCGCGCGCGTCCGTCGCGCCGTCGAGGCAGCACAAGCCGGCCGCAAGCCCGCCGCCCGCCTACGCGGGGCGACCTCGGGCTGCATGTTTGTGGGAATCAGCTAACCGAAAGGCTTACACGTGAACGAAGAACCTCAAGTCCTCTACTGCGACGCTTGGCTCATGGCCATCGACAAGCCCGCCGGCATGATCGTCCACGGCGACGGCACCGGCGAGCGCACGCTCACCGACTACGCCAGCGACCTGCTGCTGGCGATGGGCGACGGCTTTGCCGCGACCGACATGCAGCCGCTCAACCGCCTGGACCGCGACACCACCGGCGTGGTGCTGTTCTCGCTCGACAAGCAGACGCAGCCCGCCTTTGACCAGATGGTCATCGACCACGCTTTCGAAAAGCACTACCTGGCGCTCGCCGAGGGCAAGATCGACTGGAATGAAAAGCTCATCGACAAGCCAATCGCCCGCGACCGCCACGACAGCCGTAAGATGCGCGTTGGCGCCAGCGGTAAGGCGTCTCAGACGCGTGTCAAGGTGCTCAAGCGCCTCAAGAGCCGCCGAGGCCTGCCCACGCGCTCGTATATAGATGTCGAGCTGCTCACCGGCCGCAAACACCAGATCCGCGTGCACCTGGCAAGCGAGCGTCATCCCCTGGTTGGCGACGACCTGTACGGCACGCCGCGTCCTTGCGGCCTCATGCTCCACGCCCACAGCGTGTCCTTTACGCATCCCGTAACCGGCGAGCACATCCACATCGAGGCCCCCTGCCCCTGGGAGCCCTAAACCACCACAATGGGGACAGGCACCTTTGTGGTGGTTTTGCCGCAATGGCTCAGCCGCGGTCCCAAAACGTCTCGATCTGTAACAGTTAGAAACCGTTTTCCGGTCTATCTGTTATAGATTGAGACATTCAAATCCCCCTTAAGGAAAAATCTCAATCTGTAACAGTAACTCGGCAAAATCGGTCACAGATGTTACAGATTGAGACATTATGGAGTCACCAGAAAAAGTATCTCGACCTGTAACAGCTGGAGCCCATAGTCCCCTCCTCCTGTTACAGATCGAGACAAATCCCCCGACAGCAAAGACGGCAACGCCGCACATGAACGTTGCCGCCTTTCCATTGGCAAAACTTTTTCGTTCCCGCTACTCGGCAACCTTGTCGAGAGGCTTCTTAAGGAAGCTCAGGACCAAGCAGCCGACCACGGCACCGATAGCAAGGGCCAGCAGATACTGCACCGGGTTTGTGATGACCGCGATAACCCAGGCGCCACCGTGCGGAGCGGGGCTCGCGCAACCAAAGAGCATCGACAGGCCGCCAGCGGTCGCAGAACCCAGGATGCAGGCGGGCAGTACGCGAAGCGGATCGGCCGCGGCAAAGGGAATGGCGCCCTCGGTGATAAACGACAGACCCATGATGTAGTTCACCAGACCCGCCTTACGATCGGCCTCGGTCCAACGGTTCTTAAAGAACGTGGTGGAAAGCGCGATGACCAGCGGCGGCACCATACCGCCCGCCATGACGGCAGCCATGATCATGTTGCCCTGCAGCGTTTGCTCGGCAAGGGCCGCGGTGCCAAAGACATATGCGGCCTTGTTGATGGGACCACCCATGTCGGTCGCCTGCATACCGGCGCAGATAATGCCCAAAAGAACGATGCTCGTGCCCGAAAGGCCATTGAGCGCGCCGCTAATGGCGGTGTTGATAACACCCATGATCGGGTTAACGGCCATCATAAAGAGGCTCGTAAAGAGAATGCCCAGGACGGGGTAGATGAGCATGGGCTTGATGCCATCGAGCGACTCGGGTAGCACGCTTGCAGCCTTCTTGAGCGCATTGACGATAATACCGGCGGCAAAACCGACCAACAGCGCACCGAGGAAGCCCGCGGAGACGAGCTGCGCCTGCGCGTCCGCATCCATGGCTGTCGTGAGGTAGCCCAGCGTAAAGCCCTGCTTTGCAATCCAGCCGCCCACAAAGCCCGCGGCCAGGCCCGGACGATCGGCAATGGACATGGCAATGTAGCCCGCAAGGATGGGGAGCATAAAGTTGAACGCCTGGTTGCCCGCAAGGTTAAAGAAGGCCGCGACCGGAGTGCTATGGCCGTATGCGCTCGTGCCCAAACCCGCCTGGTCCAACAGAAACGAAAGCGCCATAAGGATGCCGCCGCCAACGACAAAGGGGAGCATGTGCGAAACGCCGTTCATGAGGTCCTTGTAGACCCTACGACCCAACCCCTCGGATTCGCCCTCGGCAGCCGCCTGTACCGCGGCGCCGCCGGACACATGATGAATAGGAGCATTGCCCGCAAGCGCAATATTAATAAGCTCCTCGGCGTCATTAATGCCACGCGTCACCGCACAGGAGTAAACCGGTTTGCCATCGAAGCGATCGAGCTCGACATTTTTATCCGCCGCAATGATGACACCCCTGGCACCAGCGATGTCCGCCGCGGTCAGCACATTTTTAGCGCCGCCCGAACCCTGAGTTTCGACCTTAATGCTCACGCCCATCTTGGCTGCTTGATCCTCCAGACCTTTGGCCGCCATAAACGTGTGCGCAATGCCCGTGGGGCACGCCGTGATCGCAACCACGTCGTATGCCCCTCCCCCTGTTTTCTGATCCAAAGCCGACATTTCTCCTCCTTTTGAACGAGCAGACCCCACCCCTCCCGCACGGAAGGGTCAAAACCTGCATATTGCCTTGTAAACGAGATATTGCTCAGACCTATGAAGATCTGTTATTAAGCCAGACCGTGCGCCCGATGTGCCCGCAGGCGCACGGTTCTAGGTGGAAAACTGACGTGAAGAATGCACCCTTAAGCGATGATGACGTTCTCCATTGCCTGGTACTTGGCGGGGACCTCGCCTGCGGTGATAATCGCTGCGTCGCGGAAGTCTGCGAATTTGACGGGTGCCACCATGCCAAATTTACTGGCATCCGAGATTACGAAGCGTTTAGCCGTATGGCGCATCGAGATACGCTTGACTTGCGCTTCCTCGATATCGGGCGTCGTGAAGCCCTGCTCGGCGGCGATACCGTTAGAACCCCAAAAGCCGCAGTTGAAGTTGTAGCGATCTAGGGCTGCCAGGGCATCGGGGCCAACGAGCGCCTCGGTCTCGGGCTTGAGCTCGCCGCCCAGCACCACGGTTCTCATGCCGCGTACAGCGAGATGCTGGGCATGGAGCACGGAATCGGTCACATAGGTGACCCCTTCGAGATGCGGAAGATGTTCGATGAGCCTGAGCGTCGTCGAACCCGAATCGATGTACACAAAGCTCTCGGGCTCCACGAGCGCCGCGGCGCGAGCGCAGATGCGCTCCTTGTCGTCGTTATGGAGGTCGCTGCGCTCGCTAATCGTCAGGTCGCGCGTCACGTGTGCACGCTCAAGACTCGTCGCGCCACCGTGCACCTTGGCGATGCGATGTGCTCGGTCGAGCGTCTGAAGGTCGCGACGAATGGTAGAAGCCGTCACGCCCAGGGCATCGGCAAGCTCTGGCACCGTTACAGAGCCGGCCTGCTGAACCATCAACACGATCGCATTGAGCCTATCTTCCGCAAGCATCGCTTACTCCTCCTCGGGGTAGACGACTCCCCAATCGGCGCGGAGCTTGGTCATAAGCTCCATAACATCAGAAGCATAATCCAGAAGTTCGCGCTTGGAATCATCGCCGGCAACGGCCTGCTCGAGGTCAGCCATCTCGTAGCACAGGGCGTAAGCCTCGGTGCCCGCGGTGACCTCCTCGCGGTGGCCGTCTGCAGTCCACACGATGGTCGCGTGATCGGCGCGCGGATATTCGTTGACCTCGATATAGCACTTGTCGAAGCTGATGACCGAGCGCTTGGGCTGCTTGGAGTGGAGCGTGAGGCTCACCACACCCAGCTGCTGTTCGGCATTACGGCAGACGATGCCGCCTGCAACGTCAACGCCGGTCTCGCAGGTGTTGCCAAGCGAAACAATTTCGGTTGGCTGGCTGGCCATGAACAGGCGCATGACCGAAAGAGCATACACGCCAATGTCGAGCATGGCACCGCCAGCAAGGTTGCGGTTGTAGAAGCGATTGGTCAGATCACCGTACTCCTTATAGCTACCAAAGTTGAGCTGGGCGAGGTTCATACGGCCAAAGTCGCCTGCATCCATGCGACGGCGCAGCTCCTGATACAGCGGCATGTGGAGCACCGTGGTGGCATCCATAAGGACCACGTTGTGTTCGGCGGCAATGGCGCGGGCCTCGTCGAGCTCGGCGGAGTTGAGGGTAATGGCCTTCTCGCAGAGCACGTGCTTGCCGGCGGCCAACGCGGCACGCAGATAGGTAATATGCGTGTTGTGCGGCGTGGTGATATAGACGGCGTCGATGTCCGGATCGGCGTAGAGGTCCTCGACCGTTTCATAGACCTTCTCGATGCCATACTGCTCAGCAAAAGCTTGAGCCTTGAACAGCGTGCGGTTGGCGACACCCGCAAGCTTGCGGCCGGCAAGAGCGAGAGATTGGGCCATCTGGTTGGCAATAACGCCGCAACCGATCACAGCCCAACGGAGCTCGGGAGCCGTAAAGATGTCCTCGGGGAACGGCTTGTCCTGGACCGAAGCGAATGCTGCTTTGGCGGCTGCCGCGGCGTCGAGTGGAGCCTGCTTAGAATCTGCCATTATGTGTCTCCTGTGTCATAGAACGTCTTGCATTTCTGACAGCTCTATATTCGCACAAACACGCGCGTCTGTGCGCGTTTTTGCGTATCTCACCGCTAAACGGTCATTATTGCCCCGTAAACGGCACATATATACGCATAGGTGCGTAATTAAACGCAATCTAACGCGCATAAACGCGCACACAAGCAATTTATACAGCACGACCCGCTCATTTATGCTTACCCAGTTAGGGTACTCATGTAAGTCTGTCCCCAATGAGTAACTCATTTAAGTATGTCCCCAATGAGTGGGGATCAAAAAAGGCCCGGGTGCCGTGGGGCATCCGGACCTTTGCTAGCAACTTGATGTTGCGGGCAGCTTAGAACTTGTGGCCGCACTTCTTGCAGACGCGCAGCTTGTTCTTGCCGTCCTTCTCGTGACCGACGCGGGTAACCTTACCGCACTCGGGGCAGACGAGATTAACGTTGGAGGCGTCGATGGGAGCCTCCTGCGAAACGATGCCGCCCTGCTGGTTGGCAGCGTTGGGCTTGACGGCCTTCTTGACGACCGAAACGCCCTCGACAACGACCTTGTTCTCGGCGGGGAGAGCACGCAGGATAACGCCCTGCTTGCCGCGATCCTTACCAGAGAGAACCTGGACCTTATCGCCCTTCTTGATATACATATATCTCCCCTAACTACAGGGTCTCGGGAGCGAGCGAGACGATCTTCATGTACTTCTTGTCACGAAGCTCGCGAGCGACGGGCCCGAAGATACGGGTGCCGACGGGCGAACCATCGTTGTTGATGACGACGCAGGCGTTGTCATCAAAGCGAATGTAGGAGCCATCCTTGCGGCGGATCTCCTTAACGGTGCGAACGACGACGCAACGGACAACGTCCTTCTTCTTGACGTTGGCGCCAGGGGTAGCCTCCTGGACAGCACCGATGAACACATCGCCGATGCCTGCATAACGACGCTTGGAACCGCCAAGCACCTTGATGCAGCGAATCTTGCGAGCGCCGGAGTTGTCGGCGACGTTCAGCATGGTTTGCATCTGAATCATGGTAGATGTTCCTCCGAACTAAGAACCGAAGAGAGGTGCGCAGCCTTTATACGGCCCGTGGTATGCAAGCCAGGCATACGCACATCTTCGGAAACGTACAAGTCGTAAGAGCGACTGCTTATTTAGCGCGCTCGACGACCTCGATGAGGCGCCAACGCTTCATCTTGGACATAGGACGGGTCTCCATAACGCGGACGGTGTCGCCCACGCCAGCCGTGCACTCCTCGTCGTGAGCGTGCAGCTTCTTGGAGCTGGTCATCATCTTGCCGTACTTGGGGTGACGCTTGCGCTCGGTGATGGTGACGACGATGGTCTTGGCACCGGAGACAGAGGTAACGACACCCGTACGGACCTTACGCGTGTTACGCGAATCAGTCATGTTCTCTCCTTAGGTCCTACTCGGCGACAGCGGACTTCTCCGCTGCGATCTCGCGGGCGCGCTGCTCCGTGAGGACACGAGCAATGTCCTTCTTCACGGTGTTAACGCGAGCGGTGTTGTCCAGCTGGCTGGTGGCCATCTGGAAACGAAGGTTAAAGAGCTCGGCGCGCATTTCCTTCAGCTTCTCAACGAGCTGAGCGTCCGAGAGCTCACGAATCTCTGCGGGCTTCATTAGTTCTCCTCCTCGGCCGTCTCTTTAGCGGCAGGCTTAGCGACGATCTTGGTCTTGATGGGGAGCTTGTGCTGCGCCAGACGCAGAGCCTCGCGAGCGACCTCCTCGGGCACGCCCTTGACCTCGAACATAATGCGGCCGGGCTTGACGACGGCCACCCACTCCTCGGGGTTACCCTTACCGGAGCCCATGCGGGTCTCCGCAGGCTTCTTGGTGATGGGCTTATCGGGGAAGATCGTGATGTAGACACGACCGCCACGCTTCATGTAGCGGGTCATGGCAATACGAGCGGCCTCGATCTGACGGTTGGTGATCCAATGGGCCTCGAGAGCCTGGATACCAAACTCGCCGAAATGCAGCTCGGTATTACCCTTGGCCTGGCCCTTCATGGAGCCACGCTGCACCTTGCGGTGAAGAATACGCTTAGGGGCAAGCACTACTGACCCCTCCTCTCGGAGTTACGACGACGAGGACGGGAAGAGCCCTCGAGTGCAGGGTTGGGAACAGGCTGGCCCGGGAGCTTCTCGCCCAGGTAGATCCAGACCTTCACGCCGCAAGCGCCCATGGTGGTGCTGGCGACAGCCGTGCCGTAGTCGATCTTGGCACGGAGGGTGTGCAGAGGCACGCGACCCTCGCGGTACCACTCACGACGGCCCATCTCGGCACCGCCGAGACGACCGGAGCACTGGATACGGATGCCCTTGGCGCCGGCCTTGCGGGCGGACTGGACAGCCTTGCGCATAGCGCGACGGAAGGCAACGCGGCCCTCGAGCTGCTCGGCGATAGACTGAGCAACGAGGTTGGCGTCGAGCTCGGGGCGCTTGATCTCGACAACGTCGACGGAGAGCTGGCCCTTGGAGACGCCAGCGACCTTCTCGAGCTCGGTGCGGAGGGTATCGATCTCGGCACCCTTCTTACCGATGACAACGCCGGGGCGAGCGGTGAGGATGATGACCTTCACCTTGTCGCCAGCGCGCTCGATCTCGACGCGGGAGACAGCTGCGCGGGAAAGACGCTTCTCGAGGTACTTGCGAATCTCGAGATCGTTACCGAGGGTCTTAGCGTAATCCTTCTCTGCGAACCAACGGGAGCGCCAGTTCTCGGTAATGCCAAGACGGAAGCCGGTGGGGTAGACTTTCTGACCCATACAGCTTTACGCCTCCTTTCGAGGAGCAACGACGACGGTGATGTGGGAAGTACGCTTCAGAATACGAGAAGCGGAACCCTTGGCGCGGGGACGGATGCGCTTAAGCGTCGGACCCTCGTCAACATAGGCAGCGGCGACAACCAGGTTGTCGGCACGCAGACCGTTGTTGTTCTCGGCGTTCGCAACGGCGGAACGGAGAACCTTCTCGACATCCACGGCGACAGCGCGGTCGCAGAAGTGGAGGATGTCGAAGGCCTGAGCGACAGGCTTGCGGCGGATCAGATCGACCACCAGGCGGGCCTTGCTGGGGGAAACACGCACGTACTTAGCGACGGCGCGAACCTCGGTGGCCTCAGTTTCAATAGACTTAGTTGCCATTTACGGTTAACCCCCTATTTGGCCTTGTGGCCACGGAACGTACGAGTCGGCGCGAACTCGCCGAGCTTGTGACCAACCATGGACTCGGTAACATACACGGGCACATGCTTGCGGCCGTCGTGGACGGCGATGGTGTGACCAACCATCTCGGGGAAGATAGTGGACGCGCGGGACCAGGTCTTCACGACGTCCTTCTTGCCAGCCTCGTTCATCGCGGTGATACGCGAGAGAAGGCGAGTCTCCACGAACGGGCCCTTTTTGAGACTTCTGCTCATAAGTGCTTTCTCCTAAAACTCGGTATCCGAAATTACTTCTTACGGCGACGAATGATGTGCTGGTTCGAGACCTTCTTCTTCTTGCGCGTACGAAGGCCCTTCGTCGGCTTACCCCAGGGGGTAACAGAGGGACGACCAGAGGTGTGGTTCTTGCCCTCGCCACCGCCGTGCGGGTGGTCGACAGGGTTCATGACGGTACCGCGGACGGTCGGACGCACGTTCATGTGACGCTTACGGCCGGCCTTGCCGATGACGATGTTGGCGTGATCGGCGTTGCCGACCTCACCGACGGTGGCGCGGCAGGTAACGAGGATGCGGCGCATCTCGGAGGAAGGCATACGGACGATAGCGTACTTGCCCTCCTTACCCATCAGCTGGCAGGAGTTACCGGCGGAACGGGCGATAGCAGCGCCCTTGCCCGGCTGGAACTCGACGGCGTGGATGAGCGTACCGACGGGGATGTCGGCGAGGGGCAGAGCGTTGCCCGGCTTGATGTCGGCGTCAGAACCGGACATGATGGTCTGACCGACCTCGAGGCCCTTGGGGGCCAGGATGTAGCGCTTCTCACCGTCAGCGTAGTGCAGCAGAGCGATGCGAGCGGAACGGTTCGGATCGTACTCGATCGTGGCAACCTTGGCGGGCACGCCGTCCTTGTTGCGCTTGAAGTCGATCACGCGGTAACGACGCTTCACGCCGCCGCCCTGGTGGCGGGTGGTGATGCGGCCGTTGTTGTTACGACCGGCCTTCTTGGGCAGGGGCTCGAGAAGAGACTTCTCGGGCTTGGTGCAGGTGATCTCGGAGAAGTCGGAGATCGTCTGCCAACGCCTACCAGCGGAGGTCGGCTTAAGGTGCTTTACAGCCATTACAATCCCTTTCAATAGGAATCCGTTAGCCATCGCAGACAGGGATTCGAGGTTCTGCCTCGGGTGCGATGACACCGGACGTATACACGGTTCCGGGCGTGTCCATTTTATACGCCCAAAACCTTGAGCTCTCGCCTCCCCTATTTGGGAGGCATGAGCTCACTCAACAGCAGCGAGTCTTAGGCCTGGTTGCCAAAGACCTCGATGGTGTCGCCCTCGGCCAGCGTGACGATGGCCTTCTTCCAAGAACGGGTCTTGCCGGCGACATAGCGCACGCGCTTGGTCTTGGGCTTGACCGTCAGGGTGTTCACGCGAACGACCTTGACTCCGAAGATCTCCTCGACAGCGTCCTTGATCTGATACTTGTTAGCATCCTTGGCGACCTCGAACGTGTACTTGTTCTGCTCCATGCCGGAGAAGGAACGCTCGGACACGATCGGACGGATGATGATCTCGTGGGCGGTCATTTATGCAAGCACCTCCCCGAAGTGAGCGGCGATGTCGGCGGGCATCAGCACAGCGTTGTTGTTGACGAGATCGTAGGTGTTGGCCTCGTCGGCGGTGATGATGAACGTCTTGGGAATGTTGCGGAACGACAGGTAGGCGTTGACGTCCTCATCGCGAACGATGATGGTCAGACGCTTGCCCTCAAGGCCGAGAGCCTTGAGCATGGCAACGGCAGCCTTGGTGGAAGGCTTCTCGAAGCCGTAGTCGTCGACGAGCACGAGCTCGCCATCGGCCAGCTTGGCGGACAGCGCGGAGCGCATAGCCAGCTTGACCTCCTTGTTGTTCATACGCTTAGCGTAGGAACGGGGCTTGGGGGCGAAGACGACGCCACCGTGACGCCACTGGGCAGCACGGATGGAACCCTGGCGGGCACGGCCAGTACCCTTCTGACGCCAAGGCTTCTTGCCGCCACCGGAAACCTCAGAGCGACCCTTAGCAGACTGGGTGCCCTGACGCCAAGAGGCCATCTGGCACTTGACGATGTGGTGCATAACGTGGATGTTCGGCTCGATGCCGTACACCTCAGCGGCGAGCTCGGCCTCGGCGACCTTCTTGCCCTCGCTGTTCTTTACTTCAAACTTTGCCATTTAAGTGTTCTCCTTGGTATGACGCTGGGCTAAATGGGCTGGGCCCTTAGGCCATACGGATGGCGACGAGACCATTCTTGGCACCCGGGACAGCGCCCTTGACCAAGATGAGGTTCTGCTCGGCATCGATGCGGACAACGGAAAGGTTCTTGACGGTAACGCGCTCGTTACCCATGTGACCGGCCATCTTGACGCCCTTGAGGACGCGCGCAGGATAGGCGCACTGACCGATAGAACCGGGGTGACGCTGGAAGTGAGAACCATGCGTCATAGGACCGCGGCGCTGACCCCAGCGCTTGATGCGACCCTGGAAGCCCTTACCCTTGGAGGTGCCGATGACGTCGACCTTCTCGACATCGGCGAAATCAGCGACGGTAACGACCTCGCCGACCTTGTGCTCCTCGCCGTTCTCGACGCGGACCTCACGAAGGAAGCGGACAGGCTCGACGCCAGCCTTGGCGAAGTGACCAGCCATGGGCTTGTTCACGTTCTTGGC
The DNA here is from genome assembly GCF_003469895.1 of Collinsella sp. AM28-11LB. NCBI lineage: Bacteria > Bacillati > Actinomycetota > Coriobacteriia > Coriobacteriales > Coriobacteriaceae > Collinsella > Collinsella sp. AM28-11LB. The sequence goes on from NZ_QSKJ01000005.1 coordinate 71,617, forward strand.
CTTGATGTCGCCGAAACCGATCTGGACGGCGTCATAGCCGTCGGTTGCCTGAGTTTTAACCTGCGAGACAGCGCAGGGGCCAGCCTGGATGACCGTGACGGGAACGACGTTGTCGTTCTCGTCCCAAACCTGGGTCATGCCAATCTTGCGGCCGAGAATCATGCTGATCAAGATATGATCCCAACTCTCGCGTGGTCTTGGGACAATGCGTACACCACCGAGCGTACGCCCCTAGAGGACCACTACTTACACAACGTGCTCCCCAGCCTTGTATTGTGCCCGAACTACCTGACAACCCTATTAAGCAGGCATTTTGTCCAGCCAGAATACTCCCCTGGTTTCACACAGCTGTTTAGTATACACGGCTGCGGGCGTATCCATCGAGATTCATATTTCACTCACATTGTTTACGCAGGTAAAGTGCGTGGAGTCGCCTGGGCTTTGGCGGAGGGGCGGGCCCGAGACTAATTAAGGTTGCTGCTCTACAGTCCTGCTCACGACGGAGAGCACATTAAGTGCTCTCCTGTTCGTGCGGAACTCGCGACAACCTTAATTAGTCTCGGGCCCGCCCCTCCGCCAAAGCTCGGGAGACGACACGTTGATGTCTGCTTAACCCTGCTCGCTCAGCTAATTACCTTGTTGGGGGTCCACTATTTGCTGGAGGGTGAACTTGCATTGCATTGGCTCGCCTTCTGCTTGTGGCTTCGCCTCATCGAAATCGAAGATCATGATGGCACAGTTGGGGAGTTTTGCTGGGAGCTCAAAGCCCTCTGGGGCTGCGGCCTTGATGAATTGGCGGCTGGCGCTGCCGTGGCTTACTGCTAGGAGGGTCTCGATATCCTCGGCGCTTATGAGATTGGTGAGGGTGGCTACCATGCGTTCTTGCAACGCTTTGCTTCCCTCTCCTCCAAAGGGGACCAAATCCTCGCCCGGATCCCAGACGTCGGTGGGAAGGGCATCGTGGGGGCCTTCTTCGAAGGTACCGTAGCTGCGCTCGATGATGCCTTCGCAGGGTTCGACGACTGCGTCCGAGCCGAGGAGTTCGGTTGCGACGAGACTTGCCGTGTCCATAGCTCGGCCTAAGGGCGATGAGACCGCTTTGTCGGGGACGACGTCGTGGCCCTTGAGCCATGCGGCCGCCATTCCCGCTTGTTTGCGGCCTAGGTCGGTCAACGGTGAATCGCAGCGGCCCTGGACCAGCTTTTTGACGTTGAATTCCGTCTGGCCATGGCGGAGCAGATACAGCCTCTTCATGTTCTCCCCTTCTGCATACATTACTTTGCCGACACAGCCCTACTCGTGGGCATGGCCTACGTAGTCTTCGTCAATCGTAATCTTGGCAATCGACTTAGGATATTCGGATTCGACCCTCTGGGCCAGCGTGTGCTTTACGTCTTCGGCACTCATCTGCAGATCCGAGGGACGCACGCAGTCAAAGATCACGTTGGTGTGCGTAGGGCCCGGCACGCAGCGCAAGTCGTGAATCGAAAGGCGGCTATCGATCTGTTGAGCCATAGCGTTAATGCACAAACGCATGCTCGCCACCTTGGGGTCGTCGGTCACGATGGGGTCGTAATGGAGCGTGACGATCATGCCGTCTTCGTCCTTAAACGACTGTTCGATGTTATCGAGCGTGTCATGGCTCTCTAGTGGACTGACCTCAGCTGCCATCTCGGCGTGGGCGCTCGCAAACTTCCTGCCCGGACCGTAATCGTGAACCATCAGGTCATGCACGCCCAAAACACCGGGATAACTCATGATCTTGCCACGGATATGCTTGACCAGTTTGGGGTCGGGTGCTTGGCCCAAAAGCGGGCTCACCGTATCTTGGATAAGCTCAAAGCCGCTCCAGCCAATATAGGCGCCAACGGCAAGGCCGACCCAGGCATCAAGATTGACATGCGTCACCTGAGAAACAATCGCACATGCCAGCACAGCACCCGTGGCAAGAACATCGTTCTTGGAATCCTGAGCCGTCGCATGCAGCGTCTCGGACTCAATACGGTCGCCGAGCTTTTGGTTGAGGGCCGCCATCCACAGCTTAATGACCATCGAAAGCAGCAGGACCGCAACCAGGGCAAGCGAGAACTCAACTGGCTCGGGATGGATGATGCGTTCAACCGAGGATTTGATTAGCTCAAGGCCGATGAGCAGCACGAGCGCCGCCACGACCAGGCCCGAGAGATACTCGTAGCGTCCATGTCCGTAAGGATGCTCAGGGTCCGCCGGCTTACTCGCCAGCTTAAAGCCAAGCACGCTCACGATGTTTGAGCTGGCGTCGGACAGGTTGTTCATGGCGTCCGCCACGATTGAAACCGACCCCGACAGCACGCCAATTACGCCCTTTGCAGCGCAAAGTGCCACATTGGCGATAATGCACACCACGCCCGTCAACGTGCCCACGCGCGCACGGTCACCTTGTGCTCGTTTAACAATCCACTCGGCCATCTTTACCTGCCCCCAACAGCGTTACTCATACACCCGTTTGTCGAATAGCTCAGTAGTGTAGACCCTTTACAGCATCGATACAAAAAGGCCGCAACCCAAAGGGCTGCGGCCTTATCAATCGTGCGATCGAGCAAAAAGCTTAGAGCTTGATGTCGATATCGACACCAGCGGGAAGGTCGAGACGCATGAGCGAATCAACGGTGCCCGAGGTGGGGTCGAGGATGTCGATGAGGCGCTTGTGGGTGCGCATCTCGAACTGCTCACGGGAGTCCTTGTTCACGTGCGGCGAGCGGATGACCGTGTACAGGTTGCGCTCGGTGGGCAGGGGGACAGGACCGGAAACGCGAGCACCGGTCTTCTGAGCGGTCTCGACGATGAGCTTCGCGGACTGATCGACGACCTCGTGATCATAGCCCTTGAGGCGAATGCGGATCTTCTGGGTAGCCAACTTAAACCTCCAAAGAGTGCGAGAGATGTTCTCGCGGATTACGTAACAGGGAGCTCGAACTTAGGCGTTCTTGCTCATGACCTCGTCCACGATGGACTTGGGCGCGGGCTCATAAGAGTCGAACTGCATCGTGTAGGATGCACGGCCCTGGGTCTGGGAGCGAAGGTCGGTAGCGTAACCGAACATCTCGCCCAGCGGCACCTTGGCACGGATGAGCTTGCTGTTCTTGCGATCTTCCATGCCCTCGATCTTGCCGCGGCGACCGGAGAGGTTGCCCATAACGTCGCCCATGTACTGCTCGGGGGTCTCGACCTCGACAGCCATTATCGGCTCGAGCAGCTGCGGGTCAGACTTCTTGAGAGCGTCCTTGATAGCCATGGAACCGGCGATCTTGAAGGCGGCCTCGGAGGAGTCGACCTCGTGGTAAGAACCGTCGAACAGGGTGACCTTAACGTCGAGGACCGGGAAGCCGGCGATAACACCGGTGTTCAGGGCCTCCTGGATGCCCTTGTCGATGGACGGGATGTACTCCTTGGGCACGACACCGCCGACGATAGCGTTGACGAACTCGTAGCCGAAGCCCTCCTCCATCTTCTCGAGCTTGATGACGGCATGGCCGTACTGACCGCGACCACCGGACTGACGGACGAACTTGCCCTCAGCCTTCTCGACGTCGTGACCAGCGGTCTCGCGGTAGGCAACCTGGGGCTTACCAACGTTAGCGTCAACCTTGAACTCGCGGAGCAGACGGTCGACGATGATCTCGAGGTGCAGCTCGCCCATGCCGGCGATGATGGTCTGACCGGTCTCGTGGTTGGTGGACACCGTAAAGGTCGGGTCCTCCTCGGCGAGCTTGGTCAGAGCCAGAGACATCTTGTCCTGCTCGGCCTTGGACTTGGGCTCAATGGCAACGTCGATAACGGGCTTGGCGAACTCGATCTTCTCGAGGACGATCTCCTTGCCCTCGGCGCACAGGGTGTCACCGGTGGTGGAGTTCTTGAAGCCGACGCAAGCGACGATGTCGCCGGCGGCAGCGTCATCACGGTCGATACGCTCGGCGGCGTTCATCTCGAGGATGCGGCCGAGGCGCTCGCGCTGACCGTTGGAAGCGTTGACAACGTAGGAGCCGGACTCGGCACGACCGGAGTAAACGCGGACGTAGGTGAGCTTACCGACGAACGGGTCGGTCATGATCTTGAAGACCAGGCCGGAGAAGGGCTCGTCGAAGTCAGGATGACGCTCGATCTCCTCGCCGGTGTCCGGATCGGTACCGGTGACGGCCTTGACGTCGAGCGGGCTGGGCAGGTAGTCGACAACAGCGTCGAGCAGCTCCTGAACGCCCTTGTTCTTGTAGGCGGAACCCACGAAGACGAGGTTGAGCTCGTTGGCCAGAACGCCCTTGCGCAGAGCGGCCTTGAGCTCCTCGACGGTGAAGTCCTCCTCCATGAGGATCTTCTCCATGAGCTCGTCATCAAAGCTGGCAGCGGCGTCGAGGAGCTCCTCGCGCTTGGTGGCAACGATGTCAGCGAACTCAGCCGGGATCTCGTCCATCGGCTCGGGGTAGGTCATGCCCTTCTCGTCGGCCTTAAAGTCCCAAGCGGTCATGGTGACGAGGTCGATGACGCCCCAGAAGTTGTCCTCGGCGCCCATCGGGACCTGAGCGGCCACGGCGTTAGCGTCGAGACGATCCTTCATGGTCTCGATAGCGTTGAAGAAGTCAGCGCCCACGCGGTCATACTTGTTGATGAAGGCGATGCGGGGGACGTTGAAGGTAGAAGCCTGACGCCAAACGGTCTCAGACTGGGGCTGAACGCCGGCAACGGCGTCGAAGACGGCGACAGCGCCATCGAGGACGCGCAGGCAGCGCTCGACCTCGGCGGTGAAGTCAACGTGGCCCGGGGTGTCGATGATCTGGATGCGGTAGTCCTTACCGTCCTTGTTCCAGAAGCAGGTGGTAGCAGCGGAGGTAATGGTTACGCCGCGCTCCTGCTCCTGAACCATCCAGTCCATGGTGGCAGCGCCCTCATGGACCTCACCGATCTTGTGGGTCTTACCGGTGTAGTAAAGAATACGCTCGGTCGTGGTGGTCTTACCGGCATCGATGTGGGCCATAATGCCGATGTTACGGGTATCGGAAAGCTTGTACTTAGGCTTAGCCATGTTAGTTCCTTACCTTAACTTACCAACGATAGTGAGAGAACGCGCGGTTGGCCTCGGCCATCTTGAAGACGTCCTCACGCTTCTTGACGGAAGCGCCCAGGCCGTTGGAAGCGTCGAGGATCTCGTTGGCGAGACGCTCGGCCATGGTCTTCTCCTTGCGAGCGCGGGAGAAGTTGACGATCCAGCGGATACCCAGAGCGGTGGAACGACGGGAGTTGACCTCCATCGGGACCTGATAGGTAGCGCCACCGACACGCTTGGGCTTAACCTCGAGCGTGGGCTTGACGTTGTCCATAGCCTTCTTGAAGGTAGCGAGAGCGTCGCCGCCCTCGGACTTCTCGGCAACGATCTCGAAAGCGGTGTAAACGATGCGCTCAGCGGTGGCCTTCTTGCCGTCAAGAAGGACCTTGTTGATGAGCTGAGTCACCAGGCGGTTGTTGTAAACGGCGTCAGGCTGAACCTCACGACGATTAGCTGCTGCACGACGCGGCATGTGAAATCTCCTTAAGTGTCTACCGTGCGGCGCTCAAGACGGCACACGGCGAAAGTATCAAAACGTTATCTGGCTTATTTGGCCTTGGGGCGCTTAGCACCGTACTTGGAACGGGCCTGCATACGGTTCTGGACCGGAGCAGCGTCATAGGCGCCACGGATGACGTGATAACGGACACCAGGGAGGTCACGGACACGACCGCCACGGACGAGCACGATGGAGTGCTCCTGCAGGTTGTGGCCCTCACCCGGGATGTAAGCGGTAACTTCGATGCCGTTGACGAGGCGAACACGGGCAACCTTACGAAGAGCCGAGTTCGGCTTCTTGGGGCTCGTGGTGAAGACGCGGGTGCACACGCCACGCTTCTGGGAGTTGTGCTGCAGAGCAGCGTTCTTGGACTTCTTGGGCACGGAACGGCGGCCCTGGCGAACCAGCTGGTTAATAGTAGGCAAAGCGTACTCCTTCTCGAATGATTCCAGCTTTCTGTAAAGTGCAACGGCTTGAATCGAGGGGTCAGCATCCCCCTACGAAACACGCAGTTCGATAGGATACGTGGCGTTAGCTGTGCCGTCAACAGACCACGCCGCCGGGCGTATCCCAAAATTGGCACATTTCCGCAAAGCCTACACAAACGGAATCCCCTCCTGTGCGCGGGGTTGGACTCCCGGTCCGGGCGGCCCGCTGGTTAAGTTTGCTGCTCTACAGTCCTGCGCAAGACGGAAAGCACATTAAGTGCTTTCCTTTGCGTGCGGAACTCGCGACAAACTTAAACAGCGGGCCGCCCGTTCCGGGAATCCGACGTGCTCGTCGGGGCAACGTTCCTCACCAAAAAAGACCCGCTCCCCTGTTGGGAAGCGGGTCTTTGGAAGGGCGGTTAACGTACTAGGAAATTACTCCTCGTCGTTGTCCTTGGCCTCTTCGGCGTCGTCGGTGTCTACGAGCTGGTTGAGCAGCTCGTCGAGGGAAGCCATGTCCTCGTTGATGGCACCATTGGCGGGAGCCTTCTTGTCGTCGATCGGAGCGCCCAGGAGCTCCTCCTCGTCGTCGGCGTGATGCGTCGGAGCGGAGGTGCCCAGCAGGATGTCGTCCGGACCGTCGGGGCTAAAGACCATCTGCAGCAGCTGCGAGAGGTCTTCCTCGTCGGCGACGTCGTCGTTGTTCTCGAGGATGTAGAGCAGGTCGTGGGCCTCCAGACCGTCACGGAGCTCCTCGATCGCCTTGGCACCGATACCATCGATGCGCAGCAGATCCTCCTCGGACTTGCCGACCAAGTCGCCGACCGTCTCGATGCCGACCTCGCTGAACTTGTTGGTCCAGCGCTGCGACACGCCCAGGTCGTCGAACAGGTACAGGCGAGCCTTCTCGGCGGAGATGGTGTGGCCGTTGCGGGTGAACGAACCGTCAGCACCACCGAACTCATCGTAGCCGGCCCAGTCGAGCTGCTGCGGGAGCTGCTCGTCCAGGTCCTTGAGCTCCACAGGAGCCCACTCGGGCAGCGACTTGGCGTTGGGCGAAGCCGGGCCGTCGATGTCCACGTAGCCGTCGGCCGTGCGATACGTCAGCTTGGCGTTGGCGTACGGCTTGAGGCCGGTACCAGCCGGGATCTTCTTACCGACGATGACGTTGGACTTAAGGTCGAGCAGGTGGTCGACCTTGCCCTCGATGGCAGCCTCGGTAAGGACGCCAGCGGTACGGATGAACGAAGCGCTCGACAGCCAGGAGTCGATGTTGGACGCGACCTTGAGCGTACCCAGGATGACGGGCTCGGCCACGGGAGCCTGACCGCCCAGGCGGGCAACGCGCTCAACCTCGTCGGCGAACTCATAGCGGTCGACGTACTGACCAAGCAGGTACTTGGAGTCGCCGGGGTTGGTGATCTGAACGCGACGCAGCATCTGACGTGCGAGCACCTCGATGTGCTTGTCGTTCAGGTCGACGCCCTGGCTGGTGTAGACGTCCTTAACGCTCTCGACGAAGGTGTGCATCGTCGACTCGATGTCGGTCAGCTTGCGCAGGTTGCGGAAGTTGACGAAGCCCTTGGTGATCTGGTCGCCGGCGCGAACCTCGCAGCCGTCCTCGATCTCGGGCATGAAGCGCACCGAAGCGGGGACGCGACGCTCGTCGAGAACACGGGTGTGATCCTCGGAGTCGGTGAGCGTCAGCACGTACTCGGACTTCTCGGGCTTAATCGAGAGGTGACCGGAGTACGGAGCCAGCTCGGCCTCGCGACCCAGAATCTTCTCGTTGACGTTGCCGACGATATCGAACATACGGCTGACCGTAGGCAGACCCTGCGTAATATCGTCGACGCCAGCGACGCCGCCGGAGTGAATGGTACGCATCGTAAGCTGCGTACCGGGCTCGCCGATGGACTGGGCGGCAATAATGCCGACGGCAGTACCGATGGCGACCGGACGACGGGTGGAAAGATCCCAACCGTAGCACTTCTGACACACGCCGTACTTGGAGCGGCAGGTGAGCAGCGCGCGGAGCTTGACCTTCTTGAGGCCCGCATCGACCATCTTCTGGATGTCGGCAACCTTCTCGATGTAGCCGTCCTGTTCAAAGAGCACGGTGCCATCGGGAGCCACGACGTCCTGGATGAAGCAACGGCCGACGAGGTCGGTGTTGAGGTCGGTGGTGCCGGGGATGATGAGGTTGTAGGTAACGCCCTCGTGCGTACCGCAGTCCTCCTCGCGGACGATGACGTCCTGGGCCACGTCGACCAGACGACGGGTCAGGTAACCAGAGTCCGAGGTGTGGGATGCGGTATCGACCAGGCCCTTACGGGCGCCGTAGGTCGAAATGAAGTACTCGAGTGGCAGCAGGCCCTCGCGGAAGTTCGCCTTAATGGGAAGGTCGATCGTCTCGCCGGACATGTCTGCCATCAGGCCACGCATGCCGCCGAGCTGACGCAGCTGGGTCTTAGAACCACGGGCGCCGGAGTCGGCCATCATGTACAGCGGGTTCTCCTCGTCGAACATGTCGAGCATGAGCGCTGCAACCTTATCGGTACAAGCGGTCCACTCGTTAACGACTTCGATGTGGCGCTCCGTCTCGTTGATGAAGCCCTCCTCGAAGTACTCGTTGATCTGGTCGACGTTGGCCTGGGCGCGGTCGAGCAGCTCCTGCTTCTCGGCAGGGATGAGAGCGTCCCACACCGAAATGGTGAGGCCGGCGCGGGTAGCGTAGTGGAAGCCGGAGTACTTGATGGCGTCGAGGATCGGACCGACCTTGGCCTCGGGGTAGCGATCGCAGCAGTCTGCAACCAGCTTGGCCACGTCGCCCTTGACCATCTTGTAGTTCATGAACTCGTAGTCTTCGGGCAGGCACTGGCGGTTGAAGATGATGCGGCCGATAGAGGTCTCGAAGCGCGCGGTCTTGTTGCCGGTGACGTCGAAGTCGACGAACTCGTTCTTGCCGTTCTTGACGCGGAAGATACGGGTGCCGTCCTCGTTGATGACGTTGGCGTTCTCGGCGGACACGCGGACCTGAATCTTGGCCTGCATGTCGACCTCGGAGCGGCAGTCATAGGCGTGCAGCGCGTCGTCGAAGCTCGAGAACACGTGGTTCTCGCCCGGCAGGCCGTCGCGAACCTGGGTCAGGTAGTACACACCGATGATCATGTCCTGCGAGGGAATGTTGACCGGCTTGCCGGATGCCGGCGAGCGCAGGTTGTTCGCAGAGAGCATGAGCACGCGAGCCTCGGCCTGAGCCTGGCTGGACAGCGGCACGTGGACAGACATCTGGTCGCCGTCGAAGTCGGCGTTGAAGGGCGAGCAGACCAGCGGGTGCAGGTGGATAGCCTTGCCCTCGACCAGCACCGGCTCAAAGGCCTGGATGGACAGACGGTGCAGAGTCGGTGCACGGTTGAGCAGTACGACGCGGCCGTCGATGACCTCTTCGAGGATGTCCCACACAAAGGTGGCACCGCGGTCGATAGCGCGCTTGGCGCCCTTGATGTTCTCGACCTTGCCGAGCTCGACCAGGCGCTTCATGACGAAGGGCTTGAAGAGCTCCAGCGCCATGGTCTTAGGCAGACCGCACTGGTGCAGCAGCAGCTTGGGGTCGGTAACGATAACCGAACGGCCGGAGTAGTCGACACGCTTACCCAGCAGGTTCTGACGGAAACGACCCTGCTTGCCCTTGAGGGCCTCGGCGAGCGACTTGAGCGGGCGACCGCCACGGCCAGAGACCGGGCGACCACGACGGCCGTTGTCGAACAGGGCGTCCACGGACTCCTGGAGCATGCGCTTCTCGTTGTTCACGATGATCGCGGGGGCGTCCAGGTCGAGCAGGCGCTTGAGTCGGTTGTTACGGTTGATCACGCGACGATACAGGTCGTTGAGGTCGGACGCAGCGAAGCGGCCGCCGTCGAGCTGGACCATCGGGCGCAGATCGGGCGGAATGACCGGGATGACGTCCAGGATCATGTTCGCGGGGCTGTTGCCGCCCTTCAGGAAGGCGTCAACGACCTCGAGGCGCTTAACGGCCTTCTCGCGCTTCTGCTTCTGGGAATCCTCGTCGGCGATGATGGCCTTAAGCTTCTCGGCCTCGGAAGGAAGGTCGATGGCAGCGAGCAGGTCGCGGACGGCCTCGGCACCCATGCCACCCTTGAAGTACATGGAGTAGTAGCGGGTCATCTCGCGGAACAGCGGCTCATCGGAGATGAGGTCGCGCTCGGTGAGCTTCATGAAGGCGTTGAAGGCGTCCGTGCGGAGCTGCTTCTCGTCCTTGCACTCTTCCTCGATGTCGACGATGCCAGAGGCGATCTCCTCAGGGGTCAGCGGTTCCTCGTCGGAGAACTCGTCAAAGTTCTCGGGGTCGCCCTGCTCCTTGAGGGACTCGATCTGGCGGGCGCACTCGGCATCGATCTCTTCCAGATCGGCAGCGAGCTCCTCGCGCAGGTCGTCGGCGTCGGCCTCGCGAGCCTCGTAGTCAACCTCGGTGATGATGTAGCTGGCAAAGTACAGAACCTTCTCGAGGTCCTTGGACTTGATGTCGAGCATACGGCTCATCGGGAAGCTCGTGGGGCTCTTGAAGTACCAGATGTGGGACACCGGAGCGGCGAGCTCGATGTGGCCCATGCGGTCGCGACGCACCTTGGCCGAGGTGACCTCGACGCCGCAGCGCTCGCAGACGATGCCCTTAAAGCGGATGCCCTTGTACTTGCCGCAGGAGCACTCCCAGTCCTTGGCGGGACCGAAGATCTTCTCGCAGAACAGGCCGTCCTTCTCGGGCTTGAGGGTACGGTAATTGATGGTCTCCGGCTTCTTGACCTCACCGTGCGACCAGGAACGGATCTGGTCGGCGGAGGCAAGGGAGATCTTTACCGAGTCAAAATCAGTAGCTTCGAAATCTGCCACAGTCAACTACTCCTTATCAGTGGTCGTGGCGGCGACGGCCTCGGGTGCCTCGGCGGTCTCGGCATCCTGGGCCTCGACGTCGGCGTCAATGCCAGCAAGCGCAGCCAGGTCGTCGAGAGCAGAGGTCTCCTCGGCGGTCACAGGGGCGGAGGCGTCCTCGTCGGCATCGTGCATGGGCTCGATGTCCAGCGCGAGGGAGCGAATCTCCTTAACGAGAACCTTGAAGGACTCGGGGATACCCGGGACAGGAACGTTCTCGCCCTTGACGATGGACTCGTAGGTCTTGACGCGGCCCACGGTATCGTCGGATTTGACGGTCAGGATCTCCTGCAGGACGTTGGAAGCACCGTAAGCGTACAGTGCCCAAACTTCCATCTCGCCGAAGCGCTGGCCGCCGAACTGAGCCTTGCCGCCCAGAGGCTGCTGGGTAACCAGGCTGTAAGGGCCAGTCGAACGAGCGTGGATCTTGTCGTCGACCATGTGGCCGAGCTTGAGGATGTAGGACGTACCAACGGTAATGGGCTCGCGGAACTCCTCGCCGGTGCGGCCGTCGAACAGGCGGGTCTTGCCGCGCTCGTCAAGCTGGGTGACGAACTCGGGGCGCATGTGATCGCCAAAGGCAGCGGTGGCCTTGTTGAGCATGTTCTTGTTGGCACGACGGATGACCTCGGCGATCTCGTCCTCCTTGGCGCCGTCGAAGACGGGCGTCGCGGTGAAGAACGGGCCGGGGACATACTTGTCGGAGTCGGCCTGCTCGGTATCCCAACCGCAGGCAGCAGCCCAGCCAAGGTGGCACTCGAGCAGCTGGCCGACGTTCATACGCGAAGGAACGCCCAGCGGGTTGAGGATAACGTCGATCGGGGTACCGTCAGCCATGTAGGGCATGTCCTCGACCGGCAGAACGTTACAGATAACACCCTTGTTGCCGTGGCGGCCGGCGATCTTATCGCCCTGCTGGATCTTACGACGCTGGGCGACGTAGACGCGCACCTGCTCGTTGACGCCGGGAGCCAGGTCGTCGCCGTTCTCGCGGCTAAAGCGGACGACGTCGATGACGCGGCCGTAAGCGCCGTGAGGCATCTTGAGGGAGGTGTCGCGGACGTCGTGGGCCTTGGCACCGAAGATGGCGCGCAGCAGGCGCTCCTCGGCGGTCAGAGCGCTCTCGCCCTTAGGCGTGACCTTGCCGACCAGGATGTCGCCAGGGCCGACCTCGGCGCCGATGCGGATGATGCCGTCCTCGTCGAGGTTGGCAAGCATGTCCTCGGAGAGGTTCGGGATCTCGCGGGTAATCTCCTCGGGGCCGAGCTTGGTGTCGCGAGCGTCGATCTCGTGACGGGTGATGTTGATGGTCGTCAGCAGGTCCTCGGCCACCAGGCGCTCGGACACGACGATACCGTCCTCGTAGTTGAAGCCTTCCCACGGCATGTAGGCCACAGTGAGGTTCTGACCCAGTGCGAGCTCGCCATGATCGGTCGAAGGACCGTCAGCCAGGGGCTCGCCCTGCTCAACGGTGTCACCGACACGCACGAGCGGACGGTGGTTGATGCAGGTGGACTGGTTGGAGCGCTGGTACTTGGCCAGGTGATACTCGTCCATGCCGCCGGCATGCTTGACGATGATCTTGGCGGCGTCGGCAAAGATGACCTCGCCGGCGTTCTTGGCCAGGGTGACCTCGCCGGAGTCCAGGGCGGCGCGACGCTCCATGCCGGTACCGACATAGGGAGCGGCAGGGTGAACCAGCGGCACGGCCTGACGCTGCATGTTAGCGCCCATCAGCGTACGCTTGGCGTCGTCGTGCTCCAGGAACGGAATCAGCGTGGCTGCGACGGAGAGCATCTGACGCGGCGAGACGTCCATGTAGTCGACGTCCTCGACAGGCACGTCGGCGGGAGCACCGAAGGAGCCGTCGAAGTCGCGGGTACGGGCGATCACGGTGTGCGGACGAACGATCTTGCCCTCGGCATCGGTTGTGATGAACTCGTTGGTCTTGGGATCGAGCGGCGTGTTGGCCGGCGCGATGACGTGCTTCTCTTCCTCGTCAGCGGTCATCCAGTCGATCTGGTCGGTGGCAACGCCGTTCTCGACGCGACGGAACGGAGCCTCGATGAAGCCGTACTCGTTGACGCGGGCGTAGAGGGCAAGCGAGCCGATCAGGCCGATGTTGGGGCCTTCGGGGGTCTCGATCGGGCACATGCGGCTGTAGTGCGAGTTGTGAACGTCGCGGACGGCCGTCGGCACGTTGGTGCGGCGGCTGGAGCCCGACTTGTGGCCGGCAAGACCGCCAGGGCCGAGTGCGGACAGACGGCGCTTGTGGGTCAGACCGGTCAGGGGGTTCGCCTGGTCCATGAACTGCGAGAGCTGCGAGGAACCGAAGAACTCCTTGATGGAGGCCACGATCGGGCGGATGTTGATGAGCGACTGCGGGGTGATCTCGTCGATGTCCTGGGAGCTCATGCGCTCACGGACGACGCGCTCCATACGGCTCATGCCAATACGGAACTGGTTGGCGACAAGCTCGCCGACGGTGCGGATGCGGCGGTTGCCAAAGTGGTCGATGTCGTCGACCTTGAAGCCCTGCTCGCCGGCAGCGAGGGACAGCAGGTAGCGCAGCGTCGCGACGATATCCTCGTCGGTGAGCACCGTGACCTCTTCCTCGGTGGTGAGGTTGAGCTTCTTGTTGACCTTGTAACGACCGACGCGGGCCAGATCGTAGCGCTGCGGGTTGAAGAGCAGGCCCTCGAGCAGGCTGCGGGAAGCGTCCACGGTGGGAGGCTCGCCCGGGCGCAGGCGACGGTAGATCTCGATGAGGGCGTCCTCGCGAGTGAGGGCGGTATCGCGCTCGAGGGTGCGCTTGATCACATCGGAGTTGCCGAGCAGCTCGATGATGTCGTCGTTGGTGACGGCGATGCCAAGGGCGCGCAGGAACATCGTGGCGCTCTGCTTGCGCTTACGGTCGATGGAGACCATGAGCTGATCGCGCTTGTCGACCTCAAACTCAAGCCAGGCACCGCGGGACGGAATGATCTGGGCCTTGTAGATCTGCTTGCCCGAATCCATCTCGGAGCTGTAGTACACGCCCGGGGAGCGGACGAGCTGCGAGACGACGATACGCTCGGTACCGTTGATGATAAAGGTGCCCTGATCGGTCATCATGGGGAAGTCGCCCATAAAGACGAGCTGCTCCTTGATCTCGCCGGTCTCCTTGTTGGTGAGACGGACGTCGGTCAGAAGCGGAGCCTGATAGGTCATATCCTTCTCGCGGCACTCCTCGACAGTGTGCGCGGGGTCGCCGAACTGATGCTCGCCGAAGGTAACCTCGAGAACATGGTTCTGGCTCTGGATGGGGCTGGATTCCTTGAACGCCTCACGAAGGCCCTCGTCCTTAAAACGCTCAAAGGATTCCCTTTGAACAGAGATAAGGTTGGGGAGCTCCATGGCCTCCGGGATTTTCCCGAAGCTGACGCGCTTGCGCTCAGTGGCAGTGTATGCGTAGGTCACCAGGTTTTTCCTCCTTCACGGAAATGCTCGGTGGGTTGGCGAGGCATAGCTTCGCCAGTTATCGCAACCTAATAGTTTATCAGGTACCGACCGTTGGGCAAGAAAAGCCTTGACGCGATTGAGTTTTTGGAGTAGCAAAGTTTTTCAACAGAAAACGAGCAGGTAGATGGTGTTGTATCGAACATGCGTTCATATATTTTCTGTGAACACACACTCCCCTGCAGGACAACGACGGCCTCCCGCAACGGCTTACATGGCCCGCGAACAAAAAACGGGTGCGAACCGAAGTCCGCACCCGTGGCACGTGCTAGTTGCGCTTAAGACCGCCGCGCTCGTCGATGGCGTCCCAGAAGGCATCGGCAAAGCGGGGGTCGCTTGCTGCCATGAGGGCGTTGGTTGCCATCCAGCCAGAGGGAGTGCCGGTGTCGTAGCCCGACAGCGGGTCGATGACGACGGCATACATTGCCTCGCGGTCGAGCGAACGGGCCATGGCGTCGGTCAGCTGGATCTCGCCACCCTTACCGGCCTGCTGGTCGGCAAGCAGGTCCATGACCAGCGGGCTCAGCAGGTAGCGGCCGACGATGTACAGGTTGGACGGAGCCGCCTCGGGGGCGGGCTTCTCGACCAGACCGCCGATACGCCAGACAGCGCCCGGCTCAGCATCGGCAACGTCCTCGGCACCCTCGAGCGAACCGACGCGCTCACCGGCGATCACGCCGTAGCGGCTGACCTCCTCGGGCGAGCAAGCAGCGACGGCGATAACCGAAGCGCCACCGTGCTCCTTGGAGACGGCGAGCATCTTGTCGCAGATGTCGCGGTTGGGCACAACGTAGTCGCCCAGAAGAACAAGGAAGTTCTCCCCTGCCACGGCGTCGGCAGCAGAGCGGATAGCATGGCCGAGGCCCTTGGGCTCGTACTGATAACGGAAATCGACCGGCATACCGCCAGCGTGGGCTACGGCATCGGCATAGGCGTTCTTGCCGCGCTCGCGCAGCAGGTTCTCGAGCGAGCGATCGGGCTGGAAGTAGCTCAGCAGCTCGGGCTTACCGGGAGAGGTAACGATGATGGCATCGTCGACCTCCTCGGGCTCGAGCGCCTCCTCGACGACGTACTGAATGACGGGCTTGTCGAGCACCGGCAGCATCTCTTTGGGCGTGCACTTAGTGCCAGGCAGAAAACGCGTGCCAAGACCGGCGGCGGGGATGATTGCCTTCATGTTATTCAAAGATCCTTTCGCAGGCGCAAAAGCGCCCCATGCGTGCGGCACACAGCCGCAGACCAAATTGCGATACCCAAGCATCTTACCGCTGGAACTATATGTCGCTACAAGGCAGAGACAATTCTTCAGCAGGTCAACGCAAATTATTGCTCGAATGGTGCAATTTTATTGTCCAACGGCAGGGCACCCGCTACGACGCAAATCACAGAACATGGTAGTTTGAGCAACCGATGCCGAGGGACCGAAAAACAAAAAAGACGGGGCTCGCAATGCGAACCCCGTCTGCAAAGAAATCTGGCGAGAAAGCCTGATTACTTGAGGGTGACAGCAGCGCCAGCAGCCTCGAGCTTCTCCTTGGCAGCCTCGGCGTCCTCCTTCTTGGCACCCTCGAGAACAGCCTTGGGAGCGCCCTCGACGACCTCCTTGGCCTCCTTCAGGCCAAGGTTGGTGAGCTCACGGACGGCCTTGATGACCTGAATCTTGTTGTCGCCGAAGCCCTCGAGCACGACGTCAAACTCGGTCTTCTCCTCGGCCTCAGCAGCGCCAGCAGCGGGAGCGGCGACAACAGCGGCAGGAGCAGCGGCGGAAACGCCGAAGGTGTCCTCGATAGCCTTGACGAGCTCGGAAGCCTCGAGAAGGGTCATTTCCTTAAGAGCATCGATGATCTCATCGGTGGTAAGCTTAGCCATTTCTAAGTCCTTTCGGTTTCCGTGTCTGTGCACGGAGATCAGTTAAAACACGGCGCGAATGCGCCAGGGGTGCGGCGTTGCCGCCGCAGGTGAAAACAGCGACTAGGCTGCCTTCTGCTCGGAGACCTGCTGGATCGAACGAGCGAGACCAGAGGAAACGCCGTTGACGCAGACAGCGATGTCGCGAGCGAAACCGGAGATGAGACCGGCGATCTGGCCGAGAAGCTGATCCTTGGTGGGCAGCTCGGCGATAGCCTTAACATCATCAGCGGAAACGGCCTTGCCGTCGGAGATACCGCCCTTGATCTCAAGGACGCCCTTGGACTTAGCAGAGAAGTCCTTGAGGGCCTTAGCGGCCTCGACCGGCTCGGTCTCGTAGAACACATAAGCGACGGGGCCGGCGAGAATCTCGTCGAGCTCGGGCTGCTCCTGGTTCTTGAGAGCGATCTTGACCAGGTTGTTCTTGTAGACCTTCATCTCGGCGCCGCACTCGCGAAGCTGATGACGCAGCTCCTGAGCCTGCTTAACCGTCAGACCGTTGTAGTTGACGACGAACAGACCGGCGTTCTCGGCGATACGGGACTCAATCTCTGCAACCTTCTCGATTTTGTACTGCTGGGGCATGAATTACACCTCCTCGAATTCTTTCCGGGCACGGTCCGCCACAAGGACGTGACGGGGGCATGTCCAAAAAGAAAGCCCCCGCGCTGCATGAGCGACGGGGGCGAGAAGACATATCTACTCGACCACCTCGGCTGGCGGGATATCCCATTAAGCTCGCGAGCAATGCCCGTTTGCACCGGCTGTCTCTGGCAGCGGATTCGTGCGTGAACCGAAAGTATTATGGCGGGGACCCCGGCGTCGGTCAACGGGCGCGAGGATTCGTACACAAACCCTGCATACGCTCCGACCGGGAGGGGCAGGGCGAGTTTTCCGCTCGGTCAAGTCCTGGGCTCGCACGAAGGCCACATTAAGTGGCCTTCGGCTCGTGCGGAATCTACGGAAAACTCGCCCTGCCCCTCCCGGCCGGAGCTACGTTGCCTTTGCTGCGAATCCTCGTGTCCGTTGAGCGACGCGCCCCACGCATAACCCTTATTTATGTCGGTGGGCTGATGTGTTGCATCCCTGAGGACTACAAAGTCGAAATGAAGGCGGACAGGCGATTTAGGCCTTCGTCTAGGTCTTTGTCGGAGACGCAGTAGCTTAGGCGGATGTGGCCTTCGCAGCCGAAGCAGTCTCCGGGGACTAGGGCTACGTTTGCTTCTTTGATGGCTTTGATGCAGAACTCTTCGCTGGTTAGGCCGTACTGTTTGATGCTGGGGAAGGCGTAGAAGGCTCCTGCTGGTTCTACTGCGTCGAGGCCCATGGCGTCTAAGGCTGCGAGTACGCGCTCGCGGCGGTCTCGGTAGACTTCGAGCATGGGGGTTGGGTCGACGGTGAGGGCTCTGGCTGCGGCGTCCATTTCGAAGGAGACGGCACTCGATACTAAGTATTGGTGAGCTTTTGCGATCTCGGCGATGACGGGGGCTGCGGCTGCGAGCCAGCCCAAGCGCCAGCCGGTCATGGCCCAGGGTTTGGAAAAGCTCTCGATGACCACCGTCTGATCACGCAGCTCCGGGTGTCGCTGGGCAAACCGCTCGTAGCCATCCACATAGACCAGGCGGTTGTATACGTCGTCGCAGACCACGTAGATGCCCGTCTGCTCCGCCACGCGTGCCACGGCGTCGAGCGAGGCCGCGTTGAGGATGCAGCCCGTTGGATTGTTGGGCGAGCAGATGACGATGGCCTTGGTCGCCGGCGTCACGCAGGCACGAAGCGCGTGCTCGTCAATCTGAAACTGTGCGGGCTCTGTATCCAAAAAGACTGCTTTGGCGTGGTTGGCCACAACGATGCTCTCGTACAGGCCAAAGGCCGGTGTGGGGATAATGACCTCGTCACCAGGGTTGAGCATAGCCATGAACGTTGCCGACAGGGCCTCGGTCGCGCCGTCGGTCAGGATGACCTCGTCGGCAGAAAACGTAAGACCCGCGTCGTCCATGTAGGCAGACAGCGCCTCGCGCAGGGCGGGGCGGCCGTTGTTGGGCGGATAGTGCGTGTCACCGCGGTCCAGCGAGGCGGCCACCTCGGCGCTGATCACATCGGGCGTGGGAAAATCGGGCTCGCCAAGCGCGAGTGCGATGCACCCCGGGTGCTGAGCGGCGAGCGCGTTGATCCGACGGATGCCGGAAGGCTTGAGCGTGGCAAGCGAGGTATTCATGGGCAGGCGCATGGCGTTCCTTTCGTAAGGGTTGCACTAGGATAGCGCGGCGAGGCGCCGCCAGACGGTGTAACCTAAACGGAAACGAACCGGAAAGGAGGCGGCATGGAAACAGATCCGCAGGGCAATAAGCCCAAAACACTGCAGAAGATTGCATACGTCAGTATTCTCAATAGCGCCGATCTTGAGTTTTTGCTTTGGGATCTTCAGGATGCCATCGCGGCCTATGCCCGGCTTTCCGGCACCGCGCTCCCCCGCCCGGTCGACTTGAATGCGAATGACGCCGATGCCGCCGTCGATGGCATTGTGCTCGCGATTACGGATAAGCCCAACGATGAGGCGGCATCCGCCGCTCAACAAGCACTCGATCGCTTTGGCAATACGGGAACGCGCGTCTATGTCGTCGTTCAAGCCACCTGTGGGCGCACCGAGGAGGCGCACCGGTATATCGAGTGCCTGCGCCAAGCTTGCGAACTCCGTAGGCTAACGTGGTGCGGCGGCGTTGTCATCTGTGCCGGCAGCGGCATCGCGGCGCTTCACCATTCCCCACGCATGGGACTTCTGCGACGGCCGTTTTCCGAAGCGATGGATAAGCTGGTAGGCGCCGTGCGCATGGGCTGCTCGGTTGAGCACGCCCAACGACTCGGCGGCGGCGACACCGGGGATGTCACAGCAGATGGCGTGGTTTTCGCCAAGCCCGCCGTGCCCACGCCAATCTGGCACGCCATCATCAAACGTCTCGGCACCCGTGCTCAATCAACTATCTAAATTATCGAGCACCCCAGTCAACGGCCTCGCGCCAGCACTCAACGAGGCGCTCCAGGCGCCAGGCCGCGTTAGCGGGACTTGTTGACGGCAATATGACAGCGGGCAGGCCCGTCCGCTCCTGTAGATAGCGCTTGTAGAGGCGCCCCGCCGTGCCACCGTTGCATATTACCTGCTCAATGGACACGTTGCTGGTGATGAGCTCGATGTGTGCCGGCACGACGTTACGAATACTAGCGTCACTCGAGCCCTTGATATCGCAGCTCTCGATCACATCCCACAGGGCTACGCCGCCGTCGAGGAGCATGAATCGCTTGGCGGCAATCGAGGCGTCGAGTGTCGCCGGCGTACCGTCCGCCAAAGGATCGCCCTCATTGGGTGGCACAGGCGCACCGAGGCATGCCGCTATCACGCGCCAAAAGCGGTTCTGAGGGTTGCCATAGTAAAAGGCATTGGCGCGCGAAAGCACCGAGGGGAACGACCCGAGCACCAAAACGCGCGAGTGCCGGTCGAACACGGGCTCAAACCCATGCTCAATATGTTGATAGCCCTCGTCAGACGCAGGCATGGGCTAGACCCTCAGCAGATAACGCACCTCATAGGGCGCAAGCTCAAGCGTGCCCGCCAGCTCGACCGTGGGCGCGACGTCGGCAAGCAGGTCGACAAAGGACCCGTTGAGCTCGCCGGCTGTAAAGGAATAGGTCTCGTCCACGGCATTCACCGCCACGAGCACCGTGGCGTCGTCGCAGGCACGCTCGAACAGCAGCTGCTTGTTTTGAATCACCACGTTACGGTACGCGCCGTAGTTGAGAGCGCGTGCCGCCGCATCGTTTGTCGAGCGCAGGTGTGCAAGCTGCGCAATAAAGCCTGTCAGCTCGTTAGGCGCGGGCTCGTCGAGTGCGGGTCGCAGCGCCCAGTCGCCATCGGGTCCGCCCTTTTCGCCGGCAATCCCCCACTCGCTGCCATAGTAGACGCACGGAATGCCCGGCATACCAAGCAGCATGGCATAGGCGGGACGCAGACAGCGCTTGTCGGTGAGAATGCTCGCCAGGCGCGGTACGTCGTGGTTGTCGACAAAGCTCAGCAGGTGTTTACCGCGGTAGATGCACCACGGGTCGCCGCCAAACTGGCGATGCAGCGAATGGGCGATCTCGAACATATTGACTGAGTTAAAGCTGGAATACAGGCCCTTGTAGCACTCGTAGTTGGTGCAGGAGTCGAGCATCTCGTCGTTGACGATCTGGTTGTAGTCGCCGTGGAGCGTCTCGCCGATCAGTACAAAGTCGGGCTTGAGCTCGCGGGTAAAGGAGTGCAGGCGGCGCATAAAGTCGCGGTCGAGCATGTAGGCGACGTCCAGGCGCAGGCCGTCGATGCCAAAGTCATCGGCCCAACGGCGCACAGACTCGAGCAGGTAATCGACTACGGCAGGATTTTGCAGGTTGAGCTTCACGAGCTCAAAATGGCCCTCCCAGCCCTCGTACCAAAAGCCGTCGCCATAGCAGGATTCGCCGTCAAAGCTAATGTGGAACCAGTCCTTGTAGGGCGAGTCCCACTTGCGCTCCTGCACATCGCGGAAGGCCCAAAAGCCACGGCCCACATGGTTGAAGACCGCATCGAGCACCACGCGGATGCCATGGGCGTGCAGTGTCTCGCATACGGCGGCAAAATCGGCATCTCCACCCAGGCGGCGGTCGATATGGCGCAGGCTGCGCGTATCGTAGCCATGGCTATCGGACTCAAGCGGAGGGTTGATCAACACGGCACCGATACCGAACTCCTGCAGGTAATCGGCCCATTGGGCGATTTTCATGATGGGGGCATCGGGATTGGGCGCGGTACCGGCAGCTTGGAAGAGCTCATCCTCGGCAACAGGCGCGGCGTTTTCGCGCGGAGCCCCGCAAAAGCCCAGCGGATAGATCTGATAGAACGTCGTCTCGTATGCCCACATAACAGCCTCCCGGTAAGCTCAACACAACGACATCCATTGTATGCCCAGCAGGGTAACTAATTTGGGACGGGGCTTTTTTAGCTACCCAATCCAGTCCGCATTCCGCCGCAACTGATGAGGGGGTGTGGTTAGGCGACAGGCTTTGCGCGGCGTATGGCCGGGAACAGCACGGTGATAGCGAGGATGACGCCCACGACGGCAATCGTGCCGCCCGCGTAGCCGATCCAGGCGATACCGGGGCCCGACACCACGGCTCCGCCGATCGCGGTGCCCGTGCCGATACCAAGGTTAAACAGGCCCGAGAAGATCGACATGGCGACGGCCGACGAGTCCGCCGGCGTGTACTTGATGAGCTCGGCCTGAAACGCCACGTTAAAGGCCGTGGCGCAGCAGCCCCATAGTGCGCAGACGGCAAGCACTGCCGCGAGCGACGATGCGGCCGAACCCATGAGCAGCAGGGCCGCCGGCACGCCGGAGAGCGTAATAGCCAAGAACGGGAACCGGTGCCCATCGAACAGGCGGCCAAACAGCCAGCTGC
The DNA here is from genome assembly GCF_003469895.1 of Collinsella sp. AM28-11LB. NCBI lineage: Bacteria > Bacillati > Actinomycetota > Coriobacteriia > Coriobacteriales > Coriobacteriaceae > Collinsella > Collinsella sp. AM28-11LB. The sequence continues at coordinate 93,446 of NZ_QSKJ01000005.1, forward strand.
CCACCAGACCGGAGCAGCCAAACGCCGTCAGCGTCATGGTGATGGCGCCTGCGTCGACGTGCGCGACCTGTGCCAGGAACGGCTCGATATAGCTGTAACCCGCGTAGTAGCCGGTCGCCATAAAGACCGTGACCGCGTAGAGCGCAATCAGGAACGGGTTCTTGAGCAGCTCGGGCAGCTGCTTAACGGTAAAGCGCTCACCCGCCGGCATGGCCGGGAACACCGCGGCCTGGTACACCACCGCGGCGGCAGAGAAGGCCCCGACCACGGCAAACGTCATGCGCCAGCCCACGGCCAGGCCGATGGCACGACCGAGGGGCAGGCCGAAAATCTGCGCGATAGACGAGCCCGTGGCGATCATGCTGATGGCGAGCGCCCCGTGGCGGGCGTCAACCAGGCGCGAGGCCATAATCGAGGCGACCGACCAGAACACGGCATGTGCGCAAGCGACCACCAGGCGCGCACAGACCAGGATGGGATATGTCGGTGCCACAGCAGACAGGAACTGACCCAGAGAAAACACGGCGAGCACACCGAGCAGCATACGCTTGAACTCAAAGCGCGAGGCAAACACCATAAGCGGCAGCGACAGCAGCATGACGCCCCAGGCATAGACCGAGATCATGATGCCGGCTTGGGCCTCGGTGAGCGAGAACGACGCGGCGATATCAGTCAAAAGGCCGATGGGCATAAACTCCGACGTGTTGAACACGAACGCGCAACAGGCGAGCCCGATAAGCGGGAGCCACTGCTTGAGCGAGATGCCATCTTGCTTTGTTTGAGCCATATAGGAAAACCTCTCCGATTATCTTGAGCGGTGGGCGATTATATAGCAACGGCCCCGCATCCGTCAGTACAGATGCAGGGCCGAAAACAATTCGATACACAGAGGTTGCGCCGTCAATACATAACTAAGCCAACCCCAGCAATATGCCCGCCGAATGCACGACAAATGCCACGATCCAGGCGACTATCACTTGAAACGCGAACACGGCCACGGCATAGCGCGCGCCCAACTCGCTCTTGACGGCGCCGATTGCCGCCACACAAGGCGGGTACAGCAGTGTAAAGACCAGGAACACGTAGGCGGTAAACGGCGAGAACATGGTCGACAGTGCCGCGGGCGAGGTTGTACCCAAAAGCACCGTGAGGGTCGAGATAACGCTCTCCTTGGCGATAAGTCCAGTAACAAGCGCCGTGGATGCACGCCAGTCGCCAAACCCAAGCGGCGTCAGCGCCGGTGCGATAATGCTACCCAGACCGGCAAGTAGGCTCTGCGACTGATCGGCGACCACATTAAAGCGAATGTCGAACGTCTGAAGGAACCAGATGACCACGGTAGCGGCAAAGATAATGGTAAAGGCCTTGGTAATAAAGTCCTTGGCCTTATCCCATGCCAGCATCACCGTCGTCTTGACGCTCGGTAGGCGGTAATTGGGAAGCTCCATGATAAACGGCACCGGGTCGCCCTTAAATGCCGTGCGGTTAAGCACCAAAGCCGCGATGCAACCAACCGCAATGCCGATCAGATAAAGCGAGACCATAGCGGGAACCGTCGCCTGTGGGAAAAACGCCCCGCACAGCAGACCGTAGACCGGCAGCTTGGCCGAGCAGCTCATAAACGGCGTGAGCATGACCGTCATCTTGCGGTCGTGCTCGGACGGCAACGTGCGGGTCGACATGATAGCCGGCACGGTGCAGCCAAAACCGACGAGCATGGGCACGAAGCTGCGACCCGACAGGCCAAAGCGGCGCAGCACCTTATCCATGACAAAGGCCACGCGCGCCATGTAGCCCGAGTCCTCCAAAATAGAGAGGAACAAGAAGAGCACGACGATGATCGGCAGGAAGGTGAGCACGCTGCCCACGCCTGTGAGCACGCCGTCGACAGCCAGCGAGCGCACCACGTCGTTGGTGCCGAACACCTTGAGACCCGCATCGGCCGAGGCGATGATGGCAGCGATGCCGTCCTCCATGAGGCCCTGCAACGCCGCGCCGATCACGCCAAACGTCAACCAAAAGACGAGGCCCATGATCACCAGGAACGCCGGAATGGCCGTGTAGCGACCCGTCAGGATGCGGTCGATCTTGACGGAACGCACGTGCTCGCGGCTCTCGTGCGGCTTGACAACGCAGCGCCCGCACACGTCGCCGATAAAGCTAAAGCGCATGTCGGCCAGCGCGGACAGACGGTCGGTGCCCGCCTCGCCCTCCATCTGGGTAATGATGTGCTCGATGGCGTCGAGTTCGTTGCGGTCTAGGTGGAGCGCCTCGGTTACCAGCTCGTCGCCCTCAACCAGCTTGGTCGCCGCAAAACGCACGGGAATGTGCGCCGTCGCGGCATGATCCTCGATAAGGTTGGCAATGCCGTGGATGCAGCGATGCAGCGCACCGCCGTCCGAGCCATCGGGCGCACAGAAGTCCAGGCGACCGGGGCGCTCACGGAACCGCGCCACGTGCAAGGCATGATCCACCAACTCGCCGATGCCCTCGTTGCGGGCAGCGCTAATGGGGACAACAGGCACGCCCAACAAGCTCTCGAGCAGGTTGACGTCCACGGCGCCGCCGTTGGCCGTCACCTCGTCCATCATGTTGAGCGCGATGACCATGGGGCGATCGAGTTCCATAAGCTGCAGCGTCAGGTACAGGTTGCGTTCAATATTAGTAGCGTCGATGATGTCGATGATGGCGTCGGGATGCTCGTCCAGGATAAACTGGCGGCTCACAATCTCTTCGCCCGTGTACGGCGACAGGGAGTAAATACCGGGCAGGTCGGTAACGCTCGCCTCGGGGTGGTTACGAATGGTGCCGTCTTTGCGGTCGACCGTCACGCCGGGAAAGTTACCGACATGCTGGTTGGAGCCCGTCAGCTGGTTGAACAGCGTGGTCTTACCGCAGTTTTGGTTGCCGGCGAGGGCAAAGTGCAGCGGCGCGCCCTCGGGCACGGCCGTCTTTGCCGCGCGGGGCGAATACGTTCCCTCGCCGAGGGCCGGGTGCTCCGTTGTGCCAATAGCGGCGTTCACGCGCGGACCCGTATCGGTGTCATGAATACCTACGAGCTCAATACGAGCGGCATCATCCTTGCGCAGCGTCAGCTCGTAGCCACGCAGACGAATCTCGAGCGGGTCGCCCATAGGGGCGTACTTCATCATGGTGACTTCGGTGCCCGGCGTTAGACCCATGTCCAAAATATGCTGTCGGAGTGCCTGATCGTCCGATGCCACCGATGCGACAACGGCGTCCTTTCCAATCTCGAGTGTATCGAGCTTCACGTCCGTGTTCCTCCCCCGGCGCCCACAGGGCGTTGTTTTTATGTTCACCATGGCTAACCGTTTGCCATGGCTAACCAATTTTAACCATGCATGATAGCGCGAACATGCAACGATGTTCAATCGACAGATCGGTGCAAGCTAAGCTGCCCCCATTGCACCCAAGCAGCAAAAGCCCGCGCAAGCAACTAATGTCACCCGCGCGGGCCTGGTGGGCACTCACAGAAGCACGTTACAGAGGCCCACGTCAGTTATGGAATACCGAGCAACACCGACACGCGATGTCTCCGTCGGCTTACCAAGCAATACAGTTCGCCATAGTCTTAGACAATCGGCGCAATGCCGGCAAAGTGCATATACAGCGAGATAATCGCCACGACAATGACCACTGCTGCGATCAGCTTGTCGTGCATATGCGGAAGCACCTGCTTGCCGCGCCCGCGCTCGCCCACAATGTAGACGGGAATGGCCGGGGCAAATAGGATCGTCGAGATCATGACGCCCTGGAGACCCGTCGACCACACAAGGAACAACGTGTAGATAAAGCCGAGCGTACCGAAGAAGCGCGCCTTGCCGACACTTGGCGCATGCGGCCCGTCCAGATGCTCCCTCTTCCAGCCGATCACCATGTAATAGGCAGCCGAGCAGACATACGGAACCAGAATCGTGTTAACCGCGCAGCTATAGAAGAACTGGTACGTGCTCGCCGCCACATACGACACGATCAAGAAGAGCTGCGTGATTCCGGAGCTCACGAGAATCGTCACCACCGGGGCATCATGCTTGTTCGTCTTAGCAAACGCCAACGGGAAGGAACCCTGGCGCGCCGCCTCGAACGGCGTCTCGGATGCAATGATGACGTAACCCAGCATTGCGCCGACCAGCGAGAGGATAACGCCAAGGTTTACGATGGCAGCGCCAACCGGACCGATTGCGCGCTCGAGAATTCCCGCCATGGAGGGCGTTGCAAGCTGCGCCATCTCCGCGCGCGGCATAATGCCGAGCGACAGCATCGAGATAATCAGATACAGCGTGAACACGGCCGCAAATCCAAGCGCCGTCGAGCGACCGACGTCGCGCACATACTTTGCGCGGCCCGAGATGACGACGGCGCCCTCGATGCCCGTGAAGACCCAGACAAGGGCAATCATGGTCGAGACAACCTGCTCGCCAAAACCAGGACCAGCCGGCTCGCCCCAAAAGTTATCCATAAAGATATCGACATCGAACTTACCCAGGAGCACGATGCTCAGCACAAAGAGCCCCAATGGTACCAACTTCGCTAACGTGACGATCGTGTTGATGCCCGCAGCCTCCTTGACGCCACGAAGCACAAGGGCGGTAAGGAACCACAGAAACACGCTGGCGCAGACGATGGAAAGCAGATTGTTGCCCGCGCCAAATGCGGGGAAGAAATAGCCCAGCGCGCTAAACAGCAAGAGCGCAAAGCTCACGTTGGAAAGGCACGCGCTGATCCAGTAGCCCCAAGCGGAGTTGAATCCAATGTAATCGCCAAAGCCGGCCGCAGCATATGCATAGATGCCGCCGGTCAGGTCAGGACGAGCCTGAGACAGACCGTTGAACACCATCATCAGCGCAAAGACGCCAATAAAGCAAATTCCCCACGAGATAATGACCGCGCCGGTATTGGCTCCGCCTGCCGCCATATCGCCGGCAAGAGAAAAGATACCGCCGCAAATGCTCGCGGTGATAACCATCATGGTCAGACGGAAAAGATCAAGACCATTGGGGTCGATCATCTCGTCGTTACGAGTTTTAGAGGCCATTATATGTGCACCCCCTCCATCAGACGACCGCATAAAGATGGCCCGGACGTCCCGAATCGGGTGCCGGGCCATCGGTCAAGCGATCATTAAGCTAGTACAGCGACCGCATTAGAAGCGCAGGGACAGGCAGGAGAGGCCGCCGTCGACCTTGCGGTACTCGGAGGTATCGACAACAAGCGTCTTGTAGCCCAGATCCTGCACGGCCTTGAGCACGGTCGGATAGCCCTCGGCAACGATGACCGTACCGTTGACCCAGATGCAGTTGGCGCCGTAAGCCTCGTCCTCGGGCACGACGATCTTGTTGTACTGGGCAAAGTCGGGCTTATCGATAAACTCACCGGAGACGAGCATGTTGTTGTCCTCGATGTAGTTGACGCCCGTCTTGAGGTGCAGGACCTCCTCCAGCGGCACCTCGGAGCCCTCGAGGCCCCAGCCCTCGAGAATCTCGCAGAACTGGCGGATACCCTCTTCGTTGGTGCGAGCGGAGCGACCGACGTAGAAGTGGTCGCCGACCATCATGACGTCGCCGCCGTCGAGCGTGCCGGGGGAAACGATGTGCTTCACATGCTCGTCGTCAAAGAAGCGACGGACGACCGGCTCGATCTCGTCCTTCTCGCCATTACGGCTGTCGGCGCCGGGGTTGGTAATGATGGCGCCGCAGCGAGTGATAACGGCCGGATCCTCGACGAAGCAGCTGTCGGGATACTGCTCGAGAGCCGGCAGCACCGACACGTCAACGCCGCACTGCTCGAGTGCGTGCTCGTAATCGTAATGCTCCTCGATAGCGCGCTCGTAGATGGGCTGGCCAAGCTCGGGAGCGCTCGTGATGCCATTGCTCAAGGACTTGCCGGGACGACGGATAATGACGTGGCTGAACTTGGTCATGATGATCCTCCTTGGATCTCTTAGTAGAGGGCGGACTTCCTCGCGCCCGCCTTCCTTCCGGCGGCTTTATCTTAGGGTGTCTTTGCTGTTTTGTATATTGTATACAATCCTGAGCGGTAGGTTTTTCTCGGTAAGCGTTTTTTTGCTTCTTCTGATTAAGTAGCGCGATTTAGCTGGTCGTTCTATAATTCAATTAGCCTATTCAAGCGAAACGTATTAAGAATTGAAAATATACAGTTAAGGGTTATAAGTTCATGGAAACACTCAGAAGGCCCTTGAAGGACCATGTATACGACTACATTTCGAGTCGTATAGACGCCGGCGAGCTTTCGGCCGGCGACCGCGTGAGCGAGCAAGCGATCTGCGATGCCATGGGCGTTTCGCGCACGCCGGTTCGCGAAGCGCTCATCCAGCTAGCAAGCGATGGCTATCTGGACAATCTCCCCCGCCGCGGATTCCGCGTCCGTGGATTCGATCAGCAAAATGCCGTTGAGGTCTTTGAGATTATGGGGCCGCTCGACGGGCAGGCAGCATATCTCGCCTGCCCCCTCCTGACCGAAGAGGACATCATGCAGCTAAAGTTTTTGGTTGGGTCCATGGACCTTGCGATCCAGGGCGGTCTTATCCGAAAGTACGACGACATTCAGCGAGACTTTCACCTGACGTACTTTAACCGCTGCGGCAACGACCGTCTACGCGACATGATTTCGCAACTCGAACGCTGTTTTATCAAGCGCGATTACGAGACCGTCGACCAGGAGACGGCGTGCAAACTCCTGGGCATAGCCAATGCCGAGCATGCTCATATTCTTGAGCTGTTCGAAGCGCGAGATGCAGTGGGCGTGCGAGACTACGTTCGCGATGTCCATTGGAACACGGACAACGCCCAGTTCACCGTTTGGTAGAAAAGCAACAAAGGTAGCTTTCAAATGTCCACCTCACGAGAGTGGATAATCTCCCATTTTTGTCGAAAAGCAGACCAAAAAATGGGAGATTATCCACTCTCGTGCTGCGCGGTCTAAAACCCGTGGCGCTCGAGGAAGCGGAAGGCTAGACGAATCCAAGGACGGACCGCCACCTGCTTGTCCTCGTTGTCGACTGCGGTGTTGGCGTTACCGAGCGAAAGGCCGTGGCCGCCCTGGTCAAAGACGTGCATCTCGCATGCGACGCCCTCCTCGGCCATGCGCTGCGCAAACGGGTAGACCTGCGCGATCGGCGCCGTCTTGTCGTCGGACACGCCCCACACAAAGGTCGGCGGCATCTGGCGCGAAACATGCGTGGTGGGGCAGATGTCGGCCAAGTGTTCGTCGGTTGCCTCACCGCCCGTCACCATCGACAGGTAGTCGTTAAGCAAATCACGTCCCGTCTTGCCGCCCGTCTTGGGCACGCGCAGGTCAATGCGCGGATCGCACGTCTGCATGTCGCGCACATAGGCAAGGTCGAGCAATGGATAGCCCAGCACCACGGCATCGGGGCGAATATCATCCGGACGCACCCCGGCAAGCGCCGCAAAGGGACCGGTCTTCCACTGCGTTGCTAACGAGGCACAAATCATGCCGCCCGCCGAAAAGCCCACGACGCACACGCGCTTGGGGTCGACATGCCATTCGTCGGCATTAGCGCGCACCGTGGCGACCATCTTGGCAAGATCGGCCTGCGGGTGCGGAAAACTCACGTCGCCCGTGCCGCTTGTCACATAGTTGAGCACAAAAGCCTGGTACCCGTGATCCAAAAACGCAAACGCCACCGGATCTTGCTCATGCGGAGCGATGTGCGTAAACGCGCCTCCGCCGCAGATGATCGCTGCCGGGCGACGACCATTAGGCTTATCGGGCAGCGGCTCGGCGCCCAAATAGGTAAACGTCGCCGGATACTCCTCAGTCGGCTCCTCGCCCCACAGCGCATGACTCTCGATAATCAATTGGTGCTCCCTTCGCGCAATTCGTGCGCACTATTTTTTCGTCCTCAAGCGTACCCCAGTTGGACCCACGGCGCAGAAACACTCCCGCAATAAGTTCCCTTTCAACTGATATATCACATAATCCCAGCTCAGCACTATCGTTTCACAGCGTAAAATAGGGACGCTGACCGTGCCGGGAAACACATACGTAACGTTTCCGGCTACATTACACGCGTGCAACAGGCGCGCTTGATACGTTGGAGGCAACTATGGGTCTGCTCGATTCGCTCAAGTCCACGTTCACTTCGTCGGGCGAGGCGTCCGTTCCGCCCTCAGCAAGCTTCGCTACCCGCGAAGGCGTCATCTATGCCCCTGTCAACGGCGTACTCGTCAATCTGGACGAGGTTCCCGACGAGACCATCGCCGCGGGCATGCTCGGTCAGGGCTATGGCATCGAGCCCATCACCGGCACCATCTATGCGCCCGCCAACGGCCGCATCGGCGCCACCACCGTCACCAACCACTCCATCGGCATGATCACCGAGGACGGTCTTCGCGTGTTCATCCATGTTGGCCTGGGCACCGTGGAAATGAACGGCAAGGGTTTTGCCCGCTTTGTCGAGATGGGCGATGTGGTCAAGGCAGGCCAGCCGCTCATCAGCTTCGACCGCGAGGCTATTAAGGCCGCCGGTCACGAGGACATCGTGACCGTCATCGTCTCCGAGCTCGATCGTCTTAAGAGCATCGACCATGTCGGCGAGTCTGGAACGCTTATCGGCGGCAACCCGCTCGTCAAGCTTGGCGACCCGCTGCTGGTAGCCAAGACCAAGTAGCCAGGCCCCGTGCCACACAGCCAAAAGGCACCTCGTCAAGCGCCCGCGACCATTTGGCCGCGGGCGCTTTTCGTTTGAAAAACCATCCCGCCAATGCCTTATCTGTATAGCCCAAATGAGCCGAGCTGCTAGAATATCGAACTGTATGGATAACTATCATTCAACCGCTATGGGAGGATACGTGAACCGCACCAAAATCGCGCAGCTCTATGCCGATGCCGAGTCGCTCGGCGGCCAGACCGTCACTGTCGCCGGCTGGGTCAAGTCCGTCCGCGACATGAAGAACTTTGGCTTTGTTACGCTCAACGACGGCAGCTGCTTCCGCGACCTGCAGGTCGTCATGAACCGCGAGGCGCTCGACAACTACGACGAGATCGCCCACCAAAACGTCTCGGCCGCACTCATTTGCACTGGCACCGTCAAGCTGACCCCCGATGCGCCCCAGCCCTTCGAGCTTTCTGCCACCTCCATCGAGATCGAGGGCGTCAGCGCCCCGGATTACCCGCTGCAGAAGAAGCGCGCAACCGTCGAGTTCCTGCGCACCCAGCAGCACCTGCGCCCGCGCACTAACCTGTTCCGCGCCGTGTTCCGCATCCGCTCTGTCGCGGCTGCCGCCATCCACCGGTTCTTCCAGGAGCAGGGCTTTGTCTACGTCAACACCCCCATCATCACCACGAGTGACTGCGAGGGTGCCGGCGAGATGTTCCGCGTGACCACGCTCGACCCCAAAAATCCGCCCCTCACCGAGTCCGGCGAGGTCGACTGGAGCCAGGACTTCTTTGGTAAGCATGCGAGCCTCACCGTGTCCGGTCAGCTCAATGCCGAGAACTTTGCCATGGCCTTTGGCGACGTGTACACCTTTGGCCCCACCTTCCGCGCCGAAAACTCCAACACCACGCGTCACGCCGCCGAGTTTTGGATGATCGAGCCCGAGATGGCCTTTGCCGACCTTAACGACTACATGGATAACGCCGAGGCCATGCTCAAGTACGTCCTTAAGGACGTTATGGCCACCTGCCCCGACGAGCTCAACATGCTCAACAAGTTTGTGGACAAGGGCCTGGTCGAGCGCCTGAACCACGTGGCAAACTCCGACTTTGCCCGCGTTACCTACACCGAGGCCGTCGAGATCCTGGAGCAGGCAGTCGCCGCGGGTCACCAGTTCGACTACCCCGTCAGCTGGGGCATCGACCTGCAGACCGAGCACGAGCGTTTCCTGACCGAGGAACACTTTAAGCGCCCGACCTTCGTAACCGACTACCCTGCCGAGATCAAGGCGTTCTACATGCGCATGAACGAGGACGGCAAGACCGTCGCCGCCGCCGACTGCCTGGTTCCCGGTATCGGCGAGATTATCGGCGGCTCCCAGCGCGAGGAGCGCCTGGATCTGCTCGAGGCCCGCATCAAGGACCTGGGTATGAATCCCGAGCAATACAAGTACTACCTTGACCTGCGCCGCTACGGTTCCTGCAAGCACGCCGGCTACGGTCTGGGCTTCGAGCGCTTGGTGATGTACCTCACCGGCGTGGGCAACATCCGCGACGTCCTGCCGCACCCGCGTACCGTGGGCAACGCCGACTTCTAATCGCCACAGCGCCACCCAGCGCGTTACAGCACATCGCGTCAGCGCCTCTCGGCAAGCCGAGGGGCGCTTTTTTCAACAGCATCCGTCAAGCTTTTGGCAAGTTTTTGGTTAGTTGAGCAGGGCTGTTGAAAACTCGACCCGCCGCTTGCCGACAACTACCGACCGCCCAGAGCGCCTTGCGCCCCTAGGCAAGCCCCGCGTCCTAGGCTCCGTACCGTCGCCACCCAAAATGGAAAGGACGTGGGCGTTATGACCGAAGCCGTTGTTGAAAACTATGAGACCACGACCAGAGGCGCCGCCTCGATGGCGGCCTATCGCGCCGTGCGCATCCTGCAGCTCTTGAGCGAAAACACCGGCGAAGACAAGGCATTGCTTTCCGATGAGTTAATCGAGCACCTCGCCCATCCCGATGACCCCACCCGCATGCCCATCTCGGCGGCGCGGCGCAGCATCTACACCTCGATATCCGCGCTTCGTCACGCCGGATACGAAATCGACTACAAACGCGGCGTGGGCTACAAACTTCTTACCCGCCCGCTCACCGATGAAGAGATCATCCGGCTCCACGGCATGGTCATGCGCAACCGCTCCACGCCTATCGCTATCCGCAAGAGCATGGCGCAGCATTTAGTTGCCATGGCGAGTGCCGACGTTCGCGACTACCTCGATACACCCGAACCCGCTCCAAGCGCAAGCAGCAAGGCTACCAAGGCAACACGCACGCCCATCAAGCGCATCGACACGTGCGAGCTCGTCGAGCAGGCCATCGACCACGGAACGACCGTCAGCTTTGATATCTCGAGTACCCTCGCCCGTGGCGAAACCGAAGCGGTGCGGATGACGCTCCGACCCTTTGCCATCAGGCAGCGCGATGGCATCTCGTATCTGCTGGGAACGGTCTACGACGCCCGAGGCACCGACGATACGCTGCGCACCGTCGAGATCACCCGTATGAGAAACGTCAGCACGCGCCTCCTTGACGGCAAGAAACTCTTTGCCGCCCTGGACGAGGATGATGACGCCGTCTCCGCCGCATAAGCATCTCTGTCACCCATTCGACTACCCGTACCGCCTATCCGGTTCTGTATTAAAAAACCCGCCAGGCTGTTGTAAAAATGGACATCGGCGTTACTATAGTTCCACTTGCACTTTGTCCCAGTGCAGTGTTTCCAGCCATTTTTATACTGGGGGTAATGATATGAAGGGCATCACCATCAGCCGCAGGAGCCTTCTGGTCTCCGCCGGCCTGCTCGCGCTCGCCCCGCTCGCCGGATGCGGCGGCAACTCTGGTTCCGGCTCTGCTGCCGCCGGTTCCGACTACACCATCGGCGTTCTGCAGCTCACCGAGCACTCCGCACTCGATGCCGCCAACAACGGCTTTGTCAAGGCCATCAAGAAAAGCGGCCTTAAGGTCAAGATCGACCAGAAGAACGCCCAGAACGACCAGTCCACGTGTAAGTCCATCGCCGACAAGTTCGTGGGCGATGGCGTCGACCTGATCTACGCCATCGCCACGCCCGCCGCACAGGCTGCTGCCGGTGCCACGGCGGATATCCCCATCGTGGGCTGCGCCATCACCGACTACGCCGCCTCCGGCCTGGTCCAGGACAACGACAGGCCCGGCACCAACGTCACCGGCGCCTCCGACCTTACCCCGGTCGCCGAGCAACTCGAGATGATGCAGAAGGTCCTGCCCGACGTAAAGAAGGTCGGCCTGCTCTACTGCACCGCCGAGTCCAACTCCGACGTCCAAATCAAGGCCGCCAAGAAGGAACTCGACAAGCTTGGCCTGGAGTACACCGACTTCACCGTCTCGAGCTCCAACGAGATCCAGTCCGTCGTCGAGTCCGCCGTGGGCAAGGTCGACGCGCTCTACTCCCCCACCGACAACACCATCGCCGCGGGCGCTTCGCAGGTCGGTCAGATCTGCAAGGAGAACAAGCTCCCCTTCGTTACCGGCGAGGAGGGCATGTGCAAGGCCGGCGGTCTGTTCACCCTCTCCATCAACTATGAGGACCTGGGCTATGCCGCGGGCGAGATGGCCGTTAAGATCCTGAAGGGCGAGGCCAAGCCCGAGGATATGGCTGTCGAGCACCTCTCGAGCAAGGACTTGGTCGTCGTCAAGAACGACGAGATGGCCGAGGCGCTGGGCATCGACCTTTCCGCCCTGGACGAGTAGCACCATGCGCCGTAACACATCTAGGGTTCGTTCTCGCGCCATAGCTGCGTTATTCAATATCTGAGTCCTTGGGGCGAACGCTAAAGACCGGCGTTCGCCCTGCTTGTTTCGGATGAGACAAAACAACCGTCCGCAGCTCTTTTATACATTGTTACCGCTATCATGGTGACTCACGTGTCCACCCTATCCTAGGAGGTATGAAGCATGCTCATTGCATTGCAGGGCGCCGTTTCGCAGGGCGTCCTCTGGGGCATTATGGTGCTTGGCGTGTTTATCACGTTCCGCCTGCTCGACATCCCCGATATGACCTGCGACGGCAGCTTTGCCCTCGGCGGCTGTGTCTGCGCCGTACTCATCGTCAACAATAACGTCGACCCGCTGCTCGCCGTGCTGGCCGGCATGTGCGCCGGCGCCATCGCGGGCGCGGTCACGGGCATTCTGACCACCGTCTTCGAGATTCCCGCGATCCTCGCTGGAATCCTCACCCAAATTAGCCTGTGGTCCGTCAACCTGCGCATCATGGGCAAATCCAATACGCCCATCCTTGCCAAGGGCACCGTGTTCTCGGCCGTCAGCAATATGACCGGTCTGCCGCAGTCCACCGTTGCCATCATCTTGGGCATCCTGCTCGCCGTGGCCATCGTTGCCATCCTGTACTGGTTCTTTGGTACCGAGATCGGCTCCGCACTGCGCGCCACCGGCAACAACGAGTACATGATCCGCGCCTTGGGCGTTAACACCAACTCCACCAAGATGATCGCTCTCGTGCTCTCCAACGCCCTCATCGGCCTTTCGGGTGCGCTTATCTGCCAGAGCCAAAAGTATGCCGACATTGGCATGGGCACAGGCGCCATCGTTATCGGCCTTGCCGCCATCGTCATCGGCGAAGTGCTCGGTCGCCTGCTGCCCGGCGGACTCACGCAGTTTAGCGTCCGTCTTGCCTCCGCCGTCTTTGGCTCCGTGGTGTACTTCCTTATCCGCGCCATCGTGCTGCAGCTGGGCATGGACGCCAACGACATGAAGCTGCTCTCCGCCGTGATCGTGGCCGTGGCCCTGTGCGTGCCCGTGGTTTGGGAGCGCTATAAGCTCCGCAGCTCCTACACGAAGGGAGATGAGGCAGATGCTTAAGCTCTCACACGTCAAGAAGACCTTTAACAAGGGCACCGTCACCGAGAAGCGCGCGCTCACCGGTGTCGACCTCACCCTTAACGACGGCGACTTTGTAACCGTGATTGGCGGCAACGGCGCCGGCAAGTCCACGCTGCTCAACATGATCGCCGGCGTGTATCCGCTCGATTCGGGCGTTATCGAGCTCGACGGCACCGATATCTCGCGCCTGAGCGAGTCGCAGCGCGCCAAGTACCTGGGCCGTGTGTTCCAGGACCCCATGCGCGGCACCGCAGCCGACATGCAGATCGCCGAGAACCTGGCCCTCGCCAAGCGCCGCGGCCAGCATCGCGGTCTTTCGTGGGGCGTCACCAAGGCCGAGAAGGACGAGTACGTTGAGCTGCTCAAGCGTCTGGACCTTGGTCTGGATACGCGCCTCAACGCTAAGGTCGGCCTGCTCTCGGGTGGCCAGCGCCAGGCACTCACCCTGCTGATGGCCACGCTCACCAAGCCGCGCCTGCTGCTGCTCGACGAGCACACGGCGGCCCTCGACCCCAAGACGGCATCGAAGGTGCTCAACCTGACCGAGGAAATCGTCGACGAGAACCACCTGACCACACTCATGGTCACACACAACATGAACGACGCCATCCGTCTGGGCAACCGTCTGATTATGATGCACGAGGGCCACGTGATCTACGATGTGGTAGGCAACGAGAAAAAGTCGCTCACCGTCGCCGACCTGCTGCAGAAGTTCGAGGAGGTCTCGGGCGGCGAGCTCGCCAACGACCGCATGCTGCTAAGCTAACGACTTAGAAAACCACCACAAAGGGGACAGGCACCTTTGTGGTGGTTTTTGTTAAGGACTAAGGAGACTGCCATGAAAAGATTCGTCCCCCGCCTTGCGTTAACCGCCGCGCTGCTTGCCGGCGTGTTCACTGGCGCACCCAGCCTCGCCCTTGCGAGCGATCTGCCCCAGGCGATCAACGACTCCGTGACCGTCATGCACACCAACGATATCCACGGCAGCTACAAGTACAGCTACAACGCAAGCAAGGGCACCGGCACTGTGGGCTTTGACGGACTGGCAGTCCTCTATAGCGCCCAGGGCAACGCCCCCGATCTTCTGCTCGATGCGGGTGACACCTTCCATGGACAGTCCTTCGCCACCATGAGCGAGGGCAAAAGCATCGCCGAGCTCATGGACACCTTCTATGCCGACGGCTACGACGCGACCACGCCGGGCAACCACGACTGGAGCTACGGCGCGGACAAGCTCCGCGCCATGACCGGCCACAGCACCACCGGCACGCCCTTCGCCATGCTTTGCGCGAATGCAACGTCCTCGAACGGCGTATGGAGCTCGAGCATCACCAAGACGCTCAACCGCACTTGGAAGGACGGCGAGGACAGTTCCACGTTTAACTACAAGATTAAGGTCGGCGTCGTCGGAGCCATGGATGAGTCGCTAGGTTCCTCGCTGCGCGCGGACCTGGTCGCGGGCACCAGCTTCTCGAGTGCCGCGAACGCCATCAACGCCGAGGCGGAGCAGCTGCGCAAGGAGGGCTGCGATGTTGTTGTGTGTATCGCGCACACGCTCGACGCCAAGACCTTTGCCACGCGGCTCCGTGGCGTCGATGCCCTTATCGCAGGCCACGAGCACATCAATCTTAACGAGAAGGTGACGGGAGCCGACGGCAAGACAATCCACGTTGTCGAGGCGGGCAGTGCCTTTGCCGAGGTGGGACTGCTTTCCGTCCCCTACGAGTACGACACCAAGGGCACCGAAAGCACCGACGATGACACGGTGGCGGTATACGCAGGCAAAAGCGACGAGAAGCTCTATACCGCCAAGGACGTAAACGTTCTTTTGACCGACCCCAACAAGGGCTCCACCTATCAGAGCATCCTTGATGAGGTCAGCAACAACAAGATCAAGCCGCTCGACGATGCCTTTAGCGCCGCATCGAGCGAGGTGCTCGGCACGAGTTCTACCAATTATTACTACGGCGAGGACGCCGCAGGCACGCATGGTTGGGAAATGGTGCGCACCACCGATTTCCGTCCCAGCAAGAAGGGCGACACCACCAAGGCCCAGACCATCGGACATGTGATCTGCGGCTCCTATC
The DNA here is from genome assembly GCF_003469895.1 of Collinsella sp. AM28-11LB. Taxonomy (NCBI): domain Bacteria; kingdom Bacillati; phylum Actinomycetota; class Coriobacteriia; order Coriobacteriales; family Coriobacteriaceae; genus Collinsella; species Collinsella sp. AM28-11LB. Next base: position 109,120 of record NZ_QSKJ01000005.1, read on the forward strand.
TTGACCTGACGGGCGCAGACCTTGCCATCGAGAACGCGGGCGGCATCCGCGGCGGCATCGCGGCGGGCGATGTGACCGCCGGCAACGTCATCGCTATCTCGCCCTACGGCAACACCGTGGAGACCTGGACCATGACCGGTGCGGACTTCCTGGCAGCGCTCGAGCACTCGCTGCAGATCAGTGACGAGTGCAATCACAGCTACGAGCTTCAGCAAACCTACGTGGCGGCCGGCCACACCGAGCAGGAGGCGCAAGACATGTACAAGTGGCGCGACGACTCCGGCAGTGTCCTTTCCTTCGGCGGCATCAACGTGACAATCGATTGGACGCAGTCCGAAGGCAAGCGCATCGTGAGCGCCACACTCACCAAGGATGGCAGCACGCTCGACCCCGCCAAGACCTATACCGTCGCCACCAACAACTACATCATCACCAACACGACCGACTTCCCCACCTTCGCAAACGCCACCAAGCACACCGAGTGGGGTACCTGCGAGTCAGCACTAAGGGCGCTGATCGGGCAGAACAGCTGGGAGAGCAAGATGGCCTCGCTCGCGGGCACCATCAGCTTTGGCTCCACCGCCGTGGACCCCACGCCCACACCGGCCCCGACGCCTGAGCCCTCGCCTCAGACGGATACGACGACCACGAAGGTCATCACCAAGAAGACGACCGGTAAGCTCGCCGCAACGGGAGACCGCACGCTGGCTATGGTCGGTGCATGCCTCATCGGCGGCATCGTCATCATCATTCTCGGCATTATCTGGAAGCGTCGACGCTAAGCTACACCGCCGGGCCTTGCAGCCCCGCCGTGCAAACCTTATATCGAGCACAGAAGCCCGTCAGAATTTGATCGGACGGGCTTCTTGGTGGGTATCATGGTTGGACGATCATGAGGAGGTTTCCCTACATGGAATTGTTTGAGCCAATTCTTCATTTCTTTGCACAACGATGGGTCCACAACATCATCTGGGCCGGCATCTTGGCCATCGGCACCGCCGTTGCCGCCAAAGTCGCGTCCAAGACCCTGCACCACCTGCTTAACCGCGACGATAACCCGCTCCCTTCATCGAGCATCTTCATCAACATCGCGCGCGCCGTCATCTGGATGATCGGCGGCAGCTTTATCCTCGACAACTGTTTTGGCATCAACGCAAACGCACTCGTCGCCGCTCTTGGCGTCGGCGGCATCGCCATCTCACTCGGCTTTCAGGACACGCTCTCAAACCTTATCGGCGGCATGCAGGTGACGTTTATGGGCATCATCAAACCCGGCGACAATATCGAGGTCGGCGGCGTATCCGGCGTGGTCCAAGACATCACCTGGCGCCACACGACCATCGAAGATGCCTGTGGACAGACCATCATTGTGCCCAACTCCAACATCTCCAAGAACACACTCGTGCATCTGATGCCCTTTGGGCGCGTGGCCGTGCCCGTTGCCGTAAAGGACACGTCTAAATGGGCTTCCCTTGACGCGCTGGCAGACGAGCTCACGAGCGCAACCAAAACGGCTGTCTCGCCCATCTCGGGCTTTGACAAGGAGCCCTACGTGCTCTTTAGCGAGATCGGCGACTTTGGCATAAAAGGAAAGATTATCTTTATCGTCAGCGACGACAGCACCACTTTCACCGCTGCCGACGCCTGCATTCGTGCCATCGCTCCCCTCATTGCCTAAACCACCACAAAGGGGACAGGCACCTTTGTGGTGGTTTTCATTCGTGGTACCATGGTATATATAGTTGTTTAAACGACTAAGGGAGTAGACACCATGGAAGAGGCCTATCGTCAAGCACGCAAACGCGGCGAGCAAGGGCGTCGTCGCGCCATCAGCCAAAGCGAGCATCCATACCTTACGGACCTCGATAGCCTGGTTGCTCAGCTCCCCTTAGGTCAGCGAGAGAACGTCGGCCTGCGGGATATTCCGCTCGAAATGGTCGTCGGTACGGTTACCAAGGGCCGTCAGTCCGCCTTTTCGTGCAACTTTATGCCCCTGCTGCCGTTTAGCACCGAGTTCGCCCGCAAGTGGTCCAACCTCTACGACATCCAGGTGACCGAGGGCTATCGCGATCCCGTCATCGTAACCGAGTTCATGCATCGGTTTTACGTCCAAGAGGGCAACAAGCGCGTCAGTGTCCTCAAATTCCTGGACGCCCCAACGGTTTCCGCCAAGGTCACCCGTCTCTACCCCGGCAAATGGGATTCCGTCGAAAGCCGCCTGTACGGTGAGTTCTCTGCGTTTTGGCACGTCTGTCCCCTATACGAGATCGAGTTCTCGCGCGAGGGAAGCTACGAGACGCTCGCCAAGATGCTCGGTCAGAACCTTATCGAAAAATGGCCGCAGAAAAAGGTCGACTACCTGCGCCACACCTTCCTGCTCTTTAAGCGCGCCTACCTTCGCGCAGGTGGCGACCATCTGGACATTACGCCCGCCGACGCCATGCTCGTCTACCTCAATGTGTACAACCAGGACCGCCTGCTGGATACGCCGACGGATATCGTCGTTAACCGCCTGTGCAAGATTTGGCGCGAGCTGGTCATTGCCGGCAAAAGTGACGAGGACAAGGTCGATCTTGTCGAAGCCCCTCAACCCAACGAGGAAGAGTCGCCCGCCAAGTCCACCTCCGGCGTGCTCAACTTCTTTATGGGCAAGACCGTCTACTCGGCCGCCAACCCCCTGCGCATCGCCTTTATCCACGAATTCCCCTGTGCGACATCGAGCTGGGACAGCCTGCACGATCAAGGGCGCCAATATCTTGACGAGCACTTTGGCGGCATCGTGCGCACCGAGGCGTTCGAAAACTGCCACGATCCGGACGTGTTCTACGCCGCCGTGGAAACGGCTGTCATACATGGAGCAAACGTCATCTTCTCGACCTCGCACCGCCTGATGGAATACACGCTCAGGGCTGCCGTCGAGTATCCTCAGGTGCGATTCCTCAACTGCTCTATCGGCCTTCCCCACCAAAGCGTCCGTTCGTACTTTGGCAAGATGTACGAGGCCAAATTTCTCTTGGGCGCCCTTGCCGCCAGCATGGCGGACAACCACCGCATCGGTTACCACGCGTCGGTCTTCGCCTCGGGCGCGCTCAGCGAGATCAACGCCTTTGCGATTGGCGCTTCGCTGCTCGACCCCCGTGCGCAAATAATCCTGACCTGGGGAGATGTGCCCGCCGGAGGCCTTGCCGAGGCCATGTGCCGCGAAGGTGTGAGCGTCATGACCGGCGCCGACATGTCAAAGTCACTCGAAGACCCCACGGCATACGGACTCCACCGTCTGGTCGATGGCAAGGCTGTCGGCATTGCCATGCCGGTATGGAACTGGGGCCGATACTACGAGCTTATCGTGCGAAGCCTGCTGCATGGCACCTGGGATGAGACCAGTGACGACAGCCAGGTTCGCGCCGTCAACTACTGGTACGGCATGAGCTCAGGTGTTATCGACATCCGTTATGCTCCGGGCCTACCCTACCAGACGCGCAAGCTTGTTCAGCTACTCCGCAATGGCATCGTCGAGGGCTCCATCAATCCATTTGGCGGCGAGCTCCATAGCCAAGACGGCGTGGTGCAGATTGAGGGCTTTCCCCCACTGCCGAGCACGCAAATTGTCGAGATGAATTGGCTGGCGGACAACGTGGTGGGCACCATTCCGCAGCTCGACGATGAGCCGGGGGTTACCGCCCTATGAAGATCCTTGCCATAGCAGATACCGAAGAACGATGCCTTTGGGAGTGCTTTCGCAAGGAGCGCTTTGAGGGTGTCGACCTGATTCTGTCTGCCGGCGACCTGGACCCGGACTATCTTGAGTTTTTGGTCACGGTCATCAACAAACCGCTCATCTACGTCCGCGGCAACCACGATGACCGCTACGCACGTCATGCACCGGGCGGCTGCATCTGTGTCGAAGACACCGTGTACGTGTATCGCGGCGTTCGCATTGCGGGGCTTGGCGGCTCCATGCGCTACCGAGATGGCGCCAACATGTACACCGAGCGCGAGATGGCCAAGCGCATGCGCAAGCTGTCACACAAAGTGAGGATGGTCGGCGGCTGCAACATCTTGCTCACCCATGCGCCCGCCGCCGGCGTGGGCGATCTGGATGATCTACCGCATCGAGGATTCGAATGCTTTAACACGGCACTCGAATCCTGGAATCCCGACTACATGGTGCACGGGCATGTGCACCAAAGCTACGGTTGCAATTTTCAGCGCGAGCGTCAGCACGCATGCGGGACAACGATCATCAACGCCTGCGGCTATACGCAGTTTGAACTCGACGAGACGCGCTACCCCATCCGTGGCTGGCAAGCAGCCTGGCTCAATTCGCAAACCATGCGCCGCGAGCTCAAGCGCCATGAGGCCATCGAGTCCTCGACCGCCAGAACCCCCTGGTAACCACCACAAAGGGGACAGGCACCTTTGTGGTGGTTCCGGACTCTCGACGCTACAGGGCAGCGATGACCTTATCGCCCATCTGAGCGGTGCGGAGGATCTTATCAGCAGGGGTGTTGGCGTCGGCGATGTCGCGGGTACGCCAACCTTCGTCGAGCACATGGGCCACAGCATTTTCGACTAAGACGGCCTGCTCGCCCATGTCGAGCGCGTACGTGAGCAGCATTGCCGCCGACAGGATCTGTGCGAGCGGATTGGCAATACCGAGCCCTGCGATATCGGGCGCGCTGCCAGCGCTCGGCTCGAACAGCGAAACGCCGTCGCCCAGCGAAGCAGAGGCGAGCATGCCGAGCGAGCCCGTAATCTGTGCAGCATCGTCGGAGAGAATGTCGCCGAACATGTTCTCCGTAACTACGACGTCAAAGTCGCCCGGTCGGTTGATGAGCTGCATAGCGGCGTTATCGACGAGCAGGTCTTCGAGCTGCACATCGGGGCACTCTTCATCATGCACGCGATGCACGACCTCGCGCCACATGCGGCTCGTCTCCAGCACGTTGCGCTTATCCACACTCGTCACGTCACCGCGACGCTTGCGGGCCGCTTCGAACGCTTGACGGGCAATGCGCTCCACCTCGAACTCGCGGTACTCCATCACATTGACCGCACGCTGGCCCGCAGCGCCATTAGCGCCCGCGCCGTCCTCGTCGTAGAAACGATCGTGCTTGCCAAAGTAAATGCCGCCGGTAAGCTCGCGGCGTGGGGCCGCCGGATCGGTCGAATCCCACTTAGGGCCACCGACTGATGCTAGCCTCATCCTCGGTCATATGGAGCTTGTCGCGCAGATGGCTGGGGCTTACCCCAGGCCGGTATGGATACGGGGCCTCTGAGCCGTCTTGAGGGCTTCTGCGGCCACTTCGATATCCTTGTCGACCGCACAGGTGAGACTCCATACCGTGCACCGGTCGCCCGCGATCTTGCCAATCTCCTGCACCGAGCGAAAATCGCCGGGGCTCGAGATGGGAAAGCCCGCCTCGATCACATCCCCGTTCATGCGCACCAGCTGACGTGCGATGACGATATTTCCCTCAGTATTCATGCTGACGCCGGGAGGCTGCTCCCCGTCGCGCAGCGTAGTGTCAAAGATTGCGATTTTGCGACTCATGATTTCCACCTGATAGGCCTGAGATACAGATGGCTTTCAGGAGAGATGGAGTGCCCCAAGATAGAAAAATACCCGTGTCGCTCATCACGCCCAAAAGCAGCGGACGATAGCGCACCCGGGTACAACTCATCGTTATAGCGAGATTGCAACCCTAGCGCGCTATCCCATCTAGTAGCGCTAGGCCTAGGAGCTGCTGCGTGTTATAGAACATGTCTGGCTCCTTTCAGCCTCGGGCATTCACTACATCGCGCTAAAGTGCAACACAGTCGAAACGACGCGAAGTGGGGATTTTGGAGCAACCGAGGCAAAAGCACCACGAAGGTGCCTGTCCCCTTTGTGGTGGTTTTGCCCCGAGATAGCAAAGAACCCGGTCCTGCACGAGGCAGAACTGGGTTCCTTTAGCAATGCTTGCTTTGCTGAGGCAGTAACTAGCAGTTACTCAGCCAGGAAGTCACGCTGGACAGCGGGATCGACCTTGACGCCAGGGCCCATGGTGGAAGACACGGAGATGGACTTGACGTACTTGCCCTTAGCAGAAGAGGGCTTGACGCGCAGGATCTCGGTGTACAGGGCAGCGTAGTTCTCGACGAGCTGCTGCTCAGAGAAGGACTTCTTGCCCAGGGGCACGTGGCAGATGCCGTAGCGGTCGGCGCGGTACTCAACGCGGCCAGCCTTGAGCTCGGAGACCATCTTGGCGACGTCCATGGTCACGGTGCCGAGTTTGGGGTTCGGCATGAGGCCACGGGGACCAAGGATCTTACCGATGCGGCCAACCTTGGCCATCATGTTCGGCGTAGCAATAGCGGCGTCGAAGTTGATCTCGCCCTTCTGGATCTGGGCGACGAGCTCGTCGGAACCGATGATGTCGGCGCCGGCAGCCTCGGCCTCGCGGGCCTTCTCGCCCTCGGCGAAGACGGCAACACGAACGGTCTTGCCGGTGCCGTGGGGCAGGGAGATGGAACCACGGATGTTCTGGTCAGCCTTACGAGTATCGATGCCCAGACGGAAGTGGGCCTCGATGGTCTCGTCGAACTTGGCGGTGTCGAGCTCCTTGATGAGCTTGGCAGCCTGAAGGGGGGTGTAGAGCGTGGCGCGGTCGATCTTCTCGGCAGCGGCGTTATAGCTCTTACCATGCTTAGCCATGTGCATTACCTCCTGTGGTTAAACGGGCGTGAGCCCTCCCACATCGTATCGTGTGCCCTATTGCACACATATAACGGGCGCCCCGGTCGGAACACCCGTCATTACCTAAAGAAATCGCTACTCAGCGATGGTGACGCCCATGGAGCGGGCGGTACCGGCGATGATCTTCTTGGCGGCGTCAATGTCGTTGGCATTGAGGTCCGGCATCTTGATCTCGGCGATCTTGGTGAGCTGCTCCTGGGAGAGCTGACCAACCTTGTCGGCCTGGGGCTTAGCGGAACCAGACTTGAGGTTCAGCTCCTTCTTGATGAGGTGAGCCGCCGGCGGGGTCTTGGTGATGAAGGAGAAGGACTTATCCTCGTAGACAGAGATCTCAACGGGGATGATGTCGCCCTTCTTGTCCTGCGTCTCGGCGTTAAAAGCCTGGCAGAACTGCATGATGTTCACGCCAGCAGCGCCCAGGGCAGGACCGACGGGAGGAGCGGGGTTAGCGGCACCAGCAGGAATCTGGAGCTTAATGACGTTGGCAACCTTCTTCTCAGCCATGGTCATTCCTTTCGAATCACGAGTGTGAAGTACTTGCTATATCGTAAGCACGCACGTGTTAGAAGCACTCCTGAGATGAGCAGTCACAGAAGAAGCACGCTCGCGCGAACGGACGAAAACTTAAGCGATGACAGCGACCTGGTTAAAGTCGAGCTCGACCGGCGTCTCGCGGCCAAAGATCATCAGCGTGACCTTGAGCTTGCCAGCCTCGGTGTTAACCTCGGAGACTTTGCCATCAAAGTCGGTAAGCGGGCCATCGGTGACGCGGACGGACGTGCCGACCTCAATATCAACCGAGGTACGCTTGGGTGAATCGCCCTTACCGGGACGACGAGTCATCTTATTGTACTCGTCGCGGGAAAGCGGAGCGGGTTTGCCGTTGCCGCCCAGGAAACCGGTAACGCCGGGCGTGTTGCGAACGCACGTCCATGCATCGTCATCCATCTCCATGCGGACCAGAACATAACCCGGGAAAATCTTGGAATCCTTGGTCTCGCGCTTGCCACCCTCTTTAATCTCAGTGACGCGCTCCATAGGAATCTCGATATCAAAGATACGGTCCTGCATGCCCATAGTCTCGATACGATGCTCGAGATCGGACTTAACGCGGTTCTCGTATCCAGAGTAAGTGTGAACGACGTACCAACGCTTAGACATGGTTTAGCCCCTCAATCCAGAAAACAGAGCAAGAGCCTCGCCAAAGCCAGCATCGAGCAGAGCGATGACGACGCCGACGACGATCAGAGAAGCGCAAACGACGACCGAGTAGTTCACGAGCTCCTTCTTATCGGGCCACGTGACGCGCTTCATCTCGGACTTGACCGAAGCGAAATACTTCTTGGTGCGGGCGAAGAAGCCAGGCTTCTCATTCTTCTTGGACTTCGCAGCCTTCTCGTTCTTCTTGGCAACGGCCTTCTTGGCCTCAACCTTGGAGTTGGCGGCAGCGTTGTTGGCGGGTGCCGGCTGCTGAGCCTTCTTCTTGTTCTTCTTGTTGGCCATTTGGGTTACCTCCGCGCAATGCGCTTATACATGAGTAAACCGTAAGCCCCCAATGGGAGCTTACGGAATAATGACTGGCACGCCAGGAAGGACTCGAACCCTCAACACTCGGTTTTGGAGACCGATGCTCTACCAATTGAACTACTGGCGTATGTGACTAGAGACTAGCGAGTCTCTTTGTGCAGCGTGTGGTGACGGCACCAGGGGCAATACTTCTTGATCTCCATACGATCAGGCATGTTCGCCTTGTTCTTGGTGGTCGTATAGTTGCGGCGCTTGCACTCAGTGCACGCAAGAGTAACTAGAGTACGCATGTATCCTGAACCTTTCATTTCCGCCCCGTACGGGCACAAGATGGTACTTTATCAGCTCTACGTAAGGGCTGTCAACGAAAACCTCGAGTCAATTGGTTCTCGGTGGATCCATTCATATTTGGAACACATCAATGAAGCCAACGAGAGCTAATCGACGGTGCACCCAGGACCATTATCGATCCTCTCGACACCAGCAACGACTCAATGTCCATTGCAGAAAAGAACCCGGCACCCATATAAGTGCCGGGTTCTCTAAGTCAGCTATATCAGAGAGCTAATTTACTCAATGATCGTGGAGACGATGCCCGAACCGACGGTGTGGCCACCCTCGCGGATAGCGAAGCGCAGGCCCTCCTCCATGGCGATCGGGTGGATGAGGTCGCCCTCGATGGTGATGTGGTCACCAGGCATAGCCATCTCGGTGCCCTCGGGAAGCTTGACCGTACCGGTAACGTCGGTGGTACGGAAGTAGAACTGAGGACGATAACCATCGAAGAACGGGGTGTGACGGCCGCCCTCCTCCTTGGTCAGAACGTAGATCTCGCCGGTGAACTTGGTGTGCGGGGTAACCGAACCGGGCTTGCAGAGAACCTGGCCGCGCTCGATGTCCTCGCGCTTGATGCCGCGGAGCAGCAGACCGACGTTGTCGCCAGCCTCGCAGAAGTCCATGGACTTACGGAACATCTCGATACCGGTAACGACGGTGTTCTGGGTGTCCTTGATGCCGACGATCTCGACGGGCTCGTTGAGCTTGAGCTCACCGCGCTCGACACGGCCGGTAGCAACGGTACCACGGCCGGAGATGGTCATAACGTCCTCAACGGCCATCAGGAAGGGGAGGTCGTTGTTACGAGCAGGCGTCGGGATGTACTCGTCGACGGCGTTCATGAGCTCGCGGATAGCGTCCATCCACTTGGCGTCGCCCTCGAGAGCGCCCAGAGCGGAACCACGGATGACGGGGATGTCGTCGCCGGGGAAATCGTACTCGGAGAGGAGCTCACGGGTCTCCATCTCGACGAGGTCGATGAGCTCGTCATCGTCAACCATGTCGCACTTGTTCAGGAAAACGACGATGTAGGGAACGCCGACCTGACGGGCGAGCAGGATGTGCTCGCGGGTCTGAGCCATGGGGCCGTCGGTAGCGGCGATGACCAGGATAGCGCCGTCCATCTGAGCAGCACCTGAGATCATGTTCTTGACGTAGTCAGCGTGGCCCGGGCAGTCAACGTGAGCGTAGTGACGGGCAGCAGTCTCGTACTCGACGTGGGAGACGGAGATCGTAATGCCGCGCTCGCGCTCCTCGGGAGCCTTGTCGATGTTCTCGAACGCAGTGAAGTCAGCCTTGCAGCCCTCGGTCTCGGAGAGAACCTTGGTGATGGCAGCGGTCAGCGTGGTCTTGCCGTGGTCGACGTGACCAATGGTGCCGATGTTAACATGCGGCTTAGTGCGCTCAAACTTCTCTTTGGCCATAAAGCCCTCCTCTAAACAGGTCGTCCCCGGACGGGACTTTGCCTTTATACCATAGTGGCCTCTCAACATACTATTGAGAAGCCACCGTGTTACCTATGGTAGCGGTGACTGGATTCGAACCAGTGACGCCACGGGTATGAACCGTGTGCTCTAACCAACTGAGCTACACCGCCGGATGGAGCCTGCAACCAGACTTGAACTGGTGACCTCTTCGTTACCAACGAAGTGCTCTACCGACTGAGCTATACAGGCACTTGACGGGTGGGAGCTATAGGATTCGAACCTATGTAGGCAGAGCCAACGGGTTTACAGCCCGTCCCCATTAACCACTCGGGCAAACTCCCAATCGTTCAAGTATCCGCAGGTTCTTTGGTCTTTTGGACCGCCGCCCCCGCGAACGAAGAAGATAATACGATGCCACCTTGGGGGCTGTCAACGAAAACCTCTAGATACACGGTGCCGGGCGTATCTATATAGCCGTGACCTGTGGTTTTATTGAGTTTGATTATGTCGAGTGATGAATTTGGCAATGCCGGCGTCATTTCCCAAGGGCACACTTTGGCGTGATGGAGTATGTCTGCAGTCTCGACCCTCGATAACGGATCCCTTGCGCTTATTACATAGGTCGTGATCGGGCTTCACCGGCACAATCGAGCGTGGATTTTCTCCCGTTTGACATCGAGCGTGGATAATCTCCCACTTTTGGCGTGTTTCTGAGGCCAAAGTGGCAGATTATCCACGCTCATTCTCTAGGCGGGAGAACTATAGAGCCGAACTACTCGGGCCAGGCCAAAGTAGACCCATAGAGCGGCTCCCCCTTGGTGCAGGGGTAGCGACTCAAGTAACACGACGATAGCAAGTCGAAGAAATAAGTCATGGCATATTTCGAATAAACGCCGAGTCGGTCAATTCCGTTTCCCGCATTACCAAGACGATATACACGGTCAAAAGACCTCGATTTGTCATCGTTGCTAAACGCAGTAATTAGAATCTTCCTGCCCGAACGGCAATCAAGATACTCACGCGCCTGTGACGCAAATAGCCCGGAGACCGATACGAGAATTATCAATGACTGCGAAACGTCTCCCATGTTTTTCAATTCCGCGACGTTAGCCCCAGCAACTATGCGAACCATCTTGCCCGCATAAAACATTTCCTGCTGAAATCGTACGAGATTGGCGCTCACATTATTGGTGCACCAGATTTCAACGTTTTTATGGCCATCAATTTCGTCGGCAAGGTGCTTAATAGCGATATCGGACACGCCGCTTTCAACCTCAGCGAACATCTCGATCATGCGAACGTCGAGCTCTGCCCTGTACTCCTCGTAGCCAAATTCCTCCTCTCGATGGCTTAAGTCGCTTGGAAAGACTGATTGAGTAAATGATTCTTTCAAATCGCTAAGAGACTGGTAGCCCAATCGATTGCAGAAACGACGAACAGCGGAACGGGTCACGAATGCATCGCGGGTTATTGCGGCAACATTGATTTCGCTCGAACGCCTAATGTGAGCGATGAGATATCGAGCGATGGCGGCATCGTTTGACCCAAACTCGCTGTTGATGATGGAGCTAATGCGATTGAGCACATCGAAGTCATTGATATTCACGTGATCCCTCTTTCCGCTCTCCTCGAAATCATGGTTCATTTATTGAATCAAACAGCTTTGGTCGTTCTCCTATGATTCAAATCAGTTGACGTCATCTTAATCGTAATTCCGCCACACGTATCCACCGTGTTGAATGATGGAAAGGGGATTCATGGGCAACGTGAACAACATGCCGTTTCTCTGGGGTTCCGCCACGGCGTCTTATCAGTGCGAGGGTGCCTGGAACGAAGACGGCAAAGGCCTTGGCGAGTGGGATTTCTTTAGCCACACAAGCAATAAGAACATCAACCATGTTGACGGTGATGTATCTTGCGACTTCTACCATCGCTATGAAGAAGATATCCGCATGATGAAAGAAGGCGGACAAAACACCTATCGCTTCTCTCTTTCATGGAGTCGAATCATCCCCACGGGTATCGGCGAAGTGAATGAAGAGGGTATCGATTTTTATAATCGGGTCATTGATTGTTGCCTCGAAAATGGCATAGAGCCCAACGTTACGCTGTTCCATTACGATCTACCATTCACGCTTGCTTGCAAAGGCGGATGGCTGAACAACGACATGGCAGAGTGGTTCTGCAAATACGCCAAGATTTGCTTTGAGCGCTTTGGAGACCGCGTCAAAATCTGGGCTACCGTTAACGAGCCGCATTTCTACAGCTACTGCGTAAACATGTTGGGCAACTATCCCCCCAATCGATCGCTCGACGTTCAGTCGTACATGCAGTTTCAGTACAACCTGATGCGCGCGAGCGCACTCGCAGTCCGAACATATCGTCAAATGGGCTACGACGGCATCATCGGCGCCGTCCACGATGGCGGCGTTGTCGAACTCGACCCGGCAACCGAGCACCCTGATGACGTATTTCGATACGCAGACTTTTTCGCCAATCGCATGATTCTGGCACCAGCGCTTCAGGGTCAACTGCCGCCAGAAATGGACGAAATCCTTGAAAAACTTGGCGTCTCGCTCTATCGATCCCCAAATGACGTAGAAGAATTCAAAGACGGTAAAGTCGATTTTATTGGACTCAACGTGTATTGCCGAGAGTATGTAACCGACTGGCACGGTGGAGAGCTTGCCGTTTCGGCGAACAATAAGGGCGGTTTGAGCAAAAAGGTCGAAGGAAAATGCATTGCGCCCTTGTTTGAAAGCGCCCGCGACAGCAATGTTCCCCGCAATAAATGGGGTCGCGAAATACTCCCAGGTTGCATGTATTCAACCATCATGGATGTCCACGAGCGCTATGACGCGCCCCGCATCTTTATTACGGAAAACGGACATGGCGCCTATGAGCAACCAGACGCAGACGGAATGATCCACGATGATGACCGCATCGAGCTTCTGGGCCAGTTCATCGAGCACATGATGAGGGCTAAGCGCGACGGCGCGCGCGTTGAGGGCTACTACCTCTGGTCGACGATGGATCTGTATAGCTGGATCAACGGCTACGAAAAACGATACGGACTTGTCCATATCGACTTCGAGAACAATCTGGAGCGCACCCCCAAAAAGAGCTGGTATTGGTACCGAGACCTTATCTCGAAGTATCAGGAGCAGGAAGGTTAGGAGAAAGAGATGAAATATCAGGCAATGTCCGAAACAGTCCTAAAGGCTGTTGGCGGCAAAGAGAACATTACATCGGTAACTCATTGTGCGACGCGCCTTCGCATCGACGCACGAGACACCTCGATCATCGATCTCCAACTCGCCAAATCGGCCGATCAGGCGCTCGGGGCAGTAGTCAGCGGTGGCCAGCTTCAGGTGATCATCGGCCCCAACGTCACCGAGGCTTACAACGACTTCCTCGACTTCGCGGGAATCGAAGTCGGCGGTGGCACGGTTGCCGACGATGCCCAAACCGCCAAAGACCTTGCAGAAGGCATTAAAAGCGGTAACACCGCCATGAGCTTGATTGAGAAATTCGGGAACGTCTCTGCACAGGTATTCATGCCCATTGTCCCGGCGCTCATCGTTGGCGGACTCATTCTTTCGATCAAGAATCTCCTGGTCAATTATTGCGGATTGAGCACCGATAGCGGAACCGCCCAGGTCCTGTTGGCGATCTTTAGCGCTTCGTTTAGCTTCTTACCCGTTTATCTTGGTTATCAGCTCGCGGCCGTCATGAAGATGCAGCCCATCATGGGCGCATTGCTGGGCGCGATCATGATCAGCTCGTCCATTAGCGGTGCCGAGGGTCTCGACTTTCTTGGTATTCCCATCCCGACGAACGACTATTCGAGTACGGTAGTGCCCATCGTACTGGGCGTTGTATTCATGTACTTTGTCGACCGCGGCCTTCAGAAGATCATTCCCGACGTTACCAAACTGTTCTTGAAGCCGCTGCTCACCATGATCATCGTCGTGCCCGTCGAGCTGATTATCCTTGGCCCCGCCGGCAGCATGATGGGCTACGCGCTGAGCGATGCCGTCACGTGGCTTATGGACAACGTGGCATTTATCGCTACTCCGATCCTGGCAGCCCTTAACCCCTATTTCGTCATGCTCGGTCTCGATAAGGCTTACATCGCAATCGAAGTTACGAGCCTGGCGCAGCTCGGTTGGGCACCCATTATCTTTGGATTCATCTCGAACCTCTGCATTGGCGGCACGAGCCTCGCCCTGGCAACTGCCATGAAGGGAAACAAAGAGAAGAGGGGTATGGTCACCACGGTTGCCGTCACCGCACTCTGTGGCGTAACCGAGCCCGCGTTCTACGGTTGCCTCATCGAGCGTCCCCGCCTGCTTGTCGGCACGGCAATCGGCGCGCTCTGCGCTGGACTCCCTGCAGGCATCTTTGTTCTGAAAGAGTATGTTGCGGGAGCATGCCCCGGCCTTCTTTCGGCACTCATCTTTATCGCTCCCGATGGGTCCATGGGCAACTTCGTGCTGGCATGCGTTGTCGCCATCGTCGCCATCGTCGTCTCCTTCATCGCTGCACGCGTGATCATCAAGAAGAACCCCAGCTATATTGAGTAGATGCCCGCTGTTTGCATTGGGGACATCCTCGGCAGACCATTAGCAAGAACCCAAGAAGTTCCTTAGGAGCTCGATCAATCCATTCGGATTCCTGAGGCACAAACGACCCCGATTCCACAATGAAATCGGGGTCGTTGTTTCTAAAGCCGTCGATAGACAATCGGTGTTTACCTTAGCTCCCTATCCAAGTTAATTATCCACGCTCGTTCTCCGGTCGGGAGATTTTCTTCGCTCGCGTATCCAGAAATCCACGCTCGAGCAGGACATCCAGATCCGCGCCCGCCCTTGTCTCGATCTGTAACAGCAAGAGGCCTATTCCGCTTCTACATGTTACAGATCAAGATATTCCTAAAACACCCTAAGTTTCATCTCAATCTGTAACAGTTAGATGCCGAATATCGGTCTTGGTGTTACAGATTTAGACAAACTGGAGGACGAGACAAACCAAAAACGGGATGGGCGCTAACCCGATGGCGCACCACCTAAATAGAAACAGGCCCTGTCCCACAAGGAACAGAGCCCGAAACTCTCATGGAGCCAGTGACAGGAATCGAACCTGCAACCCACTGATTACAAATCAGTTGCGCTACCGTTGCGCCACACTGGCACACTTGGCGCTTTCGCGCGAAGCCTGTTAAGAATAATGGAATTGCGGACGGGGCGCAACAGGCCGCACGGCGATATACAAATATGCAAAATCCAGCAACAGCGCATACCAGGCCCGTTCATTTCTGTCAGTGCGCCCTCAATCTTAAAACCATTCGCCAGAACGAATAGTTTTAATTACAATTGGCTATATAAAACTATTCGTTTTAGCGAAGGGTTTCGCGATGTTGACTACAAAGGAAGCAGCCGAGCTGCTCGGCATCACCCCGCGCAGGGTGCAGGAGCTCATTAAGAACGGCGCGCTGACCGCCCGCAAGGCTTCTGGCGTGTGGCTTATCGACAAAGACAGCGTAGACACGCGACTCCGCTCCGCAACCAAAAGAGGGGGACGGCCTCGTCGCGGGCATGGGAAAAGCGAAATCGCATTTACCCTCATGAACCGCACGCACGAAGTAGCCCAGCTGGTCTACAGCAGATCACGGAAAGACTTCACCCACATCGGCGCCGACGTCGATCGTGCCCACGCCCCTATTGGAGTTTTTGCTCCCAGCAAACCTGTATCGCTCGACTCCTTCCGCATCTGGTGGCGCGGCCGCGGTATCCCGCTCGCACGCATTGGGCTAACCTCCCTGCTTGCAGAAGCCGCAGTCGATGTTCCCGATGAACTCGTACAGCGAAATCTCGGCATCTCCCTATCCGACCAGTATTGGATTAGACCCCAAGATTCCGGTCTCGCCTGGGAGGATATCAACTTCTTCAATAACGCCTTTGATGACGTCTCGCTGTCCATTGCGCCCTTTGCCCCAGAGGGAAAAGCGGCTGCCGCAAAGCCCGATAACACCTCGGACGGCAATCTTCAAAAGTACTGGACGTGCGAGGGCGGGTGTCGAATTCTGCATAAGGCAGGAGCGCACCTGAACCAAGAACCTTATAACGAGCTGGTGGCGACCGCGCTCCACCGGCGCATCCTAAACGCCTGCGATTATGTGCCTTACTCGCTCGAGGGCACGGGCACTTCCGCCATGAGCATATGCGATGTCTTCTTAACTGATGAAGAAGAGTATGTCCCTGCGTTCTATGTAAACCAGCACGCAAACGCAGATGAACGGCTAACCGACTACGAGCGATATGTAGCAAACTGCGAGGAGCTCGGGGTGACAGGCGTTAAGGATGCCCTTGACCGCATGATCGTGTGCGACGACATCATCGCCAACTACGATCGTCATTGGCGCAACTTCGGCCTCGTACGAAACGTCAACTCACTAGTCTGCAGGCCAGCCCCCATCTTCGATTCGGGCTCATCGCTCTGGTGCAACATTTCTCTTGAGGAGCTTAGGGCGGGAGAGCACAGTTTTACCAGCGCGCAGTTTCATTCAAGCCCCGCCAAACAAATGCTGCTCGTCGAGGACATGGGCTGGTTCGATGGAGACAAACTCAAAGGCTTTGTCGACGAGGCAATCGAGATTCTGTCTAAAAACGATGCCCTAGCAGCGAGACTGCCTTATCTAAAAGAGGCGCTAACGTGGCGCCTCGAAAGAATGATCGACATCGCTGAATGGAGTTAGCAAAGCAGCATTGCCCCGCCAGCTCCCCTACCGTCCGCGCAACGCCTTGAGCTTGGCCAGGGCCTCGGGGCTCAGGCGGCTACCCAGGGTCATCTTGATCTGCGGAGCTTCCTCTGCCTCGTGAACATCGTTATCGATCTGTTTGATCTCGTCCACCAGCATGCGGCTCGAGATGCGCGTAACGCCCTTGCCCATGACAACGGCCTGGATCGTGCCGTCGCTCGACACCACGGAGCACGCGCGGCCTTCCTCGCGCGCCTCGATGCAGAGCTTCTGCACCACGGTATCGGCAGAGACGCCCGTCGGCGAGAACTCGATACGCACGCCGCGGGCCGGCAGGTTGGGGCGCTCGCTGGAGATATTGCCCGCACCGTCGAACACGATCACGGCCTCGTAGCGGCCCTGGGCAAACGCGGCAACGTCGTTGATGAGCGCCGTGCGCGCCATATCGTGGACGTCGCTGGAATACGGATCATCGGAATGGTCGTAGACGAGCTTTTCGTAGCGCGGCGTGCAGTGAATCACGTTGTAGCCGTCGACCACCAGCAGCTCGGGCTTATTGGAGTGCACCGTCGAGACCGGATCGGCGATGGCCTGCGCAAACGCATTGCCGCCCACGCCATAGGTCGCGGCAGAAACAATCGGCTTGGCCGAGCCCTCACCAAAGCGCTTAGCCTTGGACTTGGCACGGTTCTTTTTGGACATGCGCTACTCCTCCCCCATGAGCTCACCGGCGTTGCGGCGCAGCCACTCAAAGCACAGCGCCGTGGTCGCCTGGGCCACATTGAGGCTCTCGGTCATACCGCGCTGGGGGAGCTTGGTCAAAAAGTCGCACTTCTCGAGCACCAGGCGCGAGATGCCGTCACCCTCCGAACCCATGACAAGTGCCACGCGGCCCTCGAAGGGAGCGTCCCAGCAGCTGCCCTCGGCGTGCTCGGAGGCACCGCCCACCCAAAAGCCGGCGGCCTTAAGATCGTCGAGCGCACGGGCGATGTTGGGCACTTGCGCGATAGACAGATGCATGACGGCGCCGGCTGAAGTCTTGTAGCTGCCCACGGTCACGCCGGCGGCGCGCTTGTTGGCGATGATGACGCCGGCCGCGCCCACAACCTCGGCGGAACGCACGATGGCACCAAAGTTGCCGTCGTCAGTCACATGGTCGAGCACGACGACGAGCGCCGGTCCGTCACCCGCGCGGTCGAGGATGTCGGCGACATCGGCGTAAGGGAAGTTGCCAACCTCGAGCGCGATGCCCTGGTGAGCGCCGTGGCTCGACAGTGCGTCGAGCTGCGCGCGCGGCACATACTTAATGCGGACGCCCGCGGCGTTGAGGTCATCGACCAGACGCGACAAGGCGGCATCGCGCTCCCCGCCCTCGGCAATCAGCGCGCACTTGATGGGAAAACCGGTGCGCAGTGCCTCGGCGGCAGCACGGCGACCTTCGATGAACTCACCCTTGGGAGCCTGGACAGCATCGCGGCCACGCTCGCGCTGCGGACGCGCAGTCTGGGCTTGGGAGTGCTCGCGCTGACCCTTGGACGCGGCAGTGCGGTCATTGCGGCGAATCGGACGCGAGCCAGAAGCAGCCTGCTTGCCGCCACGAGACGCACGCTTGCGATTGTCGGCCATAAAACGGCCTCCTTAAATAGATAACGAACAAGAATCGACCGTCCGAGCCACGGCACCTTGCCTTTCAATCGTCGGGCATGACCACCAGGTCTATGCCCTCCTCTTTCAAGGCAATATGCCGCACCTCGAACGGTCGACAAATACTAGAGACTCTTAATACGGGTGCCGGCGGCCGTATCCTCGATCGTCAGCCCGAGGTCCTTGAGCTGGTCACGGATGGCGTCGGCCAGATCCCAGTTCTTGTCGGCGCGGGCCTCGGCGCGGGCCTCGAGAATCTTGGCAGCGGCCTCGTCCACGTCGTCGCCCGTGTAGGCGACCAAGCCGGCGGCAACGCCTAGCAGACCCAGCGGCAGCTCGACCTTGGGCTCGGGGAGCTCAACGCCAAACGTATCGAGCAGCTCGACCAGCGTATCGGCGGCGGCCAGGGCAGCGGTCTTGTCGGCAGCGTCGCCCGCTTGCTCCAGGTACTGGTTGCACTCGGTCACAAAGCCAAAGACGGCACCCATGGCGCCGGCGGTGTTAAAGTCGTCGTCCATGCACTCCTTAAAGGTGGCGCGGGTCTCGGCGGCCTTGGCGGCAAACGCCTCGGATGCTGCCTCATCGGCATCGGCCGTCGCATGGTTCGCGGCCCAGCGCAGGTTCTCGACCGTACCGGCGATACGCGTGAGCGAGTTTTCGGCACCCTCCAGGCGCTCCCAAGAAAAGTCGAGCGGCGAGCGATAGCTCGTCTGCAACATCAGCAGGCGCAGAGCGGCAGCGGAGTGCTGCTCGAGGACCTCGGCCAGCGTAAAGAAGTTGCCGAGCGACTTGGACATCTTCTCGCCGTCTACCAGCAGCATGCCTGTGTGCATCCAGGTGTTGGAGAAGCCCTGATGCCAGGCGCAGGTGGCCTGGGCGCACTCGTTCTCGTGATGCGGGAAGGCAAGGTCGGAGCCGCCGCCGTGGATGTCGATCGGAGTGCCCAGGTAGCGATGCACCATGGCGGCGCACTCGGTGTGCCAACCAGGACGGCCCTCGCCCCAAGGGCTCGGCCAGCTGGGCTCGCCGGGCTTGGCGGCCTTCCACAGGGCAAAGTCGAGCGGGTCGTTCTTGTCCTCGTTCTCCTCGATGCGCGCGCCAACCATAAGGTCATCGATGTTGCGGCCCGAGACCTGACCGTAGCTGGGATCGCTGCGCACGGCAAAGTACACATCGCCGTTATCGGCTGCGTAGGCATGGCCCTGCTCGATGAGCGTCTTGATCATGGCGATCATGGGGCCGATCTCCTTGGTGGCGCGGGGGCGCACATCGGGATCGAGCACGTTGGCGGCACGCATGACGCCGATGAACTTGTCGGAGAACTCCGTCGCGACCTCGACAGCCGTACGGCCCTGCTCGTTGGCGCGCTTGATGATTTTGTCGTCGACATCGGTGAGGTTCTGGGCGAACGTGACCTCGTAGCCGCTCGCGATGAGCCAGCGACGAATCACGTCAAAGCTGATGAACGTGCGGGCATTGCCGATGTGGATGTTGTCGTAGACCGTGGGGCCGCACACATACATGCGGACCTTGCCGGACTCGATGGGCTTGAACTCTTCCTTTTTATGGGTAGCGCTGTTGTAGATACGCATTCGTTACTCCTTAACGGTTTTCTGTAGCAGGCAGACGGCCCAGGCGCCGATTCCCTCGCCTTGGCCTTCCCAACCGAGCTTTTCGGTCGTAGTGGCGGCGACGCCCACGTTTTCGACGTCAACGCCCAGGGCATGGGCAAGGTTGGCGCGCATGGCATCGCGGTGCGGGGTGATCTTAGGTTGTTGACAGGCAATGGTGCAATCGGCATCGACAAACTCAAAGCCCAGCTCGCGCGCATAGTCCATCACGCGAGCGAGCAGCACCATCGAATCGGCACCCTCGTAGGCGGGATCGGTGTCGGGGAATAGCTTGCCGATGTCTCCCCCGCGGCAGGCTCCCAGAATGGCGTCTGCCAGCGCGTGTGCAAGCACATCGGCATCCGAGTGGCCCAGCAGGCCGCGCTCGTAGGGGATGTCGACCCCGCCGATGATACATCGACGCCCCTCCACCAAACGGTGGACGTCGTAGCCGTGGCCAATGCGCAGGTTACTGAACATGGGGAAGGTCCTCTCCCTCGGCCATGCGGCCGAGCAGAATCGCGGTTACGGGACGCAGGTCCTCGGGCACCGTCACCTTAAGGTTATCGCGCGGGCTCTGGACACAGCGGACGCGCCCTCCCATGCGCTCGACCAGCGAAGAATCGTCGGTCCCGATAAAGCCCTCGGCGATAGCTGCGGTGTGGGCGCGCTTCATGGCGTCGACGCTAAAGATCTGCGGTGTCTGCGCGGCCCAGTAGAGCTCACGCGGCGGCGTCTCGACGATATTGTCGCCGTCGACGATCTTGAGCGTGTCGATCGCGGGCTGACCGCATACGACACCGTCGAGCGAGCGGTCGCCCACAAGCACGTCAATCGCATGATCGATGGCCTCGGTCGTGATGAGCGGACGGGCGCCGTCGTGGATGGCGACATATTCGAAACCCGCCGGAACCGCATGCACACCGGCACGGGTGGAATCCTGACGGGTATCGCCGGCATCGGCGAAGCTGATGGGCGTGTCATAGTCAAACGGATCGATGGCCAGGCGGCGCATCTCGGCGCGGCGCTCGGCAGGGCACACCACCACGATGTGGCCGACCTTGTCGCTACGATCGAACGCGCGGATGGACCAGCTCATGAGCGGACGGCCCGCCACGTTAACGAGCTGCTTGCCGCCGGGATTTCCAAAGCGCTGGCCGCTGCCGCCGGCAACGACCACGGCGCATACGGGCGCCATTATGCGTTCCCCTGTTTGGTGCCCTTCATGCGGTACAGCGAGTCCGCAAGAATGGCAGGGTTGTTGACGCCAAAGTCGCCCAGGCGCTCCGGGTCCTCGCTGATGTCGTCCATGAGCTCCTGCAGCGAGCCATACTCGTCGACGATCTTCTCGGCCACGCCGTCGCGCACGACGGACACGCGCGAAAGCGTGCGCAGGCCCAGCGGCGTCATGACGGAATCCTCGTCCAGGTCGTCATAGCCCAGAACTGCCGCCACGTGCTGCGGGTCGGACAGGTCCTTAGGCGTCATGCGGCTCAGCTCGGCGCGGATCTTCTCGGCGTTGGCCTCAGAGGAATCGCTTGCGTAGTCGCGGATCATCAAGTCGTATTCGGTATCCATGCTGGAGCCCGCGAGCTGCTCGAGCTGCATCTGCACGAGCTTGCCCTGATTACCCAGCTTGACGATGCAATCCTTAAGCTCGGTCTTTGCCTGCTGCATGATCTCGAAGCTCGAGAAGATGCCGGTGATGTCGGCGAGCGTGACGTAGTCGTCGAGCTCAAGGGCCGTCAGGCGCAGCAAGGAGCGGTCGAGCGACTGACGGGTGGTCTGAAGCGTGGCGACGAGCTGGTTGACCGAGCTCATGATGGTGGTGACGGGCTGGATCTCGTAACTCTTGCCGTGGACGTACACGTTGACGACGGCACGACGGGCCGAGACCGAGATCACGATGGCATCGGTGAGCACCGACATGCGAGCGGCAGTACGGTGACGCATGCCCGTCTCACTCGTGGCGAGCGAGGGATCGGGATTGAGATGGAAGTTGGCGCGCAGAATCTGGGTGAGGTCGCCGTCGATAACGATGGCGCCGTCCATCTTGGAGAGTTCGAACAGACGGTTCGAGGTGAACGAAATGTTGAGCGGGAAGCCGTCGTTACCAGCAGCGAGCACGTTTTCGGTGTCACCGACGCAAATGAGGGCACCAAGGTGACCGGCGATGATCATATCGAGGGCGGTGCGGATCGGCTGGCCAGGTGCCGTCAGGCGAATAGCCTGTTCCATACGCTTTTGCAGCTCGTTCTTATCCAAGGCATCGCTCCCATCGTGTACGCTCCATAAACGCTAAATAGTTTCTCACGGTTTGTCCCTGCGGCGCTTGCGAAATCCGATGCTTACAGAATGAGCGAACACAGCTTAGGTAGCTCATTTGGGACGGGGCTCCTTTGACTGCTCATGTGATAGCATTGGGTCTCATATAAATGAGGGAGTAGTCGCGTAATCGGGTTCGCCCGCAGAGATGGAGCCAGACTATGGGACTCGCAGAGCTCGTGTTGCTCGCCGTTGGCCTTTCGATGGACGCCTTTGCCGTATCCATCTGCAAGGGTCTCGGCATGAAAAAGATCAACCTTAAGGTCGCCGTGGTGCTCGGCCTGTTCTTTGGCGGTTTTCAGGCCGGCATGCCCGTAATCGGATGGGCGCTTGGCAGTCAATTCATGGGCATCATCGGCCCCATCGACCACTGGATCGCCTTTATCCTGCTCGCCTTCATTGGCGGCAAAATGCTGTGGGAGGCATTTACCGAGGACGAGGATGAAGGCGACGGCAAGGATGCCGAAAAGATTGACCTGGGCGAGTACCTGATCCTCGCCATCGCTACCTCAATCGACGCCCTAGCCGTGGGCATCTCATTTGCCGCGCTCTCGGTCGACATCGTGCCCGCCGTGTCGCTCATCGGCATCACGACCTTTATCTTCTCCATCGCCGGCGTGGCGATCGGCCACACCTTTGGCGCGCGTTACGAAAAGCCTGCCACCATCGTGGGTGGCGTCGTGCTCATCCTCATCGGGCTTAAGATCTTGCTTGAGCATCTGGGGATTTTGACGCTGTAGTGCCAAGCACAATCGCTCAAAACTCAACGCCAGCACAAAGCCTCATGCAGAGTTTTGCATGAGGCCTTTTCATGCAGACTTTTGCATGTCATACTGATATGCAAAAGTCTGCACGTTAGGAGATCGCCGTGGATACCTTTCCCATCACCACACCGCGCCAAGCTGGCATCTACGTGCGCCAGGCACGCGAGGCTCAGGGTCTCACCCGTGCCGCCCTCGCCAAAAAGGCCGGTGTTTCGGAGCGCCTGCTCGCATCGCTCGAGCTAGGAGACGCCACTGGCATTCGACTCGACAAGCTGCTGACTGTCTTTAACGTACTCGGCATAGGCCTCTTTGCGCAAAGCGATAACGACTCCATCGCATCGCCCTCCGAACATCCAACGACGATAGCGGACCTCCCTATCGCGAACTCGAATGCCCTGCCCAAGCCAAGTGTAGGCAGACGACCCGCCCGACAAGGAACGCCATCTTCCTATGGTGCCTTGCTGGCCCAAATCGCAGCCGAGCAAGGCCTTTCCGACACTTCAGACCTCTCCTTTGGCTGTAAGGTTGTGAAATAAATGGCAGAGATGGAGCTTGCGACCCTCATTTGTGGCGAAATCGCAGGCACTCTCCGGCAAGACGAGCATGGACTCTGCAGCTTTGTATACGCCCCAACCTATCGCGGAGCACCGCTATCGCTAACAATGCCGCTTTCCAATCGCACGTATGGCCATAACATCGTCCGCCCGTTCCTATTTGGCCTTTTGCCCGACAGTCAAGAGCAGTGTCGCGCTATTGCCGCCGAGCATGACGTTGCATCCAACAACCCCGTCGCCCTCTTGTGCCATATCGGTCTTGACTGCGCGGGGGCCGTTCAGTTTTGTCGAACCGATCAATTAGACGCCGTCCGTGGCAGGGTCTCCGCATACCGCCCGCTTACCAATTCTCAAATCGCTCATAAGCTCAAAGCAATTCGCGATGACGAAAGAGAGACATGGATGGGCTCCAACGAAAGCTGGTCCCTGGGCGGCAATCAAGGCAAATTTGCACTAGCTTGGCATGATGGCCAATGGTGCGAATGTCTAGGGTCATCCCCCACTACCCATATCTTCAAAAATGGTGTCGTTGGGTTCAAACATCAGGCCTTAAACGAATTCGTCTGCATGAAAACGGCTCGGCGTGTTGGCATTCCAACTGCCGACGTCTCCTATTGCACATTTGAAGACGAAGCCGCGCTCGTCGTTGAACGGTACGACAGAATGGTCAATAGCAGCGGAAATATCGAAAGGCTGCATCAGGAGGACTTTTGCCAGGCGCTCGGTGTATTGCCAAGCCAGAAATACACCGCCGACGGAGGACCAACCACACGAGACATCCAAGAACGACTGATTAAAACA
This sequence comes from Collinsella sp. AM28-11LB, assembly GCF_003469895.1. Lineage (NCBI taxonomy): Bacteria > Bacillati > Actinomycetota > Coriobacteriia > Coriobacteriales > Coriobacteriaceae > Collinsella > Collinsella sp. AM28-11LB. Next base: position 133,607 of record NZ_QSKJ01000005.1, read on the forward strand.
GTCCCCCACCACATGAATCTTGTGCTTTTTACCTATATGTTGTTCTATAACGCCATTATCGGAGCGCCTGACGCACACGCTAAAAACTACTCGCTCGTCCTTGGCAAAGGCACAAACGCGGCGCTCGCACCCATGTACGATGTCGCATCGGGCTTGGCGTATGAGAGCATGCGACGTCGGGCACGCCTTGCTATGAGCGTTGGCGGCGAAAATCGTGTGGGACGCATCGGTCCAGGCGCTATCCGCCGATACCACGGTATGGGCGACCCCGCGCTGGAGGCGGCGCTCTCCGATGCCGGGCTATCCGAGAAGTTTTGCTTTGCGACTATGATGGACCTCGCCTACGAGGTACCCATTTGCATGGAAGAGGTCATGGACGAATACGCCGACCTGCCCGGCATGGCGGACCTGCGCGAGCATATGCTCGGCCCCGTCCGCGAAAACTGCCAGCGCACCCTCGACCTCATCAAGGCGGATATTGGCTAGACGCCCGCAATTTCCCATTTCCCAAAAGAAGAGAGGGGGCACCCGTCGCAAAAGCTCGGGTGCCCCCTCTCGTAATGTCATTTGCAATCCGCTAGCACGTGGCTCGGGCTGCTGCTAGCGCAACCCTTACGCGGCAAGGCGCTTGAGGACGTCGATGAGCAGCTCGTAGAAGCGCTCGGCAGAAGCGAGCTCCATGCTCTCGTCCGGGGTGTGGACATCGGAGAGCGTCGGGCCCACGGCGATGGCGTCCAGGCCGTGCAGGGCCTCGGCAAACAGGCCGCACTCAAGGCCGGCATGAATGGACTCGATGCGCAGCTCGGAGCCAAAGAGCTCGCGATAGCTCTCGACAAAGACGTCGCGGACCGGCGAATGCTCGGCATAGCTCCAGCCGGGATACTCGAACTCGAACTTGGCGTCGAAGCCCAGGATATCGGCGAGCGTCTGCAGACGATCCTTAAACTCGTTCTGCAACGAGGTGATCGAGGAGCGCGGAGACAGCATGATCTTGACCTCGTCGTCAGAAGTGGCAACCACACCGATATTGGAGGAAACCTCGACGGAGCCGTCGGTGGCGACGTTGCGGCGAATCACGCCGTTAGGGGCAAGACGCAGGGCGCGGATGAGGGCAAGCGCGGACTTCTGGTCCATGGCCTCGACCTCGGCGTCGTCGGCGATCTCGACAGTGCAGGTAAAGCCGGGGTCGAAGACCTCGAGCTCGGCGGTAACGTCGGCGATGATGCCACGGGCGATCTGGGCCGCGGTCTCGGCGGCAGCGTGGTCGGCATAGACCAGAACAGCCTTGCACTCACGGTTGATGGCGTTGTCCTTGGTGCCGCCGTTAAAGCTAACGATGGCAGGCTCGCCGGCAACCATCAGGCGGTCGATGATGCGGGCCATGATGAGGTTGCCGTTGCCGCGCTCCAGGTGGATATCGCTGCCGGAGTGACCGCCCAGCAGGCCGGAGATGTCGAGCGTGAGGGTACTACCGGTCCTGTGCTCGCGCGCGATCGGGCAGGTGTAGGTAACGACGACGCCGCCGGCGCAGCTGACGGTAGCAACGCCCTCTTCCTCGGAGTCAAGGTTAATCATGGTGCGGGCGCTAATCTGGGACTTGTCGAGCGTCTCGGCGCCGACCAGGCCAGTCTCCTCGTCGGTGGTGAATACGCACTCGAGGGCGGGGTGAACGATCGAATCGTCATCGAGAACAGTGAGCATCAGAGCGACGGCGATACCGTTGTCGGCACCCAGGGTGGTACCGTTGGCGGTGAGGACGCCATCCTTGACGACCAGGTCGATTCCATCGGTCGTAAAGTCGTGCTCAACGGAGCCCAACTTGTCGCACACCATATCGATGTGGCCCTGCAGCATCACGGTCGGGGCATTCTCGGCGCCGGCAGATGCGGGCTTGCGAATGATGACGTTGTAGACCTCGTCCTGATACACATCGAGGCCGCGCTCCTTGGCAAACGCAACCAGGAAATCGCTGATGCCCTTCTCGTTGCCAGACCCGCGGGGGATCGCGCTGACCTCCTCAAAGAAATGGAACAGCTGGGCGGGCTCATAGCCGGTAATCTTGTAGTCCATGGTGCCTCCTTGGCGCAACTGGTTAGACAGTAAGATATGCGACTTGTATATTCCCAGACTTTGCGTGCATAAACCAGTCGAAAACGCCGAGCGCCCTTGCATCATCGGCTAACGGTGAGGAAACGCCACTTTATCAAGATAAAGCATCTTAGACGGGCAGTGCCGAAGGGACGTTGGACCCTTCAATCAACCTCAACACTTGATCAGCGTTTATGCATACGCCGTTGGTATGTTTAATGAGATTTACCTTGAACGAAGGGGCCTTTCCAACAGAAAAAGGGCGCTCCTTTGGAACGCCCTCGTGGACACAAGGTTTTTGTTACGCCCTACAGCGCGCCGGAACCGGCTTGCATCATGCCGCCGGGGCCCGAGCTCACGCCACTGCTCACAGGCGCGGCGTTGCCGATGTGCGGTGCCGCCGGGGCGGAATCGCCACCGAGCGTGCCCGCCGGACGCGGTGCCGGGATCTCGCCCCTGCCGTGGCTAAAGACAAACTTGCCATCGGCCACGTCGCACAGGACGGTATCGCCCTCGCCCCACTCGCCGGCCAGAAGCTCCTCGGATAGCGGGTCCTCGATGAGCTTTTGAATAGCACGGCGCAGCGGACGTGCGCCGTTGGTGAGATCAGTGCCCTCGGCCACGATCTTGTCGTAGGCCGCATCGGTGAGCTTGATGTTCATGCCGTTTGCGATCAGACGCTGGCGCAGATCGTCCACCAGCAGGTACGCGATCTTGGTGAGATTCTCGCCCGAGAGCTTCTGGAACACCACAATGTCGTCGATACGGTTGAGCAGCTCGGGGCGGAACAGGCGCTTGAGCTCGCCCATCGCACGGCCGCGGATCTCACTCGACGTGAGACCCTGCTCGCCGGTGGTGCCAAAGCCAACGCTCGCATCCTGTGCGATCTCGCGGGCGCCCACGTTGGACGTCATGATGATCACCGTGTTGCGGAAGTCGACCGTCTTGCCCTGGCTATCGGTCAGACGACCCTCCTCCAGCACCTGCAACAGAATGTTGAAGATGTCGGGGTGCGCCTTCTCGATCTCGTCGAACAGCACAACCGAGTACGGGTGACGGCGCACGGCCTTGGTGAGCTGGCCGCCCTCGTCATGGCCCACGTAACCCGGAGGGCTACCGATGAGCTTGGAGACCTCGAACTCGCTGCCGAACTCCGACATATCAAAGCTGATGAGCGCGTCCTTGCTGCCAAAGAGGTACTCGGCGAGCGTCTTGGCAAGCTCGGTCTTGCCCGTGCCGGTGGGACCCAGGAAGATAAAGCTGCCGCCGGGGCGACGCGGGTCCTTGAGCGGCGAACGGCTGCGGCGCACTGCCTTGGCGACGGCCTCGACAGCCTCGTCCTGGCCGATGATGCGGGTCTTGAGCACGCTTTCGGTCTGCAGCAGGCGACGGCTCTCGCTCTCAGTGAGCGAGGAAACCGGCACGCCCGAAGTCACGGACACAATGTCGGCAATCTGACTCACGTCGATGGTGAGCGGGCTGGCGTCGAGCTCGGCGGTCCAGGCAGCCTTGGCCTCGGCGAGTTCAATCTCGGCAGCCTTCTGCTGCTCGGTGATCTCGGCGGCCTTGTTCATGTCGTCGCTCTCGGTGGCCTCCTGCGCGGCGGTCTTGAGCTCCTCGATGCGATGCTCGGCCTCGCGCACCGGCTCGGGCGCGCGATTCGCGGCGATGCGAGCGCGGGCACCGGCCTCGTCGATGAGGTCGATGGCCTTATCGGGCAGGAAGCGATCCTGGATGTAGCGGTTGGAAAGGTTCGCGGCGGCCTCGATAGCACCCTGCGTATAGCGCACATGGTGGTGCTCCTCGTAGCGCGGCTTGAGCGCGGTCAGAATCTTGACCGTGTCCTCAACGCTCGGCTCCTCGACATCGATAGTCTGGAAGCGGCGCTCGAAGGCCGGGTCCTTGGTGAGGTACTTGCGGAATTCCTCGGCCGTGGTGGCGCCGATAATCTGGAAGGCACCGCGCGCAAGCACGGGCTTGAGCATGGAGCTCGCGTCGATGGAGCCCTCGGCGGAACCGGCACCGATGATGGTGTGCATCTCGTCGATAAACAGGATGACGTCGTCGGCTTCGGTCGCCTCCTGGATCACGTTCTTGAGGCGCTCCTCAAACTCACCGCGATATTTAGCACCCGCAACAAGGCCCGGCAGGTCGAGCGTCCAGATGTTCTGGTTCATAAGGTTCTCGGGCACGTTACCGGCGGCGATCTGCTGTGCCAGGCCCTCGACGATGGCCGTCTTGCCCACGCCGGGGTCGCCCAGGATAAGCGGGTTGTTCTTGGTGCGGCGCGAAAGGATCTCCATCATGCGCTGGACTTCTTTTTCGCGACCAATCACCGGATCGAGCTTGCCGTCGCGCGCCTTCTGCGTGAGGTTGGTGGCGAACTGCTTGAGCGTGTCGGTGCCGCTCCCCTTTTGCTGTGAGGCGTCCGAGCCGCTAAAGAACGGCAGACCCGCACCGGGACGCCCGGCACCGGCACCAGCGAGCGGGCGCTTCTTGTCCTGGTCCTTGGCGGTAAGCTTCTCGATGGCCTTCTTGATGGAAGCAGACGACACACCCAGGCGCATGAGGATGTCCATGGCCATGCCGTTACCCTCTTCGACAATGCCGATGAGCAAGTGCTCGGTCGACACATAGGTCTGGTTGTTCTCGCGTGCCACACGGAAGGAGCGCTCCATCACGCTAATGACGAGCGGCGTAAAGGCGAGCTTGGCGGCCTCGGTTTCCTCGCTGGACTCGGGAACGGTAGTCTGGACCTCCTTGAGGGTGTCCATGATGTCATCGGAGGAGATATCGAGCGAACGCAACGCCTCGGCGGCAATGCCCTCGTCCTCCTTGGCGAGCGCGAGCAGCAGATGCTCGGTACCCACCTTATTTGAATGAAGATCGAGCGCCTCTTGCTTGGCCATGGACATGACCTTGCGCGCGCGATCGGTAAAACGGTCTAACATGCTAGTTCCTCTTAGACGAGCTAGTTTTTCAAGCGCAAAGCGCCACTCGTGGCGGCGCTTTGGTCTCTTTACCCATATGGAGTATATGTTAACCGTTGGGACCTTTCCCACCCGTAGCCGCGCGACAACGTCTACAAAAAAGGAATCGCTCTGGTCCGCTTGGCGGTTTGGTTTTGCGCTGCTGTCTAGCAGACGGGCTCAACGTCCATGCTCTCGGCAACGTCATTGACTGCATCGGCAGCGGGAGCGCCCGGCATACGCACGAGCTCCATATGCTGCTCCTCAAAAACCGTGCCCATGGGGAAGGCTCGACGGAAGACATAGCGAGCAACCGGGCCGGCCACCAGCAGATTCCAAGGCAGGGCCATGACAAAGTTGCGCGGGATGTTGATGAGCCACATCATCGGCAGCATCTGCAGGTTAGCGAGCGGGCCGCCGGGCATGTGGAACAGGCCCTCACACGCACCGTAGAGCGACATGATGATGACCATAGGAACGACCATGCAGGAGCTAACGGCGAGCGTCATGGCAAGCGGCGAGCTCTTGCCTGGCGTAACCAGGAATTTAAAGGCGAAACCCTTGGCAAGGGGGCTGGCAACAAACCAGTCGCAGCACATGGTAAAAATGTAGGCAACGGGGAAGCCGAGCCACGCGGCGGCAACAACCTCGCCGTTGATGGCCCCATTCTGCAGGGCAACGTTGTAGATGCTCATCCAGAGCGCCATGCAAAAGCACATGATAAAGGTGAACAGCAAGCTCTCTCGTTTGTTGATAGGCATAAAGGGCAGATTCCTCTCTGTGTTGCGTCGCGGCGCCGCCAACAAAAACGGGCGGGCGAGATGGAGCTGTTGGGACTTCATCTCGCCCGCCCGTGTTACGTGCGTCTGCGACTACTTATGTGGTGGAACCAGCCTAGCACGAAACGCATGCGCTTCGTAAGCGTTGGGTTTATGAAGATGCCGAGTCATTCGCGCAGGACGGCAGATGCGCCCGCATCGGCCCAACGAGCGTGGATTATCGGACACCCATTCCACGAGAGTGGATAATCTCCCGTTTTAAGTCCGCATACGCGCCAAAAGTGGGAGATTATCCACTCTCGTGCGTTGTAGTCGTTGGACGTTCTTAAATAACCAGTCGTTTAAGAACGTCCCCAACGACTACTCAACAACAATGGCAACGCCGATGTAATGGGACCAACAGAGCGAGCGACGTCCAGGGCGAACAAGTTGGCATGAAAAAGGCAAGGCGTAGACCTTCTGGTCATGCCTTGCCTTTTGAATGATAAATTGTCGCCCTGGGCGGCGCGCAGCGTCAACTGGTTACGCGGTTCGTAGAACCGCGTAACTCTTAATACATCTTTGCGCCGGCGGGGATGGAGGCGTCGAGCTGGATCAGGTTGAGGCGCTCCTCGCCCTCCTCCTCGTGGATGGCACTGATGAGCATGCCGCAGCTGGGGATGCCCATCATCTTGCGCGGAGGCAGATTGGTGATGGCGAGCAGCGTCTTGCCGACCAGGTCCTCGGGCTCATAGTAGCCATGAATGCCGGAGAGGATGGTACGGTCGGTGCCGGTGCCGTCGTCGAGCGTAAAGTTCAGCAGCTTCTTGGACTTCTTGACGGCCTCGCATGCCTTGACCTTCACGGCGCGGAAGTCGCTCTTGGAGAAGGTATCAAAGTCGACGAACTCCTCAAACAGCGGCTCAACGGCAATCTTGGAATAATCAACCGTGGGCTTGAGCGGCTTGACGAACGGGCTCGCGGCGTTGCCGGCCTCGGCAGCCTTGGCGGCAGCGGCACCGGACTGGAAACCCTTCTCGGGCTTCATGTGCGGGAACAGCAGCACGTCGCGGATGGAAGCCTGGTTGGTAAGCAGCATGACCACGCGGTCGATACCGATGCCGATGCCGCCCGCGGGAGGCATACCGTACTCGAGGGCGCGCACGTAGTCTTCGTCATACTCCATGGCCTCATCGTCGCCGCCGGCCTTCTCGGCCATCTGGGCGGCAAAGCGCTCAGCCTGGTCGACCGGGTCGTTGAGCTCGGAGAATGCGTTGGCGTACTCATGACCGGCAATAACCAGCTCAAAGCGGTGCGTCAGGCGCGGGTCGTCCTCAAAGCGCTTGGCAAGCGGGCTGACCTCGATGGGGTAATCGCACACGAACGTGGGGTTGACGATGGTGTCCTCGCCCAGCTCATCGTAGATCTCGGCGATAATCTTGCCGGCGGTCCACTCGGGCTTAACCTCCAGGCCCTTCTCGCGCGCGGCGGCAGCAAGCTCCTCGACCGGCGTATCGATGGTGACCTGCTTGCCGAGCACATCGGAGACGATGTCGGTCATGGGACGGCTGACCCACTCACCAGAAAGGTCGATGGTCTGGCCCTGGTACTCGATGACCTCGGGGTTGCCGATGGCTTTGTTGGCCGCCTTGATGACGCCCTGGGCAAGCGCCTTCATGTCCTCGAGGTCGGAGAAGGCGCGGTAGGCCTCCATCGTGGTGAACTCGGGGTTGTGGGTAAGGTCCATGCCCTCGTTACGGAAGATACGGCCGATCTCGAACACGCGCTCAAAACCGCCGACGATACAGCGCTTGAGGTGCAACTCGGTAGCGATACGCAGGTAGCACTCCTGATCGAGCGCGTTAAAGTGCGTGATGAACGGCTTAGCCGTGGCGCCGCCCTGGATGGTCTGCAGGATCGGGGTCTCGACCTCCATGTAGCCGTCGGCCTCCATAAAGCGGCGGAAGGTGGAGAGAATCTGCGAGCGCTTGCGGAAGGTCTCGCGAACGTCGTCGTTGGCGATCAGGTCAACATAGCGCTGACGATAGCGGGTCTCCTTGTCGGAAAGACCGTGGAACTTCTCGGGCAGCGGGCGAACGGCCTTGGAAAGCAGGGCCGCGCTCTTGGGGGCGACGGAAAGCTGGCCGCGCTGGGTGCGCACGACCACGCCGGTCACGCCCAGGATGTCACCTAGGTCGAGGGCCTTGAGCGTATTCCAGGTAGCCTCGTCCATGTCGTTGATGCGACAGAACAGCTGAATCTCGGCAGTCGCATCGCGCACGACGATGAACATGATCTTGCCCTGACCGCGCTTGGCGACCACGCGGCCGGCGATCTTCACGACGTCCTCGGTGTCCTCGCCATCGGCAAGCCCGGCGTACTTAGCCTCGATATCGGCGACGTAGTCCTCAAGCTCAGAGTGCTCGGGATAGGGGTTCTGGCCCGCCTCGAACAGGGCGGCGCGCTTGGCCAGGCGGGTGGCGCGCTCGTCGTTGAGCGTCGATGCCTGATCGGCGGCGTTCTGGTTCTCTGCCATAAGTTAGCTCCTCAAATTAAAACGCTCCCCAGGATTCGGTCCCAGGGAGCGAAAACATAGCTTTACGCGGGACCGTGGTCTAGCGTGCGATCTTGGCGATGGTGTAGACGCGAGTCTTGCCGGAAGGCGTAACGACCTCGACGGAGTCGCCCTCGCCGTGACCGATGATGGCATGGCCAACCGGAGACTCGTTGGAAATCTTGTGCTCGAGCGAGTTGGTCTCGGTGGTACCGACGAGCGTGACTTCCATGACCTCACCGTTGGGATCAATCAGAGAAACGGTGGAACCGATGGAGACGGTCAGATCGCCCGTGGTGGCAGCAACCTGAGCATTGGCGAGGATGGCCTGGATCTCGGCAATACGAGCGGCGTTCTGGGCCTGCTTGTCCTTGGCGGCATCGTACTCGGAGTTCTCCGAAAGGTCGCCGAACGCGCGGGCTTCCTTGATGTCCTCGACGATCTCCTTGGCGTAATCGCCCTCACGCCAAGCGAGCTCCTCGACGAGCTTCTGGCGACCCTCAGCGGTCAGTACGATCTGGCTTGCGTCCATACGGATATCTCCCCAACTCTGATCAAACAATCAACTGTCAACAAAACGAAAAAGACCGGCTAGCCTGCGGGCAAGCCGGTCAGGTGCTCACCCCAAAGGGATGGGACTACTCTGCGTCCGCGTCGCTGTCCTCTGCCTGCTTCTTCTTGGCAGCAGCGAGCTTGGCCTCGAGCTCAGCGATCTCCTTGTCCTCCTCGGACTGCTCGACCACGACCTCCTCGGCCTGCTTGGTCTCGGCCTTATCGTCGCCCTCCATACCCTCGCGGATATTCTTGACGGTAGAGCCGAGGGACTTGCCGAGCTTCGGCAGGTTCTTAGGCCCGAAGATGATCAGGACAACGACGAGAATAATGATGAGCTCAGGAGCCCTCAGTCCAAACATGTAGACCTCCACAATACAGCGAGACAAGCTCGAATGAGTATACCGCGGGTATCGCGGTATCACAACAATAGCTAAAAAAAGGGACCGCAAGAAGCGGTCCCTCCTCATGCTCTGGTCGGGTTGACTGGATTTGAACCAGCGACCCCTGCGTCCCGAACGCAGTGCTCTACCAAACTGAGCCACAACCCGTTAGCTCGACTATAGTAACAAAGATTTCCGCCACGTGCTAGATAATTTTTTATTTCTTTGGCGCGTCGATCTGAACCGTGTTGGAAATGAGCTCCGTTGCGCAGGCCCACCAGCCATTTTGCTGGGCAGCGCCGGCAAGCCTTTCGGCCGTGGCGGCGGTGTCGCACATGGCAAACGAGCAGGCGCCCGATCCGCACACATCTACAGCAACGGCGCCGTCCTGTTTATGCAGCCAATCGAGAACCGTTTGAATCTGCGGCTCCATCTGTGCGGAAATGACACCCAGGTTGTTATGGATGAGCGCATATGCCGTCTCGGCATCACCAGCACGCAAGGCAGAAGCCATCGCGCCGGGCTTGTCCGCAGGCACCGGGGCCTCGTCAAAACGTCGATAGGCTTCAATTGTCGAAACGCTCGCCTCCCGCGGCTTGACCAGCACGACGGGTGTCGCGGGCAGCACGGGGTACTCGGTTGCCAGCACGTCTCCCCCACCCACGTAGAACGCAGGGCTCGCGTGCAAAAAGAACGGGACGTCAGCACCAATGCCCCGCGCAATATCGTCGAGCGCGGAATCGGTGCGGTCAATTCCCCAGAGCTCCGCCAAGGCGACAATGACCGCGGCCGCATCCGTCGAGGGGCCGCCCAAGCCGGCGCACAATGGAATGTGCTTCTCAATCGTCACGTAGATGTTTGCCTCGCGACCATAATGCTCGGCCATAGCAACCGCAGCCCGATACGCCGTATTCTTTTGCATGGGAAAATCTGATGCCGGAACCGTCTGGACGGTCAGCGCCTGTGCCGGCGTGACCGTCACGGTATCGGAAAGACCGATAGCTGCCATCAGGGAATCGACCCTGTGGTAGCCGCGGTCATCGCGCTCGGTATGAACCCCTAGGTAGAGGTTAATCTTTGCCGGCGCGGAAAGAGTCAGGGACCGATCGGTCACCGTTAATGCTCCTCGAGCTGATTGCCGAGCGGGGTAAAGATATGCTCGCCGCTCTCGGGGTCGAACAGCTCAACCTGACCGGTGAGGACATCGATATACTGATAAGACTGACGCGACTTGCGGCCGCGACGCTCGTCAACCTCGACGATAAAGACGGCGGGGTGGACGCTCTTGATGGTGCCCATGCGCTCGACGACGCGGGTGCGGCCCATGTTGGCCTTAACCTTGACGCGATCGCCCACCATATCGGTCAGCTTCTCGTGGATGTCGTCGACGTGATTGACTTCCATCTCTTCCATGAACAGGGCCTCCAGAAGGTGCAATTCAAAAAGGGGATAATACCCCTAAGATAGACAAAACTCTAATACTATAGCACCCTGCTGCCACCATACGCAAGTAGCTAAATAAGCCCCGTCCCAAATACGTACCAGACGACAACCTCGCATGACCAGTTGTTACGCGGTTTGGTAAAACCGAGTAACCTAAAGGTTGTCCGTGTCCAGGACGATGGTGAACGGGCCATCGTTGACCAGGTCGACCTTCATGTCGGCGCCAAAGATGCCATGTGCCACGTGCTCGACATCTTGGGCAACGAGCGTCAAAAAGTACTCGTAAAGCTCGTTGGCGACATCGGGCGCGCCGGCATCCGTAAACGATGGGCGGCGGCCGTGACGGCAATCGGCGAACAGCGTGAACTGCGACACCACGAGCACCTCGCCGTCGACATCGGCAAGTGCCAAGTTAGTCTTGCCGTTCTCGTCCTCGTTGATGCGCAAGCCGCGGAGCTTGCCCCACAGCTTATCGGCCTCGGCGCGCGTGTCGCCGTGGCCCACGCCCAGCAGCACCAGATAGCCGCTCCCAATTTTGCCCACGCACTTGCCGTCGACCGTCACGCCGGCGTTGAGCACGCGCTGCACCACCGCACGCACAGCCTACTCCTCGCCCGTCAGTTTGGCGGACAGATGCTCAAGCGCGTGGAAACGATGACTGATGGCGTTCTTCTCGTCCGCCGTCAGCTCAGCCATGGTCTTGCCCGGCGTGTCGACCGGCAGGAACAGCGGATCGTAGCCAAAGCCGTGATCGCCCCGGCCCTCGTGTGCGATAACGCCCTCGCAGGCGCCCTCACCATAGGTGACCAAACCGTCCGTGTCGATAAGCGCAACGACGCTCATAAAGCGCGCGGTGCGGTCCTCGTCCGCCACACCTTCCAGGTTAACGAGCAGCTTGGCATTGTTGGCGGCATCGTCGCCGTGAACACCCGCGTAGCGCGCGCTATACACACCGGGCTCACCGTCCAGCGCGTCAACGACCAGGCCCGAATCGTCGGCAATGGCCATGAGCCCCGTCTCTTCGACGGCAGCCTGCGCCTTGATGATGGCGTTCTCCAAAAACGTCGTGCCGTTTTCCTCGGGGTCCTCAAAATCGCCCAGCTGGCCGAGCGCCACAAAGCGCACCTCGGGCATGACCTTGCCCAAAATGGCCTCGATCTCGGTGAGCTTATGGGCGTTGCCCGTTGCCACGACGATGGTCGCCGCCGGGTCGAGGGTGTCGATGTCGATCTTCTCAAGTGCCATGAGTGGTCTCCTTGTCTCTATAGCAATGCCGTGTTGAGGACGACGAGGCCTCGGCCTCTCCCCTCTCAATCAACGGCAGTCTTGTGTCTAGACGTCTCCGCAGATAAAACCTACCAAAATAAACCTGTCCCTTTTTGGCAGGTTAGGCGAGGGCTTGGCGCTGGAGCTCGATGAGCTCGGCGATACCCTTGTCGCCCAGGTCGAGCAGGGCGTTGAGGCGTTTGCGGTCGAAGGGCGCCTGCTCGCCGGTGCCCTGGAGCTCGATCATCTCACCGGTGTCGGTGGCGACGAGGTTCATGTCGACCTCGGCATGGCTGTCCTCGGAATAATCGAGGTCAAGCAGCGTATTGCCGTCGACAACGCCCATGGAGATGGCAGCCACCTGGCCGGTAAGCGGGATGCGCTCGATCTTGCCTGCCTCGACCCACATGGCGAGGGCGTCGTGCAGCGCCACCCAGGCGCCGGTAATGCTTGCCGTACGTGTACCACCATCGGCCTGGATCACGTCGCAGTCGACGGTGACGGTGTACTCGCCGAGCGCCTTCATGTTGACGACGGTACGCAGGCTACGGCCAATGAGGCGCTCGATCTCCATGGAGCGGCCTTTGCGGTTGGCGTGCTCGCGCTTGCAGCGCTTGCCGGTCGATGCCGGTAGCATGGCGTACTCCGCCGTTACCCAACCGGCCTTGGCGCCCTTGCGCCAGCCCGGCACGCCCTCCTCGATAGTAGCGGCGCACAGCACGCGCGTGTCGCCGAACTCGGCCAAACACGAGCCGTGGGCGTGCTTCATGACGCCACGGGTGAGCTTAACGGGGCGCAGCTCATCGGCGGCGCGGCCGTTGGCGCGGTTGACCTGCATGTACTCCATAGAAATATCCTTTCGGCAAAAGGTGAAAGTGAGCCTTTGGTCGGTGGCCTTACATCTATTTCAGCTCATCGATATCGATATGTTCTATGCTCTTGAGCGGCTGTCCAAAGATAAAGCTGCCCGCCACCGCAAACTCAGCAATGTTATCGGCCGTCGTGGCAAAACGATGCTGCGGCTCGGCGGCGTCGCCCGCCAGCTGCTCGCGGCGCGTGAGGATATCGGTCAGCTCGCGCGTGGTCTCCTCGGCGGAACTCACGACGCGCACCCCAGGCCCCAGCGCATGGCGGATAGGTCCCACCAACAGCGGAAAATGCGTGCAGCCGAGCACCACGGTATCGATACCGTGGTCGCGCAGCGGCTCAACCGTGGCGCCGACCAGCGCGCGCACGGCAGGCGTATCAAAGATATCCTCGTTCTCGAGCCACTGCTCCTGCAGGTGCGCACCCGACGCGAGCTCGTGCTCGACGACCTCGACAAAACTCGAGGCAGGGCAGCCGTACACGTCCACGCCGGCATCCAGGTCTTGGATGGCGCGCGTGTAGGCACCCGAACGGATGGTGAGGTTAGTGGCGAGCACGCCCACGCGGCGCGTGCGGGTGCTGTTGATGGCCGCACGCGCGCCCGGCGCGATCACGCCGATCACAGGAACGTCGAGCACCTGCTGGGCCAGACGCAACGCCGCGGCCGTTGCCGTGTTGCAGGCGATGACCATAATCTTGACGTCGTGCCTCGAAAGCCAGCGCCCCGCCTGCAGCGCAAACGAGCGCACCTCATCCTCGGTGCGAGTGCCGTAAGGGCAGCGCTTAGTATCGCCAAAGTAGTAAACAGACTCGTGCGGAAGCGCCGTGGCAATTGCCCGTGCGACCGTCAGGCCGCCCAGGCCCGAGTCGAACACGCCGATGGGGCGCGTGTCCCCGGCCAGATTCTCGATATCGGACATTACCTCACCAGATTCTCTCTCGAAAAATGCGGCCACGCGTGATGCGTCGCGCTATGAACGGGCCGCAACAAGCAGCTCAGCCGTTGCCACCCAGCCGTCGACAATCTTGCCGCGGGTGACAAAGGCGTTGTCGCAGGCGTCCAGGAACTCGGGCGCGCCGGCGCTGGTCAGACCGTTCTCGACCAGGCAGAACGTGCCCACGTGGTCGGCCATGTAGAAATCGGACTCGGAATCGCCGAGCGCGAGCGTCTCCTCGCGCTCGATCCCTAGGTGCTCGCAGAAGCGCGCGACCGCCACGCCCTTGTCGAGACCCGCCGGGTTGATGTTAAAGGCGCGACCGTCCTCGACGCGATCGAGCTCGAGCGTCGTCGGCTTGGACAGATGCGTCAGGTGGCCATTGCAGGCCCAGACCAGACCGCAGCCGGCCTCGTCGAGAATGGCCTGGGCCTCATCATCGGGAATGTCGCCACGCATGCCGACGGTGACCTCACGGTATTTGTAGCCGGTCGACATGTCGTTGTGGTACTCGATCTTGTGCGGCCAGCGAGCAAGGATCTTCTCGCACACGCCGGTCTGCTCGATCACCTGGTGCGGAGTAAGGCCGCAGGCGGGGTCGTAAGGCATGTCGCCGGTCAGATACTCCCAATCGTTGGCTTTGAGGTCGTACATGACCAGGCCGCCCATCTCACCAATGTAGGAGTTGAGGCCGAGCACGCGAGCGTCCTCGTGGATCATGGTACGGTTGCGGCCCGAGGTGGGAACCACCTGAATACCAGCGCGAGCGAGCGCCACGACGGCCTCGACGAGTTTGGTCGAGGGGTTGCCGTCGTTGTCGCGCAGCACGCACGAGCCGGGCGCGAGCATGGTGGCGTCCAGGTCGGTAAAGACGTACTTAACCTTGGCCAAGCGCTCGCGCATCTCGCCCGAAAGCTCGGCAACGGTCGGCAGGGTGTTGTGGGACATGGTTACTCCATTACGTAGAAGGGGCTTCTGGTCTTAGGCGGCGCGCCTCGCTTGAGGGGAAACGCGCTTGCAGCGACAGCGCACTCAGGGCGCCGCCGCCATCATGGTTCATTAGTCAAACTGGGTAACATCGATCAGGCGATTGGCCAGTGAAAGGTCGCTCTCGATGGGCACGAACTCGTCGCCCACGTGCATGAGCTCCTCGTCACCCTTTGCCAGCAGCAAAACAATGGTGGGAGCATCGGGGTTGACGTACTCCTCGCGCGCCGCCTTGAACGCCGCATGCACAGCGGCTTCGCGATCGAGGATAATCTTGTTCGGCGTATCGTCGGGAACATGTTCGGCAAGCTCGCGACAGACCTTCATCGGGTCCTCGTAAGCCGGGTCCTCGTTGGCAAAGATCATCAGGTCGGAATATGGTGCGGCCTCGCGCGGAAGCTGCTCGCGGCGCTCCTGCGCCTTGCCGCCAGCAGCACCAAACACTGCGATGACCGGGCTGACGGGAAACGCGCGCTTCACCGACGAGAAAAGCGAGCGGAACGAAAGCTGGTTGTGCGCGTAGTCAACGACACAAATCACGCGGCCGTCCTTCGACTCCACGACCTCCATGCGACCCGGCACACGCAGTTTGGAGAGGCCCTTCTTGATGGCATCGATACCGATGCCAATCTCGCGCGCGGCGGCGATAGCGACCAGCGCGTTCTCCACGTTAAAGTCGCCCGCGATGCCCAGCAGGACCTTCTCCCCCGCCTCGGACTCACCGGCACACAGGCCATGCAAGTTGAACTCGATGCTAAAGCCGACCATGCGCACGTCGCTCGCCCACAGGCTTGCCTCGGGATGCTCGACGCCAACGGTCACCAAGTGCTCGGCCGTCGACGCTGCCTCCAGCACACGGTCAACCTCTTCGGTGCCCAGATTCACCACGGCGGTCTTTGCCTGGTCAAAGATCCTGAGTTTGCTCTCAAAATAATCCTCAAACGTGGGATGTTCGATCGGCGAGATGTGGTCGCGGCCGATGTTGAGGAAGCACGCCACGTCAAACGGCAAGTTCTCGACGCGCTGGTACTTGAGCGCCTGGCTCGAGACCTCCATGACCATGGACTGGCGACCGGACGTGCGGCAGTTGGCGATATGGCGCCAGACCTCGGGGGCCTCGGGCGTGGTGTTGGTGCTCTCGTAGCACTCGATACCATCGTCGGTACTCACCGAGCCGATCATGCCGCAGGACTCGCCCGCCGCCTTGATGATGGACTGGAGCATAAAAGCGGCCGTGGTCTTTCCCTTAGTACCAGTGATGCCCACGATCTTGACGTCGTGGTCGGGACGGTCGTAGACCTCCGGCGGCAACAGGGCCATAGCCGTGCGCACGCTGTCCACGACCAGCATCGCCGCGCCGTTCTCCTGCGCCAGCGGCTCCAGAGACTCGACCAGCGACTCCTCGCACACAAATGCGACGGCGCCCGCATCGAGCGCCATGCTCAAAAACGCGGGCTTAAAGGCAGCACCTTTGCAAAAGAACACGTCACCTGCCGAGACCGCGCGCGAATCAAACGAGCAGCCGGTCACGGCACGCTCGTCAACCTGCTCTGATGCGCGCAGCTCGCCGCACACATCGAGAAGCTTGGCAAGCGTATCGACCGTGATCACGGTCGCGGAATCCGAGTGGTGCATCTTTCACCTTTCTCAGCCATTTTGCAGGGACGGTTTTTATAGTAACTGAAACGCACCCACGCAAAAACGGCTCCCGGAGGAGCCGTTACGTGCAGGCGTTCGTAAGCCGAGGCTAGGCAGCCTGAACAGCGGGCTGGTCCTCGTCGATAAAGAAGCGCTTGTACCACACCAGGAACACGAGCGGCGTATAGATCTTGCGCTGGAAATCGCCCTTGCCCGCAAAGTGCAGATCGAGCAGGTGCATGAGCTCGTCGGTATCGAAGAACTCGCTTGCCCACGGCGCGGTGAAGTACTCCTTGACATAGTCGTACCACTTTTGCTCACGCAGCCAGTAGACAATCGGCACCGGGAAGCCCACCTTGGGACGGGTGGCCCACTCATCGGGCAACGACTTGTTGGCAGCGTGGCGGAGTACCTGTTTGTTGCCGTTCTCGTTGATGCGGTAGCGGTCGGGAATGTGCTCGGCGAACTCCATGACTTTGCGGTCCAAGAAGGGCACGCGCAGCTCCAGCGAATGTGCCATGCACATCTTGTCGGCCTTGAGCAGAATGTCGCCCGGGAGCCACATGTTCATGTCCAGGTACTGCTTCTTGACCAGCTCGGGCTGACCCTTCACGCGCGCATAGATGGGAGCGGCAAGCTCGAAGGCGCCATCGCCGGTGTTGTACTCGGGCTTGAGCACGCCGTCGACCTCGCGCTCCGGCCATACCAGAGCCTGTCCCAGGAACGACTTCTCGGGGATCTCGGCACCCTTGACCAGGAAGTTGTGGCCCTTGAAGTACGGCATGTGCAACGCCAGGTTTCCGAGCGCGCGACGGATGGGCAGCGGCACCATCTTTTTGTACTTGCGAACCGGAACCGTGTCCTCGTAGTAGGCGTAGCCGCCAAAGAGCTCGTCGGCACCTTCGCCCGAAAGCACGACGGTGACGTCCTTGCGGGCCATCTCGGCCAAGAACCACAGCGGCACGGAAGACAGGTTGGACTGCGGCTCGTCCATATGATACTGGATGTCCTCGAGCGCACCGAAGAACTCGTCGGCGGTAATCATCTTGCGAACGTTCTCGACGCCGAGCTTATCGGAAAGCTCCTTGGCATAGTTGGTCTCGTTGAAATTCTTGTAATCAAAGCCCACCGAGAAGGTCTTGTCGGGCATGAGACAAGCGGCAATATAGCTGGAGTCGACGCCGCCGGAAAGGAACGAAGCGACCTTGACGTCGGCGATGCGATGGGCCTCGACGCTCTCGTGCACGACCTCATCCAGCTCATCAACATACTCTTCGAACGGCTTCTCGACGGCAGAGTAATCGCAATCCCAATAGCGCTCGATGTTCATCTTGCCGGTCGGGATGTCTACGGTAAAGTAGTGCGCCGGCGGCAGCTTGTAGACACCCTCGAAGAAGGTCTCCTCGGTTGCCGAATACTGCAGCGTCATGTACGGACGCAGGGCCTTTTTGTTGACCGCCTTGTGGAAGTGCGGGTAGTCCAGGAAGCTCTTGATCTCGGAACCAAAGAGCACGCCCGGAGCGCCGTCGCCCGCATCGGCCATGGGATAGTAGTAGAGCGGCTTGATGCCAAAGATGTCGCGGGCGCCAAAAAGCTTGTTCTTCTTTTTGTCCCAGATGACGAAGGCGTACATACCGCGCAGGCGATCGAGGACGGCCTCGCCCCACTCCTCGTAGCCGTGCAGGAGGCTCTCGGTGTCGGCGCCGCAGTGGAACTTGTAGCCCTTGGCCTCGAGCTCGGAACGGAGTTCTTGGAAGTTGTAGATCTCGCCGTTAAAGACGATAACGACGCTACCGTCCTCGTTGGCCATGGGTTGGGCGCCAGCCTCGGTCAGGTCGAGGATCGACAGGCGGCGGAAGCCGAGGGCAACGCGGCCGTCGATAAACTGACCGCCCATGTCGGGACCGCGATGGACGATGCGGTCCATCATCTTGGTGAGCACCCCGGATTGGCTATCCGTCCCACCGACAAAACCGACAAAACCGCACATATACTATCCCCTCTGCTGTTGCTGGGCATCAAATCGAATCAGTAGCTTTTGAGTATACCCGAGGGCGTAAAGAGGGGCGGAATGTTCAGGCAATCTCAACTGAATCAGCTCCGCTGTGACACGCGCCAGTTACCTTTAATGGATATGAGGTGAATGAGGCAATTGTTTTGCTATACTCTCTCTCCGCACGGGCGATTGGCGCAACGGTTAGCGCAGGTGCTTTACACGCACAAGGCTGGGGGTTCGAATCCCTCATCGCCCACCAGCGATTTGATAGGCTCCCAGCTATGGGGGCCTTTCCTTTTTCAGGCCCATCGCAGAGGGATTCGAACCCGCAAGGGTGCGGAGCTGAGGAAACGCGTAAGCGTTTTCCAACGTAGCACGCGAGGGCCGCAGGCCCGAAGCGGAAGCGGGCGGCGAAGCCGCACGCGACATCCCTCATCGCCCACCACTTGATTGAAAAGGCTCCCAGCGATGGGGGCCTTTCTTTTTTGGGCCCAGTGCAGAGGGATTCGAACCCGCCAGCACGTCTGTCACAAAGGCTGTGGTCAAAAAACGGCAAATATGAGTACTGCTACTTTGTTTGCAACATATAAAAAGATAGTTTTTGCTTAAGTTATGCAACATATGTCCATTATAGGGACTAACAATTGGATCAAAATCGTGCATTCATCGCCATTTCGACTTGCTATCTGGCCTTATTAGTCCAAAATTGCTGCTACCAAATCGGTAACATTACTCATATTTGATGTTTTTTGACCAGCAGGTCTCCCTGCCTTAGCAAATCTAAGGCAAAACGGGCTCCAGACCGTTGAATCGTGCCGCATATGGCACACCCGCAGTCCGGAACCCGGTCCAAATTGAGTTATTGCGCCGCGTTAGCCCAAGACACCCGACAGAATCTCGATCAGACCATCCACGTCGGCTTCCTCGCAGACGAGCGGCGGCAGGAAACGCAGCGTATGGGCACCCGTAGCGTTAATCACGGCACCGGCGGCCAACGCGCGGGCAACAATATCATGCGCATCGCCTGCTGCGTCATCCAAGTCGCAGCCGAGCATCAAGCCGCGACCGCGCACCTCGGTAACGTGCGGTAACTTGGCGAGCTTTGCCTCCATATAGGCGCCTACCTTGGCAGCATGGTCGGCATAATCGCCGCGCACGAGCGCGGAGAGCGTCGCGGCGCACGCCGCGATGGCCAAGCAGCTACCGCCAAAGGTCGAACCGTGATCGCCGGGCTTAAACACGTCGGCGATCTCTTTCTTTGCCACCACGGCGCCCATAGGAACGCCGTCGGCGATGCCCTTGGCAAGACTCATGATGTCGGGCTCCACGCCATAGGTCTGGTAAGCGAACGGTTTGCCGGAGCGGAACAGACCGCACTGGACCTCGTCGGCGATAAGCACGGCGCCCACTTCGCGTGCTAGGTCGCGCGCCGCCGCCATAAACTCCTCGGTCATGGGGTGCACGCCACTCTCACCCTGGATCGGCTCGAGCATCACGGCACAAATTTCGCTTCCCAGCTGCTCAAAGATTGCACGCAGTTCATCGACATCGTTGGGCGTGCAGGCCACAAAGCCACCCGGCAGCGGGCGGAAACTATCCTGCAGCCAATCCTGCATGGTGGCGGCAATGGTCTCGAGCGTACGGCCGTGGAAGCCGCCGCGCATGCACACGATAGTGTTGCCGCCGTTACCGGCACGCTTGGCGTACAGGCGCGCAAGCTTCATCGAGCCCTCGTTGGCCTCGGCGCCGGAGTTGGCAAAGAAGGTCTCCCACACCTGCTCGTCCGCAGCCGGGGCACCAAGAGCAGCTGCTGTTGTCTCATCGCCGGCGGCAATGGCATCGGCAAGCACGCGCGCACCATCTACGTCGTCGTTAGCAAGCTTGGACAGCAGCGCCGCGACCTGGCCACGCTGCTCGATGTAAAAGTAGTTAGACACATGCAGAAGCTTTTTGGTCTGAGCCTCGAGCGCCGAGAGCACAGCCGGGTCGCCATGACCCAGGCTGCACACGCCGATGCCAGCGAGAAAGTCAAGATACTCACGGCCATCGTCGCCGATGAGCTGCATGCCGTGGCCCTCGACAAACTCGACCGGCGAGCGACCAAAGGTATGCATAACGTAATGGGATTCGAGCGATTGTTGAGTTGCAAGTGACATGGGATGCCTTTCGTTGGGCGCCGTACGGCGCAGGGCTATGGATGCAGGGACGCGACAACTGCGGGCCAGCTAGACCGTCTGAAGCTTCTCGACCTCGTCGAGGTTCTCGGTCAGACGCGCAGCAAACGTCGAAAGCGGATGCGGATGCGTATCGAACTCGTAAGCCGTCTCGGTGGAATGAATCACGGTGCCGACGCCGGCATCGGTCAGCAGCTCCAGCAGCAGCGAATGCGGCGTCGTGCCGTTGATGATGTGGGCTCGGAACACGCCAGCGGTAAGCGCGTCGACAGCCGCACGAAGCTTGGGGACCATGCCCTTATCGACCTCGCCGCCGTAGAGCATCTCATTAACCTCGTCGAGCGTCAGGTTGGAGATAAGTGAATCCTTGTCGCTAAAGTCCTTGTACAGGCCGTCGACGTCGGTCAAGAAAATCGCCTTGTGCGCGTGGAGCGCTGCCGCAACGGCACCGGCGGCGGTATCGGCGTTGATGTTGAAGAAGCCACCGTCCTCCCCCGCCGCGACCGTGGCGATAACGGGAATGTACTCGCTGTCGAGCAAACGCTCGATATAGTCGGTGTTGACGTGCGTGACCTTGCCTACGCGGCCGAGCTCTGGGTCGAGTGGCTCGGCGATAAGGGTACCGGCGTCGCTGCCCGACACGCCCACGGCCAGGTTGCCATGGTGGTTGAGCGCCGCGACCAGCTCCTGGTTGACCTTACCGCCCAGCACCTCGCGCACGATATCCATGGTGGCAGGCGTGGTCACACGCTGGCCGTTCTTAAACTCGACGGGGATGTCATAGTGGCTGAGCGCCTCGTTGATGGCCTTGCCGCCACCGTGCACGATAACAGGGCGCATGCCGATGATCTTGAGCAGGACGATGTCGCTCATCACGTCACGACGCAGCTGCTCGTCGACCATGGCGGCGCCACCGTACTTGATAACGACCGTCTTACCGGTCAGATTCTTAATCCACGGCAGCGCCTCGAACAGCAGCTGCGCGGTAACTTCGTTGGATTCGCTCGAGCGACAATCGCGTGCGAACTTCATAGTCTGCCTCGTCTTTCGTGTAGCAATCGCGCCGCACCTCGTTGCCCGCGATTGCAGCGGGACGCGCGGCACATCGGGAGTCTAGGAACGGTAGTCGCCGTTGATGGAGATGTACTCATGCGTGAGGTCGCAGGTCCACACGGTCGTTGCCGCGTCGCCTGCGCCCAGGTCGGCCGAAATCACGATCTCGGGCGCCTCGAAACGTCGCAAGGCCTCGTCCTCGTCAAAGGGAACAGTCAGGCCATCGCGGCAAACGGGCATACCCATCATGTCGATTGAAACGTCTTCCTGGTTAAACCGCACGCCGCACTTGCCGAGCGCCATGGCAACGCGGCCCCAGTTGCAGTCGTGGCCGGCGATGCAGGTTTTAACGAGCGGCGAGTTGGCAACGGCACGAGCGGCGATATCGGCCTCCTCGTCGTTCACGGCGCCGGTAACGTTGACCGTAACAAGCTTGGATGCGCCCTCGCCGTCGGCGGCGATATTGCGCGCCAGGCTCTCGCACACCTCGTGCACGGCAAATGCCAACTCGTCAAAGGCATCGGAGCCCTCGACGATAGGCTCGGCATCTGCGGCGGCGCCGGAGGCAAGCATGATGCAGGTGTCGTTGGTCGAGGTGTCGGAATCGACCGTTACCTTGTTAAAGGTCTGTTTGACGGTCGAGAGCAGCAGGGCATGAAGTGCCGCCGGCTCAACGGGAGCATCGGTAGTGATGACCGCGATCATGGTGGCCATGTTGGGCATGATCATGCCCGAGCCCTTGCACATTCCTCCTACCGTATAGACATTGTCCTCATGACCCGCAGCCTCACTGACGTAGGACACGGCGTACTCCTTAGAGTGCGTGTCGGTCGTCATGATGGCGCGAGCGGCATCGGCGCCACCGTGGGCGGAGAGCGCCTCGTAGGCAGCAGGAATGGCGGCCTCAAACGTGTCGATCGGCAGAATCTGGCCAATCACACCCGTTGAGGCAACTAGAATCTGCTGGGGCTCGCAGCCGATGACCTGCGATGCGATGCTGCACGTCTCGCGCGCGCATGCAAGGCCGGTCTCACCCGTGGCGGCGTTGGCATTGCCAGAGTTGACCGAAACGCCGGCGATGATGCCGTAGCCCTTGTCGGCACCGCCCAGGTTGGCACGGCTCACCTGCACGGGCGCCGCGCAAAAGCGATTGGTGGTAAACACGCCGGCACCGGGACAGGGTTTATCGGGCACGACGAGGGCGTAATCCAGGCGCTCGGGATTCTTGCGGAACCCAGCGTGGATGCCTGCGGCTTTAAAACCAGCCGCAGCCGTAACGCCACCCTCGATAGCGCGAATCTTGATATCAAACAGCTCGGTATTCATCGTCTTTATGACTCCTTATGTCAAACAAAAAACGGACATCGGTTGGTGCGCCATGCCAGTCGTGATCATGAAACCAGCTTAAGAGTGGCGCCCCACTCGATGCCCGACTACCAAATCGTTAACAATCGAATGTGCTACACCGGGCACGCCACTGTGGGCAAGCCTCGTCGCTCGTCAAAACCAAAGACGATATTGGCGCACTGGACCGCCTGGCCTGCTGCACCCTTACACAGATTGTCGATGGCGCCCGTCGCCACCAGCACGCCCGCGCGCTTGTTGAGCGCGAGGCCGATCTGGGCGGCGTTGGTGCCGACGACCGAAGCCGTCTTGGGCTGCTGACCGGCATCGAGTACACGCACGAAGGTGCGACCGGCGTAGAACTGCTTGTAATGGTCGACAACGTTCTCACGGGTCAAGGTATCGATAGCCTGTGGCGTAAGCGGCATCGTTACCGTAGAGAGTAGACCGCGCTTGAGCGGTGCCAGGTGCGGGGTAAAGACGACGCGATCGGTTAGGCCCAAGATCTGCTCAATTTCGGGCGTGTGACGGTGCTTGCCCACGCCATAGGCCTCCAGGTTTTCGTCCGCGCTGCAAAAATGCGTACGGGCGTTACAGGACTTACCGGCACCCGTCACACCGCTGATAGCGTCAACGATCACGGGGCCACTCTGGGCAACCCAGCCGGCGCGCACGGCGGGCGCGGCGGCAAGGCTCGTTGCGGTGGGATAGCAACCGGCACAGGCGACCAGCACGGGTTTGCCGTCGGCATGGTCGGATGCGGCGGTCTCCAAGTCCTGGCAGAACAGCTCGGGCAGACCAAAGGCACGGGTCTTGAGCAGCTCGGGGCTCGTGTGCTCGGCGGCATACCAGGCCTCAAAGGTGACCGGATCGTTCAGGCGGTAGTCGGCCGAGAGGTCAATGCAGGAGACTCCCGCGGCGAGCAGCGCAGGCACCTGTGCCATGGCGGCAGTGTGCGGCACGGCAAGAAAGACCGCGTCACAGTTCTTGAGCTCGGGGGCGTCATGCGTGGTAAAAACCAGATCGCTTATGCCAGCAAAGCTCGGGTACACCGCGGACAGCGGCTGGCCAGCATCGGCGTTGGACGTAATGGCAACAAGCTCAAACTCGGGATGGCCGAGAATGAGGCGAATAAGCTCGGCTCCGGCGTATCCCGCCGCACCGACGATTCCAACCTTCAAAGACATTTCAGACTCCTTGTCTGCGATGTAGGCACCGATGCGCATTCCGCAGTCGTCGTTATGAGGTAGGTTGAAACTTTAGCACCAGAGAATACATATTTACGTAAATAGTTTGCGTCTTCATGCATTGAAACACGCCCGACATATTTGCTTGAAGGAATTGACAAATTGGAGCGGGCCCCGTATTGACCGGCACTCCTTACGGCGCCGGGCAATACGGGGCCCGCCCATGCGGATACTAAGTTGTTAAGATGAGCTAGCCTGACTACAGCTCGACCGGCACCCATTCATCGTGGTTGCAGATATACGCCTCGGGATCCTCGACGCTAAAGAAGACGAGCGTGGGGTCGTTAGGCCCCTCATAGTGCTCGCTCAAGCGCTCAAGATGTTTCCATCCTGCCTCGCGCATATCGGGAGCGGCCTGGTCATCCAGACCCGCACGCCCGCGCAAGATCAACCAACCATGGCCCGGCCACCAACTCGTGGCCTCAAAACGCTGATTTTGCAGCAGCTCTTGCCACACATCTTTAGTACGCGCCGTTACAAACCACAGCTTGCCGTCCTGAATCTGTGCAAACGAGAACGGACGCACATGCGGCTGCCCGTCCACACTCGTCGCCAGATACCACGCCGGCACCGACGTCAGATACTCCAGTACCGTATTCAATCCGTCCACGGTTCCTCCTGCCACTAGCTAATTTGAGATGGGTAGGTAATTTGGGACGGGGCTATTTTAGCTACCCCTTAACTGCCAATGAATTATTTGGCCAGGATAATTGTCAACTGGCATATGGGGGTAGCTAAAATAGCCCCGTCCCAAATTAACTACCCCGGAAGCCTGGTTTGTGTGAGCTAGAGCTCCAGACGCTCTTCGCTGCCGTCGATATCGCAGAAGCGCGCGGCAATGTTGCGGACCGAAAAGAAAGCAAGGCGGCCGTCGTTGGCACTCTCGTGTTCCTCGCCGATGCCCACCATGTGCTTAAAACCCGCTTGACGCACCTTGTCGCTCGCAACTGCGTCGTCCTCAAGTGCGGCCTCGCCGGTCAACACAATCCAACATTCCCCCGGCTTCCAGCCCGAGAGCTCAAACTTGGGATTCGCACTCAGCTCCGCCCACACATCCTTGTCGCGCGACGTGCAAAACCACAGTTTGCCGTCATCGACCATGGCAAACGAAAACGGCCTCACGCGGGGCTGATGTCCGTCGGCCACATCGGTCGTGGCAAGATACCACGCCGGAATGCGCCTGAGATACAAACAGACGCGCTCAAGCTGAGCCGTGCGGTCGTTGTCGGTCATAGGGACCCCTTTCTTGCGCTCAAATCACGCCTAAACAAGTTGAAGATTGATGACGATGACGCAGATGAGCAGCAACGCCGTCACCACCGCCGCCAACGCATCGCCGCGGCCAAATGCAAGCGCATGCAGACGTGTGCGGCCCTGCTCGCCATGATAGCAACGGGCATCCATGGCGGCAGACAACGTCTCGGCATGACGGAACACGCCGGTGAACAGCGGAATCGCCACACTGCCGAGCATGCGCACACCGCCGAGCGGACCGCCCGTCACGCGCGCGCCGCGGCTGGCCTGCGCATCGGCCGTCTGTTTTATTTCGGTGGCAAATTGCGGCATAAACCGCAGCGCGATGCCCATAATCATGCCAAGCTCGTGTGCCGGAAGCCCCACACGCGCGAACGGTGCGAGCAGACGCTCAAAGCCCGCGGTGAGGTCGAGCGTCGGCGTGGCGAGCGTAATAGCGCTCATACCGGCCATCATCAGGGTCAGGCGGCACGTCATAAAGGCGGCGGAATGCAGCGAACCCTCGCTTATCTGCAGAAAGCCGAGCTGCCACAGGATGCGCCCGCTCTGATCGGTAAACAAGTTGAGCACCGCGACCACCGCGACGATCGCCAGCAGCGGTGCCATCGACGATAGAACGCGACGCAGCGGCACCCGAGCCACAACATAGACCAGCACGACAAAGAATGCGACCGGAGCCAGTCCGCGGAAGCCACTGACCGTGAGCGTCGTGATCAGAAACACAAAGCCCAAGAGCAACTTGGTTCGCGGGTCCAGGCGGTGGATTGCACTATCGCCGGGATAGTAGCTGCCAAACGAAAACGCCTCCATCAGCAACCCTCCTCTCGCGTGACCGTTTCGGATTTGGCCTTGTCCGAGACGTTAGAAGAACCGTCCGAGCGACCGATCAGCAAATCTGCCAACTCGTCGGCCAACGACTCAACCGTATAGAGCCCGCCGCGACGCAGCGGCACGCCCGCTTCCGCGAGCGCCAACGCCATGCGCTGAGCAGCAGGTACGCCCAAGCCGATCGACTTGAGCTCATCGGCATGCGCAAACACCTGCTCGGGGGTTCCCTCGGCAAACACCGCGCCTTCGTTCATTACGACGATACGGTCGCAGCAATTGGCCAGGTCATCCATGCTGTGCGAAACCATGACAACGGTCAGGCCATCACGGTGAAGTCGATCGATAAGCTCAAGGAAATCCCTGCGCGCAGCCGGATCGAGCCCCGCCATGGGTTCATCGAGCACCAGGACCTCGGGTTCCATGGCAAGCACGCCGGCAAACGCCACGCGGCGCTGCTGGCCGCCCGAAAGCTCAAAGGGGCTCTTGTCGCCGACCGTGGAAAGGTCGAGGCCCACGCGCGAGAGCGATGACTCGACACGACGGTCGACTTCATCTTGCGGCAAGCCAAGGTTGTGCGGACCAAACGCCACGTCCTGCGCCACGGTTTCGGCAAACAGCTGACGCTCGGGATATTGAAACACCACGCCGACCTTTGCCTTAACCGCGGCGGCGTCTTTCTTGTTTGACAGATCGAGCCCCAGCGCGCGAACGGATCCCTCCTGGGGGCGAATCAAACCGTTGAGATGCTGGACCAGCGTCGACTTACCCGAACCGGTATGACCCGCAAGGCCCAGGAACTCGCCGCGGCGCACCGTCAGCGAAACATCGCGCAGCGCCCACGGGCTGCTGGGGTCGTTTCCCCAAAGGGCTTGTTTGTTCGATTTGTCCGCGACAGCCGAACGCTTGCGCCAGCGACGACGCTCGCGGGCGCTCAGCGAATAGCTATACGAAACATGGGATAGTTCGATGACGGGCTCTGGTACGTCATCTTCGTTGCTTGCCGAAACCGTACCGCCAACGATTTCCGATTGGGGTGCGGAAGACTGCCCCACGGTGCCTGCCCCACTTCGCTCGGCATAAGTCTGCGCAATCTCGGCGACCATATCCACCTCGCGCACCTGCGCATGAACGGGCACGCCCTTCGCACGAAGCTCCATGCCCAAGCAGCACGACGCTGGCATATCCAGATTGAGCTGCGCAAGTTCGTCCGCCCGCGTCAAGATTTCCTCGGGCGTACCGAGCATGGCAACGCGCCCCGCCCGAAACACCGCGACACGATCGGCCTCGGAGGCCTCTTCCATAAAGTGCGTAATCATCATGATGGTCATGCCGCGATCGTGCAACGCGTGGCAAGCCTTCATGAGGCCCTTGTGTCCACGCGGATCGAGCATCGAAGAAGCCTCGTCCAATATGAGCACGCGCGGTTCCATGGCGAGCACGCCGGCAAGCGCCACGCGCTGCTTTTGGCCACCCGAAAGTGCATGGGTCTCGTGGCGCTCAAAGCCCACCAGACCCACGGCCTTCAGCGCCTCGCGCACGCGCTGTGCGATCTGGGCGGATTCCATCCCTAAGTTCTCGGGACCAAAGGCAACATCGTCCTCGACAAGCGTCGCCACGAGCTGGTCGTCGGGATTCTGAAACACCATGCCCGCGGTCGAGCGAATGTCGTAGACCAGCTCGGGATCGGACGCGTCCATGCCGTTGACGCACACCGTTCCCGCATCGGGCTGCAGTAGCGCGTTCAAATGCTTGGCAAACGTCGACTTGCCCGATCCGTTTCCGCCGAGGATGCAGAAAAACTCGCCGTCCTTAATGCTCAAATCGATGCCATCGAGCGCCGGTGCAGCACCGTCATAGCTAAAGGAAACGCCCCGACACTCAATCATGCGCGGCCTTTGACCTGGTCCTTTTTAGGCGTGATGAGGTTGGAGACTGCTTTATACACCGCCAGCGTCAACACCGAGTTAAGCACGGTCTTGATAAGGTTGAACGGCAGCACGGCAGGAATCATGAGTGGGGCGATCACATCGACCGAGCCATACCAGAACCAAACGCCAATGGTAAGGTTTGCGACCATAGACAGCGCTGTAGCGGCAATGACGCCGAGCACCAGGCCAATCACGGCACCCTTATAGGTGTGCATCTTCTGGTAGACGATAGCCGCGGGGAGAATATAGCCCAGCGTGGCAACCAAGTTCATAAGCGCGCCGACCCAGTCACCCGTGGTGAGCGCATGGATAACGATAGCCATAGCGGCAACAGCGGTACCGGCACCAGGACCATACGCAAACCCACACACCATCGCCGGCACCAGCGACGGGTCATACGTCAAAAACGGCGCCGAAGGAAGGATGGGTAGCTGCACATACATAAACAATGCGCTCAAGGCACACATCAGCGCCATGGTAACGAGCTGTTTGGTGCTCCACCTATTCGTGTTCTCAAAATGGATATGCTGCGACTGTTCAGACATAAGATCACCTGCCTCTTTCATCCGGACTCTAACCGTTGGTACTGGGATCTCACCAGTTCAGCCGGCATGCAAACCAACGCACACACGGGTCGCGGACTCATCGGCTCGGTCGCAGGCATCTCGCCTGCGCCACGGCGCCCCTTTGACACCGCCCGATTTACCGCCAGTGGGGAATTTCACCCCGCCCTGAAACAGCAATTGCAAGTGTAGCACGAGCGAGTATTCGCGCAAGTATGCCGAGGGTAATTTATGGCGGGGGGAACGCAGCAGAAATACGTCCAGAACAGAGTGGCGCGTCGACCATATATCCCACCCATCCCAAAGTGTCGCGCTTTCCGCGGCAAAGCCGCGAAACAGCGAAGGGGACAAGTCACCGCAACAACCCCGTCCCCCACCCACCCCAAAGTAGCGCGCCTTTCGCGCAAAGCGCGAAACAGCGACCGGGACA